>JBHOTE010000016.1:0-44435 GCA_042584125.1 Bacteroidota bacterium
CAAGAATTAGAACGCCCTTTTATTTTGGTAAAAGCTTCTGAAAGGGATCATGTTCTCAACAAAATAAAAACCCAACCTTGGGCAAAAGATATTTATACAAAACTGTTATCCAAAACAGATGATGAAGTTGATTTGTTTTTTAAAAATCCAGAAAACTACATCAAACAATTGCCTTTTAATTGGTTAGAAGGTCAAGAGAATAGTTTTCCACCATTTTTCAAAACAGATCATATAGAAAATGGGAAGCATAGAAACTTAGATAATGCCACAGATAAGGAATGGGAGCCAGCAGAAGCGTTAATTAAATATTTACAAATAGCATTAGATTGTGGTACATTATACTACATCACCCAAGATGAAAAATACGCGCACATGGCAAGCAGTATTTTGTATTCTTTTGTGAAATCTGTACAAAAATCCAAGTTATCTAATTGGCATGGTAGAGGTGGCTGGTTGTTTCCTTATGATGGTTTTAGAGAAGTTCGTGTAATTGGCTACAAAGTTCCATTAATTTACGATTTTATTGCAACCTATCTTAAAAAAGAAGGCAATACTTTTGATATCATTCAAAATAAAAAAGTAGTATTTCCTGTTGATGAACTTCAAAAGGTGTGCAAAACCTATGCAGATATTACCATTAATTATGGACAAACAGGTTCCAATCATCCTGTATTAGAAGCTCCAAGTTTGGTGTATAATGCATTAGCAATGGACGATGAAAAAGAACGTGAAAAGTTTTTAGATTACTTTTTATCAGAAAGTACCCAGAATCAAGATGCTTTGCCTGTAATGGCTAAAAATTATACAAATCAAGGTGATATTTGGCCAGAAACCTCACAATACTTAAATCATTCTACAGGAATTTTAGCCAAACTACTATTAGTTATAAACAAATATAATCCTTCTTTAAAATTAGGAGCTAAATATCCAAATATCCTTTTTGCACTTCCAAGATTAGATGATCTTATTTATCCTAATCACGAAATTATTCGTTGGGGTGATGGTCATAGAAGGCAACATAGTTCTTATCAAGCTTATGAAAATGCTTATGTATTGGCAAAGATGGATAACTTAGAGTATTTACAAGAAAAATTTGCTCCGCTTCTAAAAAATGGTATGGAAAATGGAGCGTATTCTAGGAAAAGTATTGAGGCCTTATTTTGGTATGATGATGCAATTTATGGAGAATCTAATACTATAAAACTACCTAGAACAGATAGAGTTTATCATGCAGGAATTGTGTTACAAAGAAATTTAAGCAGTACAGGTAAACCTAAAGATGGATTGATGGGTTTTGTTGGAGGTGCGCACATGGTACATGGGCATGCAGAAGGGATGAATATTGAATTGTATGGAGAAGGACAAGTTTTAGGGGTAGATCATGGAAGAAAAAAATACGGAAAAGATTTGCATGAAAATTACTCAAGAATTTTTGCAGCTCACAATACAGTAATTGTTAACGGAAGTTCACAAGGAGAAGGTGGTTGGGTCAATTTGGGGATTAATTCTGTGAAATTAATTTCAATGGAACCAAAAGTTAGAGATGAAGGTATTTCTCCAAATCATTCTTTTAGTCAAACTAGTTTTGTTGATGATAAAGGAGATAAAGCAGAAGCAACCCAAGAAAGAACTTTAGGTTTAATAAGAACATCACCTACCACAGGATATTATGTAGATGTTTTTCGCTCGAAATCAAAACTACCTAATGAATATCATGATTATTTGTATCATAATATTGGAGATGAATTGGTCTTTGAAAATAAGGATTTAATACTCGAAAAGACACCTAAAAGATATATGGCCAATGCTAAGTCTACATGGATTCATAATAAAAAATATAGAAACCCTGGGTGGCATTTTTTTAAGAATGTAGAGACTTCAAAAAGATACGAAAAAGACGTAAAAGTTACTTTTAATTTAAAAAGATTAAAATCAGAGAATGTTTTTATGCAGCTTCATATTCCTAGTTTTAAAAACAGAGAATATACAAAGGTGAAAGCACCTATGACTTTTGAATCTCCAGCACCTTATAATGAATTACCTACACCTACTTTAATCATTAGAAATAAAGGAGAAGCATGGGGAAATCCGTTTGTGGTAGTTTATGAACCTTTTAATGAAACAGAAGAAGCCACCATTAAATCTGTTACTAAAATTGAACAAGATGGAATTTATAAAGGATTAAAAATAGTAAGTAAAACACCATCTAGTAAATTGGTTCAGTATGTAATTACACAATCTAAAAATGAAGTTTTTAAAAGTGAAGAATTGAGTTTGTTTTTTAATGGAACTTATGCAGTAATTACTTTGAATGATAAGGAAGAATTGATAAGTATTTATATTGGAGAAGGTGAAAAAATGATTTATAAGAACGATGTTATTTATACTGATGATTCCAAAAGATTTTATAAAGATTATACAGAATAGTATATCTTTTTTAGTCGATTTTTTTAAGCTAGTAAATGTGTGCTAATTTTATTAAAGAGAGTTTCTGTCAATAAAGTTAAACGGTAATTTTACATTGCCTTTTTGTTTGTTTAGAATCATTTTGGCTGCTGTTTCTCCCATGAGTCTAAAATCGGTAGATATCACAGTAATTCCTAGTAGTTCTTTAAGAGGAGTATCATTATAGGAGATAACACCAATGTCTGTTCCCATTGTATATTCATCTTCTCTAATCTGTTTTACAAGTTCAACTAAGTCCGATTCTTCTATGGTAATAAATAAATCCCCTTTCTTTAAAATCATATCATGATAAACTTCATCTAGAATTTCGAAATCTAATTTATATTCTGCACAAAATTTTCTAAACCCATGTAAAATACGTCTAGGATATGGATATACCGCTTTGTTAGGGTATATCAGCATAATTTTTTTGTATTTCTGGATTTTAGATAATCCCTGGGTAAGTGCTAAATAAATATCGCTTTCAAAATCTTGGTAAATTTTTATCAAATCACCTTCAATATCAAGTTTGATGTTATCAAGAATAACTAATTTCTCTGTAGGAATTTTATTAATAGCTTTAACTACATTATCAGTAAGGCTTACGTGTTTTAGATCGTCCGTCTTAAAATGTGGCATAATTATAAAATAATCATATGCCGATTTGTTTTTGTCTAATAAATTTAAAAAGACACTCTCATCGCAATGATAAATATGCAAGTCTGTGTGTGAGTTAGCTCCTATAGAATTAATAAAGCTATTATATGTTCTTAATTTATAAGAACTCAATTTGTTAATTAAAAATAGGATATTAACTTTTGATATTAGTTTTGTTCTTGCTATGTAGTACCCTTTTCCTCTAATTGAAGTAATTATGTTTCTTTTTTTTAAAATACTATAAGCTTTTTCAACAGTATCTCTAGAAAGGTAAAATTCCTCACTAAACATATTTATTGAAGGAATCTTTTGATCCATAGTTAGGTTACCTGCAGAAATGTTGTCAATTATAGAATCTATAATTTGTTGATACTTTGGAATTCTAGAATTTTCATCAATTCTTATGAATTTTGTCATGCTCATAGTTCATCTGCTTTAAGGAAACGTAATTAGACTATAAATTTATAAAAAGTTTATTAATAGAGAGGTGCTTATAACGCAAAAAAAAACGAAGTTATTCGTTTTTTTTGGTTTCATATTTATTCATGAATGATTCTGCCTTTTCTACCATTTTAATACTTCCGCAAAAAATAGGGACTCTTTCGTGTAATTCAGTTGGTTGAATGTCCATTATTCTTTGAAAACCGTCTGTTGCTTTTCCTCCAGCTTGTTCGGTTATAAAAGCAATAGGATTGCACTCATATAATAAACGTAACTTACCTTTAGGTGCTTTAGAGCTAGAAGGATATATATAAATACCTCCTCTAATCATATTTCTATGAAAATCTGAAACCATTGACCCTATATATCTAAAGGTATAAGGTCTATCCTCTTCTTCGGCCTGACAATATTTTATGTAGTCTTTGACGCCTTGAGGAAAATGAGCATAATTACCTTCGTTTATCGAAAAGATATTACCAGTTTCAGGGAATTTCATATTTGGGTGAGATAAATAAAAACTCCCTGTTGCAGGATTCAATGTAAATCCGTTAACTCCATGCCCAGCGGTATACACAAGCATAGTTGAAGTACCATAAACAATATATCCTGCCGCTACTTGTTCGTTCCCTTTTTGTAAAAAATCTTCTTTTTTCACAGGCATACCTATAGGAGTTACTCTCCTATATATAGAAAAGATTGTTCCTACAGAAACGTTAACATCAATATTTGATGAACCATCTAGAGGATCCATTAAAACAACATATTTATTATTATGTGCATTGTTTTTCCCTTGAATAATAATGAAGTCATCTTCTTCTTCACTTGTAATTCCACAAACAATTTCTCTGTTTATTAATGCTGATTTAAATACTTCATTTGCATAAATATCTAGTTTCTGCTGATCTTCTCCTTGAACATTTGTTTCTCCAGCTCCTCCTAATATATCCACTAACCCCGCTTTGTTAACTTCATGATTTACAATTTTGGCAGCTAATCTAATAGAGTTTATTAATCGAGAAAGCTCTCCAGAGGAATATTTGAAATGTTTTTGATTGTCAATAATAAATTCGCCTAACGTAATGTGGTTTTTGTTCATAAGAGATTCGCTTTTTATTTGATATTTATTAGGAGGTGTTTTTTTATTTTGAATTTGTTTTGCAAAAATAGATTTTGTAATCAGGCAGGTCATCCTGCTCTATCCTGTTGGGTTGTTTTGATAAATTAGGTAATTAAAGTCTCATCAAAAAGTTAATTTTATTATGTAAATAATAAAAGAATTTTTAACTAAAATATTAATTGTCAAAACAAGAGTTTAAGTGCTCATAATAAAGAGTTTTATAGCTTTTTGTAGCATTGAAATAATTCTTTTTCTTGTAATATTCGTTAAAACGGTACAGTACAGGATAGAAAAACTTAAAATCAAGCATATTTTTGATATCATTAATTTATCTTATTATTTATGAAAGAAAATACAAAGACTTTTAACCATGTCGATTATTTATGGAACGAGGAAAAGGCAGCAGCCTTTGGAGATAACCAAGTAGATTTGTTTTTATACAGATCTAATATCTTAGGAGCCGATTTAAGAATTACCAATTACGGAGGAGGAAACACAAGTTGTAAAACTATTGAAACTGACCCTTTAACCAACGAAGAAGTTGAGGTTATGTGGGTAAAAGGATCTGGGGGAGATATTGGTACGTTAAACAGAGCAGGTATTGCAGGTTTGTATACGAGTAGATTACGTGATTTAAAGAATGTATATGGAGGAATGGAAGATGAAGACCGCATGGTTGGATTGTTTGATCACTGTATTTTTGATTTAGACAGTAAAGCTCCTTCAATTGATACACCTTTACACGGATTGTTACCGTTTGCACATATAGATCATTTGCATCCAGATGCCTTAATTGCAGTTGCAGCTGCAAAAGACAGTGAAAAAGTGACCAAAGAAATTTGGGGAGACACTATGGGATGGGTGCCATGGCAACGTCCAGGTTTTGATTTAGGATTGCAGTTAGAGAAATGTTTGGCTGATAACCCTGGGATTAGAGGAATCGTATTAGGTTCTCATGGATTATTTACATGGGGAGATACTTCTTATGAGTGTTATATGAATAGTTTAGAGGTTATTGAAATGGCTTCTGAATTTATCGAAAATAAGATTAAAGAAAACGGAAGTGTTTTTGGAGGTCAAAAAATTGAAAGTTTACCGAAAGAAGAACGTTTAGAGAAAGCTGCTCAAATTATGCCGTTATTAAGAGGATTGTGTTCTTCTGAAAACAGAATGATTGGACATTTTTCTGATACAGACGTTGTTTTAGAATTTATTAATAGTAATGATTTGGAAAGATTAGCTCCAATGGGAACGTCATGTCCAGATCATTTCTTAAGAACAAAAATTCAACCATTAGTGTTGACTTTAGATAAAAATGAAGATTTATCTGATAGCGCTGCAATTTTAGCAAAATTAGAGCCTGCATTTGTAGCTTACAGAAATGAATACCAAGCGTATTATGACACTTGTAAAAAGGCAAATAGTCCAGCTGTTCGTGATGCAAATCCGGTAATTATTATTTATCCAGGAGTGGGAATGTTTAGTTTTGCAAAAAACAAACAAACAACACGTGTGGCTAATGAATTTTATATTAACGCAATTAATGTAATGCGTGGAGCAGAAGCAATAACTGAGTACACTTCATTACCAAGACAAGAAGCTTTTGATATTGAGTACTGGTTGTTAGAAGAAGCAAAATTATCTCGTATGCCAAAAGAACAGCCACTATCTCGTAAAGTTGCTTTGGTAACTGGAGCTGGAGGAGGAATTGGAAAAGCAATTGCTGATAAATTAGCTGCTGAAGGTGCTAATGTTGTTTTGACAGATATTAATGAAGAGAGTTTGATCAAAGCCAATGCAACTTATAAGAGAGATGTTTCTACTTATGCGATATGTGATGTAACAAACCCTGATTCAATTGCATCTGCTTATAAAAAAGCATGTGTTGAGTTTGGAGGGATTGATATTGTTGTGCATAGTGCAGGATTGGCTATTTCAAAACCAATTGAAGAAACAACAGATAAAGATTGGAACATCCTACAGAATATTTTAGTAAAAGGTCAGTTTGATTTAGCTAAACAGTTCTCTGCAATCACACGTCAGCAAGGATTAGGAGGAGATTATATTGCTATTGCAAGTAAAAACGGATTGGTTGCAGGACCAAACAATGTTGCTTATGGAACAGCCAAAGCTGCACAACAGCATATGGTACGTTTATTAGCAGCGGAATTAGCAAAAGATAAAGTAAGAGTGAATACAGTAAATCCAGATGGAGTTATTGTAGGAAGTAAAATATGGGAAGGAGCATGGGCAGAAGGTAGAGCTAAAGCCAATGGTATTACCGTAGAAGAACTACCAGCATTTTATGCAAAAAGAAACTTATTAAATGAAATTATTACTCCAGATGATATTGCAAATGGTGTGTTTTCTTTAGTAGGAATTCTTGATAAATCTACAGGAAACATTATTAATGTTGATGGTGGTATGGCAAATGCTTTTGTTCGATAAAAAGAAATAAGTTAAGTTAGTAGTAGATAAAAGCTTCCATAACTTCTGGTTTAAAGTTTGGAAGCTTTTTTTAAAAGAGAAAATTTACATATCATGAAAATAAATAAGGAACAAATTTTAGATTTCAACAAAAATGGTTTAGAAAATCATACAGAAAGTTTTGATTTTCTTGCAAACAAATTAAGTAAAAACGGGTATAATGTTTCTGACATTGTATCAAAGTTATCTGAATTTCAGGTAGCGATTCCTAGTTGGGCTTTAGGGGCTGGAGGAACTCGTTTTGGAAGATTCTCTCATTATGGAGAACCATCTACCTTAGAACAAAAACTTCAAGATGTTGGTGTTTTACATTCTCTTACACAAACTGCAGGTGCTGTATCATTACATATTCCTTGGGATGTGCCTTCTGACTATAACGCAATAAAAGAACAAGCAGATGAGTTAAACATAAAGTTTGATTCTGTAAATTCAAATACTTTCCAAGACCAAAAAGACGCTAAAGAAACTTATAAATACGGTTCTTTAAGTAATACCAGTCAAGCGGTTAGAGAACAAGCAATAGCTCATAACTTAGATGTAATTAACATTGGAGATAAATTAGGATCAAAAAGTTTAACAGTATGGTTAGCTGATGGATCTTGTTTTCCTGGACAAAATAATTTTCAAACTGCTTTTCAAAATACGCAAGACAGTTTGAAAGATATTTACAAAGGATTGCCAGATGATTGGAAAATGTTAATTGAATACAAGCCTTACGAACCTAATTTTTACAGTACGGTAATCCAAGACTGGGGTGCTTCTTTAATGTTAGCTAACGGATGTGGAGACAAAGCATTTACCTTAGTCGATTTAGGACACCATCTTCCAAATTCTAACATAGAACAAATTGTTTCTATTTTGCAATTAAAAGGAAAATTAGGTGGATTCCACTTTAATGATAGTAAGTATGGTGATGATGATTTAACTGTAGGAAGTATTAAACCGTATGCATTATTTTTAATTTTTAACGAATTAGTTTATGGAATGCAAAACAATCCTCAAAATCCAGATTTAGCTTGGATGATTGATGCAAGTCATAATGTAAAAGATCCATTGGAAGATTTAATACAATCTTTAGAAGCAATTCAAGAAGCATACGCTAAAGCATTGCTTATTGATCAAGCTGAATTAAGAGCTGCACAAATAGATAATGACGTTGTAAAATGTCAAGAAATATTACAAGGAGCTTACAGAACTGATGTTCGTCCATTAATTGAAAAAGCACGTTTAGATGTTGGAGGTGTTATTAGTCCAATTCAAGCTTATAGAAGTTTAGATGTAAGAGGTCAGTTGATAAAAGAAAGAGGTAGAAACACGGTAGCTACAGGTCTTTAATATTTTATTATGAAACAAAAAGTAACAGCTGTTTTTGATATAGGAAAAACTAATAAAAAGTTTTTCCTATTCGATAAAGATTTTCAAGAAGTTCACAAAGAATATATTTCATTTGAAGAAATTGTAGATGAAGATGGCCATCCTACTGAAAACTTACCTGCCTTACAGAAATGGTTAAAAGAAGTATTTGATAGAATTCTTGAGGCTAAAGAGTTTTCGGTAAAAGCAATTAATTTTTCAACTTATGGAGCTAGTTTTGTTCATTTAGACAAAGATGGAAATCCATTAACCCCTTTGTATAATTATACAAAAGAGTTACCTGAGAGTGTAGTGACATCTTTTTTTGAAAAGTACGGACCAAAAGAAAGTTTTTTAAAAGATACAGGTTGTGCAGATTTAAGTATGTTAAACTCTGGTTTGCAGTTGTATTGGTTGAAAACAACAAAGCCAGAAATTTTTAAGCAAATAAAATATTCATTGCATTTGCCTCAATACCTTAGCTATGTTTTTACAGGTATTCCATTAAGTGAGTACACAAGTATTGGATGCCACACAGCTTTGTGGGATTACAATAAAAAAGATTATCATACTTGGGTGTATGAAGAAGGAATTAATGAAATTTTACCTCCAATAGTTTCTACGGAAACGAGTGTTAATATGAATTACAATGGTAATCGTATAAAAATTGGAGTTGGAATTCATGATAGTTCAGCAGCATTGTTGCCTTATGTTAGAAGTATTAAAAAGAAATTTGTTTTAATTTCTACAGGAACTTGGAGTATTAGTTTTAATCCTTTTACAGAAAATCCTATTTCTGAGGATGCGGATAATAAAGATGCCATAAACTATATGCGTATCAATGGGAAACCAGTGAAAGCATCTCGTTTGTTTTTAGGAAACGAATATAAAGTACAGGTTAAAAAATTGGATAAACTATTTGGAGTCAATGATGATTATCACCGAAGTGTGAAATTTAATTTTGACACGTACTCTGAATTGATTAAAGATTTTAAACATTGTTATAAATGGGAAAGTATTGTAGATGAAGATATGCCAGAAAAAACGGTTGTAGATTTTGATACTTATGAAGATGCCTACCATCAATTAATGACAGAATTAGTTTTACTACAAATTAAGTGTATAAAGGAAGCTAAAGGAGGTGATACTATTTCTAGATTATATGTAGATGGAGGGTTTAGTGATAATGATGTTTATATAAAGCTATTATCACATTATTTCAGAGATAAAGAATTAAGAACTACAAATGCGTCATTGGGTTCTGCCCTGGGTGCAGCAATTTCTATTTCGGACACTAAGTTAAATTCGAAATTTCTGAAAAAGAATTATGCCCTTAAAAAGCATGTTCCATTTATAATTGCCAACTAAATTTTCATAATAAATAAAAAAACAACTAGCATTTAACTAGTTGTTTTTAATTTTAAATAAATAAAAAAATGTCAAAAAAGAATAAATTAGTACACCCTAGAAATCAAATCACGGAGATTATTGATAGAATATACAAAAGAGGTATGACTACAACATCTGGTGGTAATATTTCTGTAATAGATGATAAGGGAGATATATGGGTAACTCCTTCAGCTGTAGATAAAGGATCTTTGCGAGCTTCAGATATTATTTGTGTAAAAAAAGACGGAACAATTATCGGAAAGCACAAGCCTTCTTCTGAGTTTCCATTTCATAAAGCTATTTATGAGTCTAGACCAGATATTAAATCTGTTATTCACGCTCATCCACCTGCATTAGTTTCTTTTAGTATTGTACGTCAAATACCAAATACCAACATTATTTCTCAAGCAAAACATATTTGTGGTCCTATAGGATATGCTAAATATGAATTGCCAGGAAGTGAAGAGTTAGGAGCGGTAATTGGAGAAGAGTTTAAAAAAGGTTACAAAGCAATTATTATGGAAAATCATGGAACCGTTTTGGGAGGTAGTGATTTAACAGATGCTTATGAGCGTTTTGAAGCTTTAGAATTTTGTGCAAGTACTATATTGTATGGTTCTCAAATCGGAACTCCTAAGTATTTATCGGACGACCAAATTGATCAATTTGAAGCACAAGCAACAGGGGTGTTGCCAGAAATGGAAACAACAGTGCATTCTTCTGAAGAGCAAGAGAAGAGATTAGAGATATGTAATATTGTTCAACGTTCATGTCAGCAAGGATTAATGATTGGTTCTTACGGAACTGTATCAATGAGATTGGAAGGTGGAGATTTTTTAATTACACCGACCAATGTAGATCGTTGGGATTTAGAGTTAGATGATATCGTACAAATTAAAGATGGTCATAGAGAAGCAGGTAAAGTACCTAGTAGAGCTAGTTGGATTCATCAAGAAATTTACAATCGTAATCCTAAGGTGAATTCTATAATTATGACACAATCTCCTTATCTAATGGCTTTTGGAGTAACGGGTAGTCATTTAAATGTGCGTACAATTCCTGAGAGTTGGATCTTTTTACAAGATATTAATGCAGTTAAATATGGTGATCATTTTAGAACAAATAACAACTCAGAAATGGTTGACAACTGTGCTACTGCGTTGATTATTGAAAATGATTCAGTAATTATTACAGGAGATAAGTTATTACAAACTTTTGATTATTTAGAAGTTGCAGAATTTAGTGCAAAATCTATTGTTTTAGGAAATTCATTAGGTGAAATGGTACCTATCAATGACGATCAAGTAGAAGAATTAAGAAAAAAGTTTTTATCATAAATATTTTATTCATCTAAAAATATAATTATTCAAAGCTTATGAAACATTATAAACAATATATTAACGGACAATTTGTAGACTCGAAGGCTACGTCTGTAATTGAAATCTTAAACCCGTGTACTGAAGAGGTAATTAGTACCATTTCTTCTGGTACGGTTGAAGACGCAAATCATGCACTTGAAGCAGCACAAGCAGCACAACCTGCTTGGGAGGCTTTACCAGCAATTCAACGAGCTAGTTTTTTACATAAGATGGCCGATGTTATCAGACAAAATAGAGTGTTTTTAGCAGAAACATTGTCTAAAGAACAAGCTAAAGTTATTGGTTTGGCTCAGGTTGAAATTGATGTTACAGCTGATTATTTTGATTATAATGCAGGATGGGCTAGAAGAATTGAAGGAGAAATCATTCAAAGTGATCGTGAAAAAGAACATATTTACCTTCATAAAGTACCAATTGGTGTAGCGGTAGGTATTTGTCCTTGGAATTTTCCGTTTTTTGTAATGGCTCGTAAAGTAGCTGCGTCTTTAATAACAGGAAATACTTGTGTTATTAAGCCAAGTTCTGAAGCCCCTAATACAATTATGGAGTTTGCTGACTTTATTCAAAAAATTGAACTTCCTGCTGGAGTTTTAAATTTTGTATGTGGAGCAGGTAGAACTGTTGGAAATGCACTTTCAAAAAGTCCAATTACAGGAATTATTAGTTTAACAGGTAGTGTTTCTGCAGGTCAGCAAATTATTACAGCTGCAGCAGAAAATATCACTAAAGTTTCTTTAGAGCTAGGAGGTAAAGCACCTGCAATTGTTTGTGCGGATGCAAATTTAGATTTAGCAGTAAATTCAATTGTGGCATCAAAAGTTATTTTTAGCGGACAAGTTTGTAACTGTGCTGAGAGAGTTTATGTTGAAGACAGTATTTATGACGAGTTTGTTGAAAAAATAACTAAGAAAATGAGTGAAGTTACTGTTGAAGACGCTTTAACAGGAACAAATGCAGACATGAGTAGTTTGGTTTCTAAATCTCAGATAGATAAAATTTCTGAGATGGTTGAATTTGCTAAAAAAGAAGGTGCTGAAGTTTTACTTGGAGGTAAACGCCATGAGAGTTTTGATAGAGGATATTTCTATGAGCCAACACTTTTAACAAATGTTTCTCAGCAGATGGAAATTATTCAAGAAGAAGTTTTTGGACCCGTATTACCTATAATGAAGTTTGATACTTTAGAGGAAGCAATTTCTTTGTCAAATGATTGCCAATTTGGATTGACATCTTCTATATTCTCTGAAAATTACAACAATATAATGCGAGCAACAAATGGTTTGCATTTTGGTGAGACTTATGTGAATAGAGAGCATTTTGAAGCAATTCAAGGTTTTCATGCAGGTTGGAAAAAATCTGGTGTAGGTGGTGCTGATGGTAAACATGGTATGGAGGAATATTTACATACTCGTGTAGTATATGCTAAATACTATTAGCAACTCGATAGATATGACAATACATAAAACTCAGCTAAATATTAGCTGAGTTTTTTGTTTTGTTAAAAAAAATGATACATTCAATTGTTAGAAAGTTCGTTTTTTATATTTATTTCTTCTTATAGCTAAGTCTAAGTTAAAGAAATGGCAACTTCAGCTTAGGAGTCTAGACTTTTTTGACTATGTTGATAATAAAGAGATGAAGGAGATTTGTCGTTTATTTAGCTGTTGAACTTTATTTTGGAAACCGAAGTTTAGGATGAGAATATTCAACTATCGAATTTTTCTCGGTTAAAAATGGTCCAATTTAAAAAGGGGGGGAGTTCTAATGAATTATGTTGTTTTTTTTCGAAGATGGAATTTTTGAATAAAAAAAACTCTGTAAACAATAAGTTTACAGAGTTTTTTTAGACTTCCTAAATGGTTGTTTTTTAAATTGAATCGTTGGAGTTGTTTTTTAATAATTCTTCAATAAGTGAAGTCCAATCTTCAGAGTAATTGAGGCGAAATACATTTTCTTTCTTTTTACCTACAATTGTCAATTTATCTTTAGCAGCAAAAATGTGCTTATTAGAGGATACTAATTCTATCTCATCCAAGCCTAAAGTTATATCTTCTCTAGATTTGGACGAAAAGATAATTCTTTTGTTTGTAATTGTTAATTCTCCAATTATCTTGTTTTTGCCATCACAATGTTTGGCTTCAGCACTAGTAATTTCATACTCTTCCTTATTCAAGTCATCGGATGCGAGTGAATCATGATTAATCATATTTCTTACTATTTTTAAATTATTCCAATACATTGTCATTTGTAACCAATCAAATTTAATTAGAATGCTATTTTACAATTATTTTAAAACTCTTATTTACTTTGTCTTCAGCATTTAATATGCAGACATAAAATCCAGGTGTTAGTTTTTCAAAAGACAATCTTTCAACATGTTCACCTGCGGGAACATCCAATTTAGATGTTTCGTATTTTAATTGTCCAAATGAATTGAATAGTTGAATATTTACATTTGAAACATCTTCTAACTTGTAATATAGTTTAGCAGTATTATTTATGACAGGATTTGGTGAGAATATTGCTGGTATGTCTAAACCATCGAAATTGACTTTTGTTGCATTTCCATCAGGTACTCCACTTGCAGCGTTTGAATCGTCAATTACGTTCACATAAACCAGATATATAACAAAACCATCTTCCTTTCCATCATCGGCACCAAAGACAAGTTGTCCTGTTCCTACTTTCAACGGATTTAAATTGACAAATGAACTTCCAAGTGCCATGTCTACAATTTCAGGATTATAATTACCTGCTAGTATTTGTATAGCATCATTGTCAGGGTCACTAAATAAATCGAATGGGTTAATAGTTATGGCTTTAGTATCGGAGGCCATATTAAGTGTTATTACCTCATATTTGACATTAAAAATAGGTGCTCTATTTTTTTCGAGAACTTGAATTGAAATAGTATCCATGGTAATATTTCCTACAGCATCTTTTAAGCTTACCGGAATTTTATAGTAACCTTCACTTTCATAATCTGTATTTACAGAAACTTGCGCTGTTTTCTGTCCCGTTTGTGTTAACTCATATTCAAGACCTTTGATGCTTTCATCTATTGAAATTGTCATTTCTTCTTGTTCAACATCCTCAAATAAATAACTGAATATTTTAGATTCTGTTTCCTTAATTTTCAAGGTGTCTTTATAAATGTTTGGGTAAAACTCAAATTCTGGTGTACCGTTTACATTTAAAGTAATAGTTACTTCTTCTTTTGAGTTATTAATATCATTTGATTTCACTATTATTTTTCCTGTATGAGCGCCTTTTCCTGCAATTTTTGGATTTATAGTAGCATTAACAGCGATACTTGATCCTGCTGGAATTACACCTTCTTTGTTGTCTATAGTTAACCATTGGTTTTTGCCAGATGCCGTTACGGGTCTCATTTTCCATATCATAAATTCACTCTGAGTATAACCAGGATACCAATAATAATTTTGGTTACCTTGATATACACCCGTAAAACAGTGTTGTAAAATATCTACATCATTTGAGTTGTCAAAACCTAGATATTTGCTAGATACAGGATGTGTCATAATTATGTAGAATTCTTCTCCTTCTGGGATAAAAAATGGTTTTTCTAATGGGAAATAAATCCATTCTTCATTTACTTTAGTATTGATTAAATACTGTTGTTCATAAATTTTTTCACCATCTTGTGGTAAATCACCACCCTTATAAACCATAATAGTTATTAATTCTTCTATTTTATCGAAATAAGAATAACTTTTAATATGGGTTAGGTTGAAGCCTCCTTTTGGTGCAGTAAATTTATTTGAAAAAGCTAAATCTACTCCCGAAGTCCAAGGAGTAAACACACCATCACCAATTTCTTTAGTATCTAAGGCTAAAGAATCTACTGTAACTCTATCTTCAAATTCATATTCACTAATATTATCAGAAATATAAAGTTCTCCAGGTGTTGGATCTACATTAGCTACCGTTGCTGGAGTTAATATGTAGTTAAGTTTTGTTTCACCTTTGTTTTCTATATTAAAGGTATATACTTTGTCTTCAATATTCGTTAATGTATACTCTTGATCCTGTGCATCCCAGTTAAAAATTGGCGAATCTACAATTGTTGCTTTTACAACAGTTTCCGTATTAGTGAAATTGCCAGAAAAATAAATTTTTCCAAGTTGATTTTGATGTTCGGGAACTGATATTTCAGTATAAATAGTCTGGGTTTCCCAAGGGTTAATATCTATACTATTTAATAGTACTCCTGAGCTGTTACGTATTATTTTATTTTCATCTTCATCATAAAGTGTTACACCTTCTAACCCTTCAGAATAAATAGTAGTTATTTTTAGAACATCGTATCCTTTATTGGTTAAACTAATAGGTTTTCTTAAAGTTAAATTATCTCTAAATATAGTTTCATCCCAAGCAATGGTATCTGTAGCGGCCAACACAGGTGAACCTGTTACCGTTAATGATACAGGAATTTCAAGTGTTTTTTGGTTTTTACTATTACTAACAAGTGTTAAAGTATCTTGATATGTTCCCGGATAAAAAATATCTTCGGCAGATATTGTTAAATTAAAAGCATCTTGTTGTTGTGCAGCAATAGATCCACGTTGTGGAGGAGTAATAATTATAGAACTATTATTTTTAATATTAGCCCATAGCATTATTTGGGACTTTGGTTCCTCGAGATATTCAGTACCGTCTGTACTTTTTAAACCATATTTTAATAAACCACCCCAACTTTCTATTTCTCCGTAATGATATTTAATAGTACCTTCTGCATCAATTTCAACTTGAAATGAGATTGTTCCAGGATCTGTACTTGAGTTTTGACCTTTTAGTTTATACCATTGTACAATTAATTTATTGTCTTGTATTTTATAGTTTAAACCGTCTCCATTCTCATTAATTTTCAAATTAGCCCATAATGGAGCTATTATTCCATTAAAATCATCTTCTAAAATAAATTCTGGACTTTGAGGTTGATTTTTTGGTTCTTGAACTGAGATATAACCATTAGGAGAAATCCAAATAGTATTATATTTTGCTCCATAGAAAGGAAACTCAAACGGTAATTCAATAGACTCATATTCATTAGCCTCGATTTCTAAGCGTCCTTCTTGTAGGTTCAGCACATCCCATTTATGAAATGTTTTTGAAGAATCACTCAATGTCCATGAATAACCATAATCTGTGATAATATCTTTGTTGTTTTCTCCAATAGCTTTTCCAATTTCATCATTAGAAACCCAACTATATTTACTGTTTTTAAACACATATTCTAATGCAACAGTACTACTTGTATTTGTAATGTTAAACGGAATTGAAGTTTTTTCTCCTCCGGCTAAATTTACGGCAATAGGAAAGGCTAAATCTTGAGTGTATTCTGAATCTTCAGAACCTTCAGCTGTAATAACAGCTTTGTAAAGCGCTCCATCTTCAAAACTTACAGAAATTTCACCAAGCAATTGGTTAGTATTAGTAGGTTTGAATTTTACAGGTAACATTATATTAGAGATTCCCTTTACCTCTAATGGAAACATTGAGTTGTCTATGGTAAACTGTGATAAATTAACGGAAGCTGAAACCAAATTAATTGCTTGAGCACCGTTATTTTCAATCTTTAAATATTTTGTGTCTTCTTGTCCCAAAAATACAGGTTCTATAAAGTTTAAAGAATCAATAACAACAACATCAGTCTCACCCAACACATTAATAGTTAAAGGAATTGTGTTGAATTTATTAGCTGTATTGTTATAAACTACAATCGTATCTTTATAAGTGCCTTCGGCAAATTCAAAAGTTTTAGGGTCTATATTTAAACTTACAGTTTCAGAGTTTCCGCTTAAAATAGTGCCTTCTAATTTGTTGGCTTCACCAACCATAGAAACTGCACGGTTTGGTGTAAATCTAACTACAAGTCCATTACTTATTTGAAGCGCATCTCCATAATCTCTAAAAACATAGGTATCAGTAGATTTTAAGCCTTGCAAAAATATTTGATAATCCTTTTCTGATGTTAAATCGCTAACATCTTTATAACGATATTCTATAGTTCCATCTTTAAATAAAACAATTTGATATGTAACAGTTTCCCCATAGTTATCAAACCCTTTAGAACCTGTTTTCATAATGTTACAATCAAAGCTAAATACAGTTCTATCGCCAAAAGCATGGTAGGTTATATCTTTTATATTCAAAGGCTCTCCTTCAATAATTAGCGGTGTCATTGCTTTATAGTTATATACATCAATACTTCCTAATTTATCAATATTTAAAGACGTTAATAACTGATCGAAAAAAGGAAATTTCATTCCTGTTTTACTGCTCGCTCCATAAACTTCAATTTTTAGATGTGTACCAAAGCTTGAAATATCTTCCCAAGTATTTGCTATTGGTCCTCCTTGATCTAAAGACGAACTAATTGAATAATTTAACTTCTTTGTTAATAGCCCAGAGGTTTTGTTTTCTAAGCTATAATGACTAAGGTCATAATCTAGTGCGGCGCCCGTCCCATCGTTTGCAATAGTTAACGTAAGAGGTTCCGTATTACCATAGTTTACAGTTATATTTGATGAAGATGAATTTAGCGCCATTGAAGGTTCTTTTTCACTTATAATACGTAATGAAAAAGCTAAGTCTCCAAGATTTGTATTCAATACAAGTTTATCATTTATAACACCTTCAGAAGTAGGAGTGTAGGTGAATTTAGCCTTACCAAAATCTGATGGTTTTACAATTAAGGGATCTGCATAAATTTCATTATTTCCTGCATTTTCAACAGTATAACCATAGACTTCAAAGTCTGCTAATCCCGTATTTTTAAGTTCTAATTCAAAGTTATTTTCAACAGTACTAAAAGCGTCATATTCATGTGATGAAGTAGTATCAATAGCAGGTACTTGTCCTTCAACTTTTAGCTTTAATTCTATGTTTACAACAGGTTTATGAATATCGTTTGTAACAATTCCTATGGAAGCTAAGTGATTTCCGTTTGTTAAACTATTTGCATCAACTGTTATGTCTACATTCTGATCTGATTTTTCCTGAATTTCTCCATTTTTTGGATCAAGAAATACAAACGAACCATTTTCTCCAGTACTAAATACTCTAAGCATCGGAATAACAGATCTTAAGAATAAGTTTGTAGCTTCTTCATAACTACGTCCATTATCTCTTGATAAAATAAAACGATCCATAAATTCAATACCACCAATTTGTAAAAGTAAAGGTGTTAGCATTTCTTTAGGAAAATGTAAAACTACCCAAAATGACTCGTTGTCTTTGAAATTTTGTGGTTTGTAGATAGGAATTCTATAATATCTCAACTCATTTACGGCATCAGGATAATATTCTTGTAAATAAACTGTTTCGGCTTTAGTCATATCATTTCTAGAGCCTTTTCTAATTTCTACCGTAATAGGATATTCATTTGTTTCTGGCAGTAAACCAACTTCAAGATGTGTTAAATTAAATGAGTAATCGTAAGGGATATCAAATCGAGTACCGATTATTAATCCTGCGTTAGAATTACCCGTTCCACCTAAAAAGGCAGGATCTGTCCCGTTTTCATAGGATAAACCAGCTGTGAATTCTGTGGTATCATTTTCCCAGTGTTCATTCGCAGAAATAGAGCTCGCTGCTAATTCATTTGGAGTTAAGTATCTTACAGCTTCAAAGGGTGTCCCTAAATCCTCTTTTTTATTAGATACTTTAGACTTTTTAGATTTGTAATCTATTTTTAAAGCAGTGTCATTAGTTTCTTCAGGACTATTAAAATAGGTCTCGTTAGAAATTAGACTTTCCCAATAAATTATTCCTTCCGAAATGTTTGAAAAAGTAACAGGTACATTGGCTATCGGATTATCGGTAACATCAATGGTTAAGTCGATGCTTCTTGTAGACTCCATAAAATGAGGTTCTGTAGAGGTAGTAACAGCTAGAATATTCGATATTTCTGAAATATTTTCAAACTGATCTACGGACTTAACGGCAAACCAATAATCGGTCTCTTTAATTAATCCACCAATATTTATTTTAAAAGTTTCACCTGCTTCTATATTATTTTCAAATAAGAAAAGACCTTGGTTTTCAAAATTTGTTGCTGTTATAGCCTGTTCACCTATAGCTAAATAATAGGAACTAGGACTAAAACCATCTTCATCATCTGGAACGGTCCACGCCAAACGTATTTCGTCATGAAATTTTTCACTTGCTACAAGATCCGTTATTGGATTGGGAGGAATTCTTTTATCATCAATCAATGCTTTTGCAGCATTTAAAATACCTTTACCATATTTATTATTATGTTGAAATCTAAAAGGGGTTGTAGAGTTCAAAATTATTCTTCTTAAATCATCAGGGGTTAAGTTTTCATTTCCTATTTTAGAAAGAATTAAAGCTGCAACTCCAGATGCATGTGGACAGGCCATTGAAGTTCCTTCCATATAGCCGTATTTGTTGTCGGTAAGTGTACTTAATATACCACCTTCTTCTCCAAAATTTGTCATATCACCTCCTGGAGCAGCAATATCAACCCAGTCTCCAAAATTTGTATATGGGGCAGGAAAACCTGTTGGTCCTGTGGCACAAACGCCAATAACTTCATCAAATGCCCCTGGGTAACGAGAGGAGTCTATTCCATCGTTTCCTGTTGCAAAGAAAAGAATCCCACCTTTCATTGGACTTTCAGGATATTGTCCAGCCTCTGCTATAAAATATCTAATGGCATCAAGAACTTCTGGCTCATAATAATCTGGGCGATTGTATCCCCATGAATTTTGTGAAATGATAGCACCATTATCGGCACCATATACAATGGCTTCAGCAAAATTTCCGCCTTCATTAGAACGATAATCGAATACTTGAGTAGACATTAATTTGACACCATTTCCCGAACCGTCACCACCGGCAACACCGGCAACACCAATACCATTATTACCAACAGCACCAACGGTACCCGCAACGTGTGTACCATGATCTCCAGGAGTAATAGGGCCAGTTATATTAAAATTGGTTCCATGAAAGTCGTCTATATATCCATTTTGATCATCATCAACACCTTCTTCACCATTAATTTCTGCTTCATTGCTCCACATGTTGGCTTTAAGATCTTCGTGGTTAAAATCAATACCTTGATCTACAACAGCAACTATAATCTCTGAACTACCTGTTGATGACTCCCAAGCTTCAAATAAGTTAATGTCAGAACTAAATTCACCAAAACGTTCTTCATTATCATAATGCCATTGATCTATTAATTCAGGATCATCATATATTAAAGCAGCACTACTGTTAAAAGTATTGCGTTTGTTTAAATCGTTCGGTTTAAAAACTACCGGTTTTTTATTAGCATCAATTCTCGTTTTTTTATAAATAGGTTTAATAATTTCTATTTCACTTAAACCCTCGTATTGACGCATAACATCTTTAGCCGATTTGTTAGTGTCAAACTCTACCTCATACCATAAATGAAGTCCGTATTTTCTGTGTTTTGCTTCTAATTTAGCTGAGAAAGGAAATACCCTTTTAATTCGAGTTATCCCTATTACAATACTTGTATTATCTACGTTCTGTATTCCAATGGTTTTAGAGTTTTTTTTGTCTACAGCAACTTTTAAGCTTCTGTTTTCATTAATATATTCTTTCTTAAATTTCAACCTGATTTTACCTTTGATAATATCATCTTCAGGATTACTTCCAATTTGTGCATTCAAAACACCTAGGTGTAGAATACTCAATAGTAGAAGCATGTATATTTTTATTTTTCTAATTTTTTTCATTTTCTTGTTCTAGAATAACACAAATTGAAATATTAATTTTGAATTTCTCTTACGTAACGTGTTGGTAAAGCATAGAAACTAGCAAATAGAACAGCTGAGTCTATGGATTCTCCGTTTTTAGTAACTGATATGGCTACCACTCCGTCATTAAATTCGTTATAGTCATTTGTCCAGTATAATGCAGTTTCATCTTGCTCTAAAAAAACATTTCTAAAAGCAGGGTCAGCGCCGTTAGAGAATTCTAAGAAACCTGGATAATTAAAATCTAATCCTGTTTTTCCTCCACTTACTAGTTTTTCTTTTGCATATAAAGTACCTCCTTGTGAGATAATTAAATCATAAACTTCTTTTCCTGTAGGTAATCTCCAACCATCTGGAGCAAAATTTGCTGCTGTTTGATATGTGTAAAGGCGTCCATATTGTTTACGATCTTCACTAGTTTCTAATGCGAAACCATCTTTAATGATAGCTCTATACGCATGTCCATAATACCACGAGCCATCTCCTGGTTGCACGGCATAATTATAATTTTCTGCCATCCATTCCAAACCATTAACTTCAGCAAATTTATAAGTTTGGTTGTCTCGGTCGTCTTTCCAAACACCCCATTTTCCTCTAAATCTAATATCAACAGTATCTGTTGAAGTATATTCATCTAGAACAACTGTCCATTTAAGCTTATAGGTAGTGTCTGCAATTCCTTTGATTAAAGAATTAGGATTGTCTTTATTGTAAATAGTAGCTGATGTGGGATTTTCTAAAATTTCCCATTCAGCAGAACTTCCTGCTGGCAAATAAGCCTCAAGAGTAAAGTATTTCTCAAGATCTTCCTTTTTGTTTTTTACATCTAATTGATCTGGTCCTGCATTTGCTTTCAGTGTATCAGTTGTAAAAGCGATGTCTTTAGAAACGGATTTTTCTCCATAGTTTAGGGTCCAACGCAATTTATATTTTGAGTTTTCTTTACCTATAAATTCTGCTTCGTAATTTGTGCTATTTTCAATTCTACCATTATTCCCCTCTATAATTTCCCATAAGCCAGTAGCACCAAACTTAGGCTCTTCAGCTTTTAAATAAGTTGATACGTTGTTTTTTAGGGTGTCAATTTTTGCTTCAGGAGCTATAATTATTGGGTTTAGGGCTTTGAAAGAGACTGTAATACTTGATGCTTTGTAGTCATGTCCATCACCAACTTCCCAACCTAGGGTATAAGATTCGCCAGGTTCTCCATAAAATATAGATTTAGAATTGTGTATATCTTCGAAGCGTCCATTTTCACCTATATAAATACGCCACGTACCAACAAGTGGCTCTTTTACAGGTATTGAATTTAATTGTACTGCGTAGCCTTCGTTTTCAATATCAATAAAACTAGGTCCCGCGTTAGGATTTAACTCAAGTGGCTCTTCATCTTGTGTACAGGCATGTATCAACATTACCGTAGCAAGAAGTAAAAGACCTTTGCTTAGTGTTTTTGTAGTATTTACAAACTTTACTATTATATCTTTCAACATGTTCTATTTGTGTTAATACCCAGTGTTTTGATCTGAATTTTCTAATCCATCGTTCGCATCAATTTCAGATTGTGGTATAGGAAATGTCAGTTTATAATAATCTGGATCTTGTGCCGTAAATGAGTGTTTTACCCAGTGATCACCTGTTCTTACAAAAGGTAATTGTCTTCTTTTTATATCTTGCCATCTAAACCCTTCTCCAAATAATTCTTTTCTTCTTTCTAATAAAATTTGATCAATTAATGCTTGTCCTGTAGCTGTACTTTTTGCAACACCTGGGTTTGCTCTTTTTTGAATTTCATACAAGGCGTCTTGTGCTTCTGAATAGTTGTCTAATTCAGCTTCACATTCAGCTTCAATTAAAAGCATTTCTGATGCACGAATACAAATTCTTTCTGCGTTTCCTACCGCATTGTTGTGTCCAAACTTAACAATAAGGTATCTGTCTTCATCGATTTCATCTAGTTTTAAAAAGAAGGTTTTTCTAGAATCTGAAGCAGAGAATTTACTTACAAAATCATTATTAGCACGCATGGAGCTATACCCACCCACAGGCCAATAAAATGAAGGTAATGTTAGGTATGTATTGTTATCATCTTGCGTATATGCTACAGCATAAATGGTTTCTGAATTTCTAGTGCTAAAACCGGAAAACATATCATTTAAATCCATTAATTCAAGGTCTTTAGAGGCTAGTTTGGCATGATCTCTTGCTGATTCCCATTCACCCATATCTAAATATGCTCTAGCTAAAATAGCATTTGCCGCACGACTATCGAAAAATCCTTTGTCTTCATTTTCTTCAAGCTGACTAGCTGCAGCTAATAAATCACTTTCAATTTGTGCATAGATTTCGGATAAAGTAGCACGTTTGGCTCCAGAAAAAATATCTTCAGTACCTGTACTTAACAAAATAGATAAAGCATCAGAGTTTTTTACATATGCGGGACTGTACATTTGTGCTAATTTCAACATCGTATAAGCTCTTAATACACGGGCTTGTCCTACTAAATTGTTTATTTGTTCCGTAGTGGCATCTGGTATGTTAACGGAGTTGTTTATAATTTTGTTAGCATCATAAATTATTTTATAACCTGCCCACCAAGGACCATCAACATATACATAGTTCGGTAGTACATCCATTTGATACACAGGGATAAACCAGTTCCAGTTATTGACTGAATTGATCATTACATCTTCTCCCATAATGTCTGCCATAATTGGGTTGTAAAGTCCGCTAAAACTAACATTACTTAACTGATCGTAAGTACCAATTAATGCTGAGTTTGCTTTTAAATATGAGCTAAAAGCATCATTTTCAGAAATAGAATCTGTAGGTTCTAGTTCTAAAAAATCATTACTACAACCTGCTAAAACTAAAATTAGAAAAGCAGATTTTATTAGGTTTTTTATTTTTGTCTTCATTACAAATATTTTCATTTCTCTATAGCTCTAGTTTTAATCCCATAGTCACAACTTTAACACCTGGAATATTGTTATTTGTTGTTCCGTTTATAGCAACCTCTGGATCGAATCCTTTAAACTTTGTAAATGTTAAAAAGTTTTCAGCTGATACAAATGCCTTCAGGCTGTTTAACTTAAAAGCCTTGCATGTGCTTTCTGAAAATTGATAGGATAGGTTAATGTTTTTCAATCGTATGTAAGAGGCATCTTCGATAAATCTAGATGACATTTGTTCTGATTGGTCTGTATTATTTTTAACATATCTAGGAACATCCGTATATCTGTTGTTAGGTGTCCAAGCTCTGGCTGCATCTAATGCAAGGTTATTACCAGATTGAGTTCCGTCATGCATATTTGTTGCATAATCATTATTATAAGCTTTACCTCCTAAGCTATAGTATAAGTAAAAGTTTAAGGCTAGGTTTTTATAACTTAAATCGTAGTTGATCCCTCCAAAAACTTTTGGTAAAGAATTTCCTAAACGTTTTCTTTCGGCATCATTATAGGAACTAGTTACTTTTTTTCCAGAACCTAATGGGTCATCAAATGCTGACTCTGGGAAAATATTGTCTTCTTTGTCATCAGAACTATCATTTACATACCACATTGGTTTACCGTTATCTGGATTTACACCAGCCCATTCACGCATGTAAAATTGATAGAGACTACTCCCTTCTTCTAATAATTTAGTTCCAGAAACAATTTTCTCTGTAGTTAGTTCCAAAATTTTATTGGAATTGGTAGAAATATTAAAGCCTATTGAGCTATAAAAGTTATTATTGTCAATTAAGTTATATTTAAAAGAAGCTTCAATACCTCTATTGCTCATAGCTCCAAGGTTGGAAAGAATTGTACCAATACCAGAAATAGCAGATAATGGTTTTCCAAATAATAAACCATCTGAATTACGGTTATAGAATTCGAATGAGGCATCTAGTTTTGAGAACAAGTTTAACTCTAGGCCAATATTGGCACTTTGTATTTTTTCCCAACTTAAATTTAAATTCTCTAATTGAGTAGCACCTATTCCAGAACTACCACTGTAATTAAATCCATTTCCATAGAGTCCTAAAGAAGCATAATTACCAATGTTATTATTACCCGAAGTACCATAACTAGCTCTTAGCTTGGCGTTATTAAGCCATGACCAATCTGGCATCCAATCTTCTTTAGATAATTGCCATCCTCCACCAACAGAATAGAATAAACCATATTTATTATTTTCACCAAATCGGGAACTACCATCTATACGAGCACTGGTTGAAAAATAATAGCGACTATCATAATCGTATTTTATTTGTGATAAATAGGATACCATACGTGAGGAAGTAGTAAAGCTACCAGGTTGTTCTGGACTAGCTCCCCATGATAAATCAATTTTACCAGGAATACCAAAATCTGTAACGGCAGCTGATAATACAGAATAATCTGTACCTAAGGCTTCTTGTCCGACCAAAACTTCAAATAATGAAATATCATTAGCGTGAGAGTAGGTAAGTATATTAGAAATATTCCAGCTTAAAAGATCAGATCTTGAAGCTGTTGTACGTCCGTTAACCCCAGCACCATTACCATGATCTGGATTGTAATAATTTAAACCATCATCTAAACTCGTATCGATACCAATTGTTGTACGGAATTTAAGTTTAGAAGAAAAATCTACATCTAAGTGAGCGTTTACTACCGCTCTTTTTGTTTTATATATATATTTATCTAAATCAGCTAAAGCCACTGGGTTGAAATCTAATACAGCTTTATTTCCCCATTCGTAATTTCCAGCTCCATCGTAAACAGGAGAGGCTGAGTTAATTATCTCGGCAGACCTTACTGGGTTAGCAAACCCTGTACCACCAGGAGGTGCAATGGTTTTTGAGTAGGATATATGAGAATTCATTCCGGCTTTTAAAAAGTCGTTTATTTTGTGTGATACATTAATTTTATTGGTGATTCTAGAGAATGTAGATCCTAGAGTAGTACCTGAATCGCTATAGTAACCTAAGGACATAAATACTTTGGTAAGGTCTGAACCTCCAGAAATATTTATATTATGTGTTTTAATGAAACCAATTTTGTAGATTTCATCTCTCCAATCTGTATTGGTAAGTATTTGTGTTCCTGGTATTAATTTACCGGTGTTGTCTAAAGGTGTATCAACTCCAAATGGGTTGTAACCTACAACATCTTTTACTTCCTCATGCGCGTAAGTTTGCGCCTGGCTAATTGTTTCTCCATCTAGGAGTGCTTCGTTATACAATCCCATCCAAGATTGTTCGTAAAATTGTGTTGAATTCATAAGGGCATACCCGTCTGAAATTCTTTGGGATATTCCCAATTGGCTACTAAAACTAATTTTAGTAGTACCAGATTTTCCTTGTTTTGTAGTAATAAGGATAACACCATTGGCTGCTCGTGAACCATATAGTGATGATGCGGCCGCATCTTTTAGAACGGTAACTGTTTCGATATCATTAGGGTTGATATCAGAAATAGCTCCTGACATTGGAGCTCCGTCTAGAATAAATAAGGGTGCACTTGATGCACTTAAAGAACCAATTCCTCTAATTCTTACAGTTGATCCAGCACCTGGTTGACCAGAACTGCTTGATACCATTAGTCCTGCTGTTGTACCTTGTAGTGCTTTTTCAAATGAACTCACGGGTCTGTCTTCAATGGTTTCATTATCTACAATTGCTGCTGCTCCTGTATAAGCTTCTTTGGTTGAAGTACCGTATGCTACAACGATAACAGATTCTAATTGTTCAAAATTTTCTTTTAACACAGCGTTAATAGTTGTTCTATTGTTAACTAACTCTGTTATAGTTTTCATTCCAATGTAAGAAAAGACAATCTTTGCATTTCCGCTAGGAACAGACAATGTGTAATATCCATTAAAATCAGTTAATGTTCCTTGGCTAGTGCCCTCTACAATAATTGTAACCCCAGGTAAGGGGACTCCACTTTCATCATTTACATTACCTTCTACCGTTATTGATTGGGCATAAGTATTATTTACTCCCATGAGGCAGAATAAAATAAGGCAGCCTATTAGTCTCTTCATTCTTTGTTGGATTAATATAATTGTATAATCAGGAAGGGGTACCTACCTAATTAATATTATATGAGTGTTTTAAATTTTTGTTATTAATTTCTGAGCACCCCCATTATTGGGGGTACTTAGAAATTGATTACTATTAATCTTTTTAGAAAGATTTAATTATACTCCACAAGGAGCAAGTAATTGATCGATAGCAGTATCTCTGTCTTGCTCAGACCAATTCATATAGAACACTGCTTTTTTATCAGCATTCCAAGGGCTATCAAAATCACCATTCTTGATCTTAGTTAATACTGATGACATTGAACATAAGCCAACATTAGTATCTGAAGGCATACGAAGTGTAAAGTATGTCTGGTAATGTTTGAAATTATTCAGAGCTCCAAAGGCATTGAATTCAGTAACCTCCGTAACAGTTAAATCTAATGCAGAAACATCTGTTAAACTATTAAATCCTTCAAACTTAGCAGTATCTCCTCCTGGATCAAATTGCCCAGTTACTTCATTAAATGCCCCTGCTGTTTTAGCTATTGTCACATTTAAGTTAACAGCTTCTACTAGAGAATTAAAACCAGTAAACCAGAATGTATTAGCAGAAATATTTAAATTAGCATGTGAAAAATCTCCCCATTGAGATCCAGGATTTGCGGTATCTACTAAGGCATTGAAAATATTTAAATTATCTAAGTTACCGTTTGCAGAAAACTCAATATCCGTTCCTCTTACTTCTGTTACATTATTGAAAGCTTCAACATTAGTTAAATTTGAATTACTTGCGATAGAAACATTTCCTCCGATATAAGTCAAAGCAGCGAATGAAGGCATGGTTGTTAAACCAGATCCTGGAGTGTTCCAATCAAAATTTGACGCTATTCTTAACACACCTTCAATTCTTTCAAGGTTTGGAGCATCAATAGCTGATATAAATCTATTGTTTTCTAATTTAAAGTCTCCACCAATAGAAGTTCCATCAAAAGTGATTTTTGATAAATCAGAATATTCACAAATTAAATTTCCTCCAACACTACCTAAAGCAAGGTTTTCAACTGTGCTTATATAATGTATTTCAACATCGCCATTTACATTAGTTGATGATAAATCTAACACAGCTAATGCTCCTATATTTATATATTCTGGATCTTCAGCATAATATTCGTTAAGATTAACTTCATTAACTTGATCTAATTTAGCTAAAGATAATGTAGCTAAAGCTGTGTTTTTTTCAGAACTTAAGTGACCAGAGATTAAAACAACTTCATCAGCCATAATACTTGTAAGGCCTTCATTATTCATAATTTCAAAATCTCCTCCAATTGAAGATAATTTTGAGAAGCTTAAAGTTGCGTCATCATGTACACCAGAAACTACTAAATTTTCTCCAATACTTTGTAGAGCATCCATAGTAATGGTTGTCCCGCCCATAATTTCAAGGCTTTTTCCTACTAATTTTACATCAGCTAGTGCTTGAACATGTGCATCGCTTGCAACTACAACTCTACCCGTAATAATTGTAGCGCCTTGTTCTGTTAAAGCAGCATAATCTGCATCAGTTATAACATTTCCGTAAAAAACAGCGTTTGCATTGCTTTCAACCTCTTGTTGTAGCAATTCTAAATCACCTACTAAATCACTTTCTAAGGCACCTAATTCACTTTCTAATGTTGTTAAGTCTGTTGTTAAACTAGCAATAGCTGCTAATAAAGCTTCTTGTTGACTTAATTCAAGATTTTCTACTTTTGAAGTTAGATCATCAATTTGATCTTGTAAGTCGTTAATATCTCCTTCCACACAGCTACTAAGAGATAGCATACCTGCTAACATTAAACAGGATAAAGTTTTAATTCTCATAATTTAAAATTTTAGTTAATTAATTTTTTTAAGATTTGATAAAAATATTTTCAGTAAGGCATAATTAAATATTTCTTAGGAATTCTGAGCCCCACTAAGTGTTTCAACGTATCATTCCATGCAATGATACCGATTGTGAAAAAATAGTTTAACTATAAATGATTGTTTATTAGTTGTTTATGTGTTTTTGGGATGAGTTAGAAGAAATAGGGTTTTGATTTTGAAAACCTGAAAATACGATGCGTTATTTATTCTTTTTCTGGGTTGAAGTTAACGAAATTTCATCAAAATTGAAAATTATAAGCAAAGCTGTTATGCCAAAATCTTATTTTAGATTGGAATAAAATTAAACTAAAAGATGTTTAATTAGATGAAAACGGAATCAATATTTGATTTAAATAGCCCTGTCATCTAGCTCTTTAATATAGTCACTGGGAGTTTGATTTGTGTATTTTTTAAAAGTTCTATTAAAGGTAGTTTTAGAATTGAATCCAGCTTTTTCAGATAAATAAGTTAAGGTGTGCTCTTGATGAAATCCTTTACTAATTAAAACTTTCGCTTCTTCTAGTCTGTATTCATTCATTACTTCATAGAAAGTCTTATTAAAATTTTTATTGAAAACTTCAGATATTCTTTTATAAGTAATTCCTGTTGACTCCACTAAATCTTGCATTTTAAGATCATTTTTTAAATAGGGCTTTTCACTTTCTATAAATTTAGATAATATTTCAAAATCTTCCTTATTTTGATCGGTGATGGTTTTAGATCCTGAGGTTTTATTTGCACGAACTAAATTTATGATATCTTCTGATTCTGAAAACAATTCGGGTCTTCTAATAGTGAATATTGCAAGAACGATGGTGAACAAACTTAATCCAGAATAAAATATTTTGAATAGGTCTATGAATAACCGTATACCCAATATGTCTAAGATGGCTCCAGTAGTACCAAAGATCCAAAGGATTACGTTTATAAAAACGAACATTCTTAATGATGCAAGTGTAGATAATTGGAATTTTGAAAGATGTTTTTTACGGAAATATTGAAATCGATGTATGACTCTCAGACAAAAAACACTGTAAAATACTCCTTGAAAGATAATAACAATATTAAAAAAGGATTGAGAAACTTTATACCACTGTGGGAATCCATCCTGAATCATTTGAAGCTTCTCGTCTGCAGATTTGATAAAGAAGGGCATAAATACCAATAAATAAAGAATTACAGGTATAAAATGCACTACTTGGCGGGCTGAGTTTTTAATGTCTCGGTATAAGTAGTTTTTTAAATACAGATACATTAATGGGAAAAACATTAGCGTAAATGCGTCCATTACAGCGTATAGATGAACGTTTTTTGTATAAAAACCTGTTGAGTGAAGTATGAAAACAAAAACAGTGACGGTCCATGAAAATACTAAAGCACCTAAAATTCTATTTGGAAAAAAATTACCAGGGTAGAAAATAAGGAACATGGATAGAAGAAAGGATAAAACTCCTCCCATCAGTAAAATCAGTTCAAAATAATTTTCAATAATCATTCACATAAGTTCTTTAGGTCAGAGTATTTTTGGACTGACACGATGTAGTTATTAACTTTCGGTACATTGTAAATTTTATTTTGGTTTAAAAATAACATTTATTTTTTCATTTACACTTAAGTTTTCTTCTGTTTATTGTGAATTTATCCCTTGTTTTTTATTGTTTAGTGATGAAATTGAATTTTACACGAATATGTAAAAAATCTTCTTTTTATCTGATTTTTAGAATAAAGAGAAATGGAAGGTAAGTATCACTAATTCCAAAAATAGAGAATTAATTATTAAAAGTGTCTGTTTTGTATTTAATAAGTAGATTTTGTTCTAACAGAAATATCATAAGGACTAAATAAATAAAAACTAATTAGGTATTATGATAAATGTCATAACTAACTAGTAACGTTGTGATTAGTTTTGATAGTAAGTATTCACTATAATATGTTATGTTAATTGTCTACAGCATATTTTTAAATCAACCAATTATGAAAACTAAATATTTTAACTATTTATTATTACTATTTTCGACGTTTGCATTTTCGCAAGCAGGTCATATTATGCAAGGAGTTGGAGCTGTAAACATGTCAATGGGTGGAGCTGCAACTGCACAACCCATAGATATTTCTGGTGCTTTGCAATGGAATCCTGCTACTATTTCAACTTTTAGTGGAAAAATTATTAAATTGGATGTTGGCTTATTCTCTTCTTCTCCAGAATTATCTTCATCATTACCAGCAGGAATGTTAGGAGCTGGAGTTCCAAGTGTTAGTGGTACCACAAAAGATGAGAGAGGAATATCTCCAATGCCGGCATTAGCTATGGTCTGGGGGAAAGAAGGCAGTAGGCATACTTTTGGTGTTTCCGCTTTTGGTATTAGTGGTTTTGGTGTTACTTTTCCTGAAGAAGCTAATAATCCATTGAGTGCATCTTTTAATACTACTTTAAATTCAAATCCAGTAAATTATCCCCAAGCGGCAAATGGGTTTGGTCATATAGAATCGGATTATATGCTATTACAAGTAAGTTTTGCTTATGCTTATGAGCTATCAGATAATTTTTCAGTCGGTATTCAACCAAATATAAATTATGCTTCATTACAGCTAATGCCAAATCCGACAGGTAATCCAACTCAGGCAGGTTACCCTTCCACAAACAAAGCATCTGTTATTGGTTATGGGGCTCAATTAGGGGTGTTTTATGATTCTGGCTTAGGTTTAAAACTTGGAGCATCCTACAAAACGCCACAAAAATTTAGTGAACTTGAATTTGAGAATACTTATTTAGATAATTCTACGGCTTCAAGTACATTTCAAATGGATTATCCAGCAATTTTATCTTTAGGGGTTGGTTATTCTGTTGGTGATATGGATTTTGCTTTGGATTTTAGAAGAGTAGATTATGAAAATACAGATGGTTTTTCTGTGACAGGTTGGACACCAACGGCTTCAGTAAAAGGATTTGGATGGAAAAATATTTCTATTTTATCTGCGGGTTTACAATATAAAGGAATTGATAAATTACCATTAAGATTTGGTTATACTTATAGTTCAAACCCAATTGCAGAAGAGGTAACGTTCTTTAATATTCCCGCTACAGCAATTATTAAGAATGCGTATCAATTTGGTTTAAGTTATGAGGTGAACGATGCTTGGAAAATTGATGGAGTTTATCACTATGGTGATAGTGATGGAGCAACAGAAGGACAAATTCTAAACCCAAGTCAAATTTCAGCAGGTAATCCTTTAGGAGCAATTCCAGGATCTTCAATATCCTATGAAATGACAACCTCAATGGTTATGTTAGGATTGAGTTATAGCTTTAATTAATAACGAAATGGGATTAAATATTTCATAAAAAAAAGCTTCCAAGAAATTGGAAGCTTTTTTCTTTACGAAATTATAAGGTAGAAATTCGATTTGTTTAAATTTTTTAGTTTGCTATTTTACGCTAAAAACTAAGTCTGCTTCAGTAGGAGGTAGGCATCTACTGTCATCACATGCCATAAATTCTACAATAGCATTTATTTTAAAAGGCTTTTTAGTTTTTAATTTTATACGTTGTTTAAATATTGCTTTTTCTTCAAAAAACTTAATTTTCATTTCAAAAACGGGATCGTTAATAACATGTCCTTTTTCCTCAGCAGTATTCCCTTTTTTGAGATAGTTTCCGTTTCCTTCAAATGTAAAACTTGTAGGTATTGGTCCATCTTCTGGAACATTTTGTGAATATAGATGCCAATTAGCTTCGATAGTTGCCGTAGCAATTAATTCAACTTCTGAACTTGATATTTTGTTTACTGAAGTCGTCCATTTTACAGGATCTAAAATCTGAGATTGAACAAAACTAGTTGTTAAAATAGCGACGATTAAAATTATTTTTTTCATGTTTTTTATTTTGTTCTAATATAGTTATTTAAAGCACTTACAGGTACAGCTTCTTTAATAATTAATTGTAAATCACCATGTTTTTTAGATTCATTTGTATAATGAACTTGAGTAGCGCTTACAATACCAACTATTTGACCATACTCATTAACAACTGGACCTCCACTGGCACCTTGACCAAATTCGGCTGTAATTGCTATTTTAGGTTCATAGGATCTGTCACTTAAGTATTTTCTAGCAATCATACCCTTTGTCATAAAAAAAGTATTGCTAAAAGGATGTCCCATCATAAATACATTTTCTCCAACTAATTCTTGCTTAGCAAGAGGTAGTTCTTTTAGCTTTTTACCTTTAGTGTCTACTTGCACAATCGCAATATCATTTGATTGACTTGCAGATAGGATTTTAGTAACAGGGAAAACATTTCCTTCATAATCAGCTACAAATATGGCTGAAATATCTATATGTGGATTTACCTCAATTACATGGTAATTGGTTACAATTATACCATCTTCATGTAATACAAAACCCGAAGCATTGTTTAGATGTACATTAGGACACTTATTACATAAAAAAGAGCTGCCTATATATACAGTACTTTCTTGTAAATGATAATACATTTCATGACCTGATTTTTTCTTTGGTTTAAAATTATTTATGACCACTTCAGAGTTTTCCTCAATGCGATCTAATTTTTGGCTTTGTAAGGTTTTAAAAGGCGTATAATTATTTGTTGCTATATAGTTTTGAGCTTCTTGGGTTACAGCATCAATATATTTTAAGCTGTTAATAGCCACACTAGTATTATTTTTAGAGGATGCATGCTGTATATTACTACTGCTGCATCCAATAAAAATAAGACTAATAAATATTGATATTGATTTAATTAGCATTGTTGTGATTCTTATTTAAGAAGTTTTTCTAATTGCTCCTTTAATCTTGGATCTGAAGGACGTTTAGCTCTGGCATCAATTATTCTCCCTTCTGGATCGAATAATAAAAACCTTGGTATGGCATCAATTTTATAATCTCTTGCTATTCTAGTATCAAAAGCATTATCTGAAAATAATTGAACCCCTGTTAATTGTTGGTCTTTTATGAATTTTTTCCATTTTTTATGGTCTTTTGGCTTATCCATAGAAATACTTACAAACTGAATGTTTTTACCGTGTAAATCCTTTTCCAATTGTTTTATATAAGGTATTTGTTGTTTACATGGTGCGCACCATGTAGCCCAAACATCGATATAAACGTATTTTCCTTTAAAATCAGAAAACGAAACATTTTTCTCGTTTTGATCTTTATAGGTAAAAGAATAACCTGGTGTACCTGGATTAAAATTTTTAATTGTTACTTCGTAATTGTCAATTTGTTCACTAACATACTTGCTAAGTGCTATATCTTTTCTAAGTGGCTCTATATATTTTAAATAATTGTCATTATAGTTCTTGTATCTTTTAATGTACTCTAATGACATATAGCCTCTTAATGTATCATTTTCAATACTATTAAACATATTGTTGAAATAATCTTTATTTTTAATATTTTCACCTGTAAACATAGATTTAAGCTGCTTATTAAGTCTCAAAGTACTTATTCCATCTGGTACATCTAAAATAACTGCAGATTTAAAATTTCCTCCTTTAAGAAAATCTTCATAAAAGGAAGGATAATCTTCTATTTTAGGGTGCTTTGTTCTTGGAGTAAATATGAAACCTGTTGCAATATTTTCAATTTTTAAATCAATGTAGGCGTGCATTAATTTGTTAAAGTGCGCATTTGAAGTATTTACAAGCTCATGTTGTTTTTTCATCTCAGGCATAAAGTTTTCGTAAAACGGAAAAAAATCCTCATACGTTTTCGGTATTCCTGGATAATTGAAATGAAAAGTATCTAGAGTATCAATAGCTTTTACCCAATTATAAAGGACTTTATTTTCTTCATCTGGCGCAATTAGTTTATAACCATTCAGGCTAAAATTAACATCAAATACTTGTTTGCCTTTTATATAAAGTGGCATTTCAATATTTCTATCACCAACAATATAAAATCCTTCTTTATCTGGACTTACAGCAAACCCAAATTCATTGTTGTTATTTAAAGTAGAAGAACCTACCTCAAACTGGCGTCCATGTTGAACTTTATATAATTTGACCTCTGTTTTACCAGGAATATCTAAAATTCCTTTAATTATGCTATACTTATTTTCTTGACTAGAAATATTAGTAAAGGAAACTAAGAGAACAGCAGTTAATATAGCTACGAATGTTTTGTGTAATTTCATAATTTATGTTTAATAATTATTTTTTTGTTTATAATTTATTGGTGTTAAATTTTTCTTGAAATAAGGATTCATACCTTACCCACTCAGTTTTAGTAAAAAATGGTTTTACACTTTTTAGAAGTGTATTAAAGGCTGTTAAATTGTTTTCTTTCCCCAAATTTTCAGCTTTTTTTACAACAATTATTCTTATGTTGTTTTTTACCTGCATATGACCGTAGTCATTTGCCAATTGTTGTGCATTTTCAAAAATATACTCTTCATAAGGTCCTCCTACACGAAGACTACTCATTATAATAAATGGGATTTCATCATCTAAATCCTTTTTACTTTTTAAATATGCATCTACGGTTTCAAAGGAAATTTTCCGTTTATTTTTCATAAAAGCATCTCTGTAAAAAGTTGGATAGTCACCATCTAATGATGTACTGTATTTTTTGTATAAACCTTTACTAGCTTTATCTTGGATAGTATATAAAAGTTCGGTAAACTCTTTAACATTATGATATCCACCATCAAGGTCAACCACCTTACCTTCTGCATTTAAAAAAATAAAGGTAGGAAAGCCATTAGCGCCATATTTCATACTTAGTTTTTTAGCTATTTCTGCCTTAAAAATATCTGATTTAAAGGAAATAAAATTTTCATTTAAGATGTTGGATACTGTTTTATTAGGGAAAACTTGAGTATTCATTTTATCACAAGGTGCACAACCCGTAAAATAGAGGTCAACAAATATTAACTTGTCTTGTTTTTTTGCCTTTTGCTTAATAGCCTCCCACGAAGTTGTTTCAAAATTAGTTTGTGCTTTTGAAAAAATGGAAGTCATTAGTACAAGTGTTAGTACTAAATATTTTAAAGTGTTTTTCATTCTTATTGTTTTTTACAAAACTATTGTAGAATCATGTTAAAATGTGATTAATAGTTATTAATTATTTGTTAAAAAATAGATGTAATCTACTGAAAAACAAGGGCGTGTGTTTTTTTCTCACGAGTGAAATGTTACTGTAAGTAAAGAAGGGTTGATTGATAAAATAAACCCTTTTTTTATTTAAATACTACCATTAGCGTGCTCTATAAGATACACTAACAATTTTTCCAAATCCTGTAAATGATTCTTGCAATTCTAATGGACCTTGGATAGCAGGTACTTTGTAAAGCTCCATAACACCGTTAGAACCTTCTGTTCCAGCTGCGTCATAGGTACAAACAATTAATTGTTTTTCTAAACTTTCTTCCAAGCTTCCAGTTCCACTATTAATAAATTTACCATATTCTAATTTCGTAATCTCTAAATTTCCTTTGTCTAACATTTCAACAGTAGTGCCTGTAAAAATATCATACTCATATACTTTACTTCCTACATTATACATGATATAAGCAAAAGTAGGATCTATGGCGATGTGTTCTGCTTGCTCAAAATTAGTAGCTGTAACTTCATTATAAGACTTAGGCTCAAATGCAAACCATGATAAGAAACGTCCTATATAGGTTTTATTATCCGTTGGGTCTTTTAAAATGGCAAAAATACTTCCTGGAGGTGCTCCAAAAGGAGGTGCACTACCGTAGCTATTCGAAGTCATGTAAACTAAATCTTTTCCAGGAGTAAATACCTCACCTCCAACGTCCCCAGGTTTCGGAGTGTAAAATAAATCAGAACAATAAGAAGTAGATGGTCTACCATCATGAACTTTAAATTTTTTATTGGTATTATCATAAAAAACCATTTTGTAGAATCCGAACTCATCAGCTATCCCTATATACGGAGAAACTTCAAAAGAGCTCGTGTTTCCAAAAATGTCTCTTGTTATATTCATAGGTTGTCCATAGAGTGTAGCCAAAAGGCGTTGGTAGATATATAAATTGTCATTTGCTATAACCACAGCATATCCACCTGATTTAGGAGCCAAAACACTAGCTTCTAGGTTTTCTGGTTGATTGGAAACAAATTCAGCAGATAACCTGTATTCGTTTTTCCAATCAAAAGTGTCTGGCTCTAATTTAGTGGTTCCATTGCCAGAAGTAGAAACATAAACACCATAGAAATTTGGGTCGTATGCATAACATTGAACAAAACCTGGTGTACCAGTTAAAGTTAATGAAGATTCAGCAAAGTCTAAAACATCATGGATTTCTCTGAATTCATCACCTTCTAACCAAGTAACCATATCTAGTCTAGATTCTCCAGCAACATCATTTAAAACCATCCAACCTTTATAAATACTGTTGACAACTTCTAATTCTGTTTTGTATTGATACTTAACATCTGTATTTAAATCTTTTACAGAATAATACAAGGTGTACTCACCTGGTACAAGAACTATTCTATCATCCATATCTTTTTTTGTAGATATTTGATAAATATTGTCATCTAAAGGGTTTTTAGAAACCGCTTCCCAGCTGTATTCGTATTGTCCAGTTACATTAGGGTCTTCGGTAAATTTTACAGCATCTGTTACAATGTTTAAATTGTCAAAACGAAGTGCTACATAATTGTCTTGAAGACCTTCAAAAACTACTTCGTTAATTTCTGTATAATTGTAATTCCCTTCATCTGTATTGCATGAATTCATAATAATGAAACATCCTAACAAGAAAATAAATTGAATTTTTATATTTTTTATCATAATAAATCTAGTTAATGTTAAAATAATTATTACAGCGGATCTAGATAAGGAGCTAATCTCATTTCTGTACCATCGTCTTCTAAAATAGGAGTGTTGTTAGCTCTGTTTTCTATTAAATAGTTAGCTAAAGCACGTGCACGTGCAAAAAATATTCCCGGAGCATCAAGTGAATTATCCCAATTTGGTAGTGGAATGTTGTTAACACTTGCATACAACCTGAATTTTTTTGCAGAATATTCACCAAGTATGCCTACAACACTACTCCATAAAAGAGGTTTGTTTAAGATGTCTGATGCTATTAATTTAAATTCATTGTATTTTAAAGGAACGTTTGAATTAAGTTTTTCTGAACTGCCATAATAGTTGGTATCAAAATTCTCATTGGCTACCAAACGTACCTCAATAGATACTGCTTCGCTAAGCATTGTTTGTGATCGAAGCAATGTTATTGGCAATACACCTGTTGCAGATTGAGCTGGTATAAATACATTATCAGGCATTGTATAATCTACACCTTCAACTGCGGTTGATGCTGGTAATACTTGAACTTTAAAAGGTCTGTCAATATTAGATAGGTTTCCTAATATTTTAACTGGGATATTGTAAATAGAATCTGTGATTTCTTCTCCTCTCGAGGCAAAAGATACAGAAATACTATCTAGTTTATTTCCAACATCATTTCTAAATCCATCTACAGACCATTGAAAATAGAGTATGCTTTTTCCAGCCCCATCGTATAAATCTAATTTATCCTCCGTACATGCCATAATGCTAAGTGCGACAGTACAGGTAAGTATAATATTTTTTATATATTTTTTCATAATAGTTAATATATTAAATGTTGTTTCTATCTATAAGTCGTTTCTGATTCAGGTAAAGGAATTACATACGTGTTTTCACTCATTTGAACAGTTCCTGTAACTTGAGATCCGTCATTAATAGTACTCATGTTCTTTCTTTTGTAGTAATAAAAAAGTTGACCCTCACCATAAAACTCTCTTTTATAGGCTTTGGTTAGCTCTTCCTCTTTATCTATGGTGTTAGCATCTAAACTTGGTATACCTCTATTTAGTTTTACCATATTTAAATAATCTGTTGCTATAGTAATATCTGTTTCTGTTTCTGCTGCAATAAAATACATTTCACTCATTCTAATTAAGGGCTGCATGTATAAATAGGAAACATTATCATTTGTTGGCTCACTAAATTTTTGAAAGACTTTATAGTTTTTTGTTTCATTCCCCCAATTTGTTCTAAATCTAAAGTCATTTTCATTGTTATCAAAAGTTTGATTTAATCGACCTTGTAAGGGAGCAAGAATATCGAAATCAGGTACTGTAGTTCCAAAATAACTACTTGCTCTGTTATATAGATTTGTATTAAATAAAGAAAATAATATTTCTGAAGAAAATATTCTATCAGGGTTGTTTGGTGTAATTACATCATTTATATCTACCCAATTAAACCACTGTGTAGCTTCATTAATAACAACTTTAGCAGCTGCAGCAGCTTCTGTAGTATTACCTGCGTACAAATAGACTCTAGCTTGTAGTGCTTTTGCTGCAAAATAATTCAACCTTAAATTTCGATATCTATAAAATGACGTTCCTTCAAAACCAGTACTATTATCACCCTGTTCTGGTACAGAAATTTTTCCATAAGTTCTAACAGGATCATCATTTAAAAGATTTACTGACATTGTCAAATCCTCTAAAACCTTTTGAATAAATTCTGATGCAGGTAAAAGAGGTTGTATATCTGTTGAAGCACTTATATTATAAGGAATTGATTCAGTAGTAGCATTGACGCTATAAACAGGGCCAAACAAACGAAATAAATCAAAATGCAACATGGCTCTTAAACCATACATTTCTCCCTTTAAAACATTTAATCTTTCTGAAGGAATATTAGCTACATTTAGTTCTAAATTCTCAATAGTTTTATTGATGTTTACAATTCTTACATACATATTCGTCCATATGTTATTAAATACATCTTTAACAGAGCTTTGGTTATAGTTGTACTGAGCAAAGTCGTAATATTCATGATCAGAAGAAGCTGTATTGTAGCTTTGCGCTAACACATCTGTTATGGTCATTGTTAAATCTCCTCCATATAAACTACTTATTGTCATGTCCATGTAAATTCCGTTGATTACATTTTGAACAGAGGCTTCAGAAGAAAATACGAAATCTTCTATAAACTTATCTTCTGGCTGTACGTCTAAATATTCATCACAAGAAACGAAGGCCAACATACAAGCCAGTATTTTGATACTATTTTTTATTGTTTTTATCATTTTGTAAATTTTAAAATTAGAATGAAGCATTTAAACTAAATGAAACGTTACGAGCAAAAGGATAACTAGTACCTCTTTCAACTCTAATAGTAGAAAGTCTAAAAATATTATTTGTAAATGCTTTTACTTTAAGACTTGATAATCCCATTTTTCGAACCCAGTTTGCCTCGCTAAAATCATATCCTAAATTGATTGATTCTCCAATTAATTCATTTTCTGTTTGAATAAATCTTGAAGAAATAGGTGTTTCATCAGTTAAAGAAATTCCTTTGAATCTTGAAATGTCACCAGGGTTTATCCATCTATCTGTTAATGCTCTTGCATCTTGGTTTATTGCAAGTCCATTCCTGTCAATGTTTTCTACTTTTTCGTATAGTGCAAAATTAAATTTATCGGCACCTATTCTATATCTGACATTTATTCCCATACTGAAGTTTTTTATTCTCAAGTTACTGCTAATAACTCCTTCAACATCGGGTCTGCTATTCCCCATTACTGTTTCATTGTTAATATCATATTCAAAAGTTTGCAGTCCCTCTTTTGTTAAGAAAACTTCTTTACCTGATGCTGGATCAATTCCTAAGGAAGGTACTGCCCATAAGTCATCAGGGCTAAACCCATCTCTATAACGTTGTAACGTTTGATCAGATAATTGACTGTCGTTTAAAGATTTTAAAGTGTTTTTAAAATCATCAAAGGTATTTGTAAGCATACTTGCTGTATAGCTAAGTGTCCAAACAATTCTATCTTCTAAATTAAATATAGGAGAATATTTAAGAATTACTTCTGCTCCTTTTGAGACTAAATTTCCTGTGTTGATAGGATAACCAAATACTCCTGTTGATGAAGGTAAATCTACAGCTACTACAAGTGGATCTGTGGTTTTGTTGAAATAGTTGAAGGTTCCCGTAAATCTATTTTTAAAAAAGGCAACATCAAGACCTAAACTTGAATTTAAAGTGTTTTGCCATTTTAAATCTGGATTTGCCAAACTGATTAAATTAACACCTTGTCCAAAAACATTGATATTTTGATTGAATCCATAAATAGAAGTAGAGGCTAAACTACCAAATCCTTGATTACCTGTTGTTCCAATACTTCCTCTAAGTTTAAACATTTGAACCTGCTCAGTATCCATGTCAAACTCGTTGTTTAAATTCCATCCTAAACCAACAGACCAAAAGGGAGAGAATTTTTCATTTTTCCCAAAAGTTGTTGAACCGTCTAGTCTATAGTTAAGATCAAGTAAATATTTCCTTTTGTATGCATAGTTGGCACTTGCTAATACATTTATTTCTCTATAAATACTATGTGCTGTTGTTGGTCTAGATCCTTCTCTAAAACCGAATGCAAAAGCTGGGTTTCCATTTGTTCCAGCAGGGTATCCTAATGCTGAAAAACCTAATTTTACTTTTCTTGTTTCTCCTGCTTCGGCTCTTATATTTGCACTAATGTTATGATCATCATTTACTATTTTAGAAAAAGTTGCCATAGCATTAAAACTATATCCAGATATGTCAAGTCTTGTATTTGAATAACTTCCCTTTTCAAATAAGTCTCTATTTAAGAAATTTGTATGTTCCGGTGCTAAAAATGTTTTTGTAGTTGTTATCGCTTTTCTTAATTGCAAGTTTGTTTGAATTCTAAACTCGTTGGTAATTCTGTAAACTGCTCTTAAATTATTCTGAATAGAAAAATTACCTGTATTATCTGTACTGTTTAAAGTAGAGTTGAACAGTGGATTAACAATGTTTAAAGAAACTTGCGTATCTCTATCAAGAAATCTAGTGATATCACCGTTTTCGTCTGTTAGCCTGTAATATGGATTTGTTTGCGTAAAATTTGAAAAGGAACCATAAGGAGATGCATTTGCATCATATCCATTAAGATATAAGGCATTTGTAATGTTTAATTTGTCCTTTCTGTAGGTTAAGTTAATTTGTGCTCCCCAAGTCTCACGATCAGAACCAATCATAACACCTTCTTGTTTTTTATAGTTTAGCCCAACTCCAAATGTTAAGTTTTCGTTTCCACCTTCAACGAATAAAGAATGTCCTAAGGTTGTTCCTACTTGTGTTGGCTTGTTAAGCCAATAGGTGTCAACTCCTCTTCTTATTTCGGCCAATCTTTCGTTGTATTGTACATCTAACCGGTATTGAGCACTTGGATCATATGAAGGTGCAGTCCATCTTCCTGATAAAAGTTCAAATTCTAATTTTTCTTCAGAATTCATAAGGTTGTAATCACTAAAATCTGGAGATTCAATTCTAAAGTCACCCGTGTAGTTTACTCTTAACTCTCCTGCTTTAGGTCTAATAGTCTCAACAACAACAACACCATTGGCAGCCCTTGCACCGTACATAGCAGTAGAAGCAGCATCTTTTAATAAGGTCATAGAGGCAACTCTATTCATATCTAAATCTACGATAGTTCTTAGTGATGTTTCAAAACCATCTAAAATAAATAGCGGTTGATTTGGGTTTCCACCAAATTCATCCGCTACACCTGTAGTAGTAAGACTAGTTTGACCACGCAACTCAATTTGTGGCAATACATTAGGGTTAGAACCCATAACGTTATTTTCAATTACTAAAAATGAAGGATCTAGTGATTTTAAACTTTCTATAAGGTTTGTATTACCTACATTTCTTAATTCTTCTTGAGTTACAGTTTTAACTGCTCCAGTAAAACTTTCTTTCTTTCTTCTAACAATACCTGTAATGACGGTTTCTTCTAACTCAGCAACATCCTCTATAAGTGTTACGTTTATTATAGATCTTCCTTTAACACTAACTTCTTTAGTAGCAAAACCAATATAACTATACACTAAAGTAGCTGTAGGACTAGCTGTTAAATAGTAATCTCCATCAAGATTAGATATAGTTCCTTGTCTTGTTTCTTTTGTGTAAATAGTAACTCCTGGTAAGGCTTCACCATTTTCATCAGTTACTTTTCCTTTTATGGAAATTTTGTTTTGGTCATATTTTTTTTTTGCTGGAGTAATAAGCATAATATTGTCTGCAGTTTTCTCCACATCAAAATTAGTCCCTATAAGATCTGAAACTATTTTTTTGATATCGGTATCTTTATAGTTTACCGTTACCACTCTATTTACATCGAGTTCGTTATTGCTGTAAAAGAAATCAACATTTGCTTCCTTTTTTATACTCATTAATGCTTTTGATAACTTGACTTTTCCCAATTCCAATGTAATTTTTTGAGAAAAAGAAGATGCAGTTATACTAAAAAATAGAATCCCTAGAATAAGACTTTGTTTCATAATTAGTAGAATAAATTTCTTGTGTCTTTCAAGTAACGGACATGCTTTTGAAGTTGACATTTTTTTCATAAATTTGTTTGTTATAGTTATATAATCGAGTGGAATTGGTTCTTTAGCTAACAAAAATAAACCTGGGGAATGTTGGTAGCATTTCCTAGGCTTTTATTAACTATTCCTTAGTTAGTGTCAATTCATATTTGTCATTTATTTTGTTTTTTATTATAGAATAGTTAACCTGTGTTGTTTTGCAAATCATATCAAGTAGGTTGTCAATTGTTTTGCCTTTATAGAAAACCCCTGTGAAAATTTTATTTTTCAAAGTATCATCTTCATAAATAATATCAATATTGTACCACCTACTCATTCTTTTTAAAATGTTTTCTAATCGTTCACTTTTAAAATAGAATTTGCCTTCTATCCATGCAGTATATGCTTCTGTATCTACGGGAGTTACTTGAATTTTTGAAGAATTTTTATTGATAAGACCTCTTTGGTTTGGAGCTAAAATTATAGAATTATTACTGTTAGCTGAGGTAGCTAGTTTTATTTTACCTTCTACTAAAGTTGAAGAGAAAAACGCATCATCTATATAAGAGGATACATTAAATTGTGTACCTAATACGGTAATCTCTGCAGTATTTGTTTTTACAATAAATTCTTTACTGTTTTTAGTAACTTCAAAATAGGCTTCACCTTTTAATTGAACAATTCTTTGTTCTCCAGTAAATATTTCAGGATAAGTTAATGAGGTTTCTGAATTCAGCCATACTTTGGTTCCATCTGACAAAACAACTTGGTACATTCCACCTGTAGGAACTTTTAGTGTATTGTATTTTAATGGTTTGATTACAGAACTAGTTGAATTTTCGTTAGCAACTATATTATATACCAATCCCTCTTCTTTGTTTTTAGCTTGGGTTCTATTATCAGAAAGAATCAATTCGTTTTTATGTGATTCTAAGTCTACTGTAGTTCCGTCTGATAAAATAAGTGTTGCTTTTTCAGAACCAGGCTTAATGTTTTTAATCGCTTCCTTAGTAATTGTATTTGTATCAAAATTAGCTCTGTAAATACTATTTCCAATAGTAAATAGTATTAGTATTGCTGCCGCATATTTAAGAGG
>JBHOTE010000017.1:0-41805 GCA_042584125.1 Bacteroidota bacterium
CATGATCATTTAATTACATCAATTTTAATTTATAGCAAAAAAACTATAAAATTAATCATACGAGTGCTTATTCAAAGGCACGACTATTAAAATTTATAATCTATGACAACAAAAACATCTAAAATCGTTTATACGATTACTGACGAGGCTCCAGCTTTGGCAACGTATTCTTTTTTACCTATTGTAGAAGCGTTTACAAAACAAGCAGACATTGAGGTTGAAAGAAAGGATATCTCATTAGCTGCAAGAATATTAGCCAACCTGTCTGATAGCTTATCAGACGATCAAAAGGTTTCAGATGCTTTAAGTGAATTAGGTTCTTTAGCAAAAACTCCAGAAGCCAACATCATTAAATTACCAAATATTTCTGCTTCTATTCCACAATTACAAGCAGCAATTAAAGAGCTTCAAGACAAAGGATACGCACTTCCGAACTACCCTGCAAATCCTAAAACAGAAGAAGAAAAAGCTATAAAAGCAGCTTACTCAAAAGTATTGGGTTCTGCTGTAAACCCTGTTTTACGAGAAGGTAATTCAGACCGTAGAGCTCCACTAGCAGTTTCTCATTATGCTAAAAAGAACCCTCATAAAATGGGGAAATGGGAAAAAGATTCTAAAACTCATGTGGCTTCAATGCAAGCTAATGATTTTTATGGTTCTGAAAAATCTACTACAATTGCAGAAGCAACAGAATATAAAATAACTTTTAATGGAAAAGATTTAAAAGGATATGCCCCTTTATTAGCAGGAGAGATCATTGACACTTCTGTAATGAGTATTCATGCTTTAAAAGAATATGCTGCTAAAGAAATTGCAGATGCTAAAGCAAAAGGTGTATTATTATCATTACATATGAAAGCAACCATGATGAAGGTGTCAGACCCTATTATCTTTGGTGCTATCGTAGAAGTTTTTTACAAAGATGTTTTTGAAACATATGCTGAGTTATTTGCAGAACTAGGTATTACAGCTACAAATGGTTTAGGTGATGTTTATGCAAAACTTGCAGGACACGCTAAAGAAGCTGAAGTATTAGCTGCTATTGATGCTGTTTATACAAATGCTCCTGCTGTTGCCATGGTGAATTCTGACAAAGGAATTACCAACCTACACGTTCCTTCAGATGTAATTGTTGATGCCTCTATGCCAGCAATGATTCGTACTTCTGGTCAAATGTGGAATGCAGAAGGAAAGCAACAAGATACAAAAGCTTTAATTCCAGACAGGTGTTATGCTGGTGTATTCCAAGCAACTATCGATTTCTGTAAAGAAAATGGTGCTTTCGACCCTGTTACTATGGGAACCACTCCAAATGTTGGATTAATGGCTCAAAAAGCCGAAGAATACGGATCTCATGATAAAACTTTTCAAGTAGATGCTTCAGGGGTTGTTGAAGTTGTTGATATTAATGGAAACATCATCCTATCTCAAAATGTAGAAGCTGGAGATATCTTCAGAATGTGTCAAACAAAAGATGCACCAATTCAAAACTGGGTAAAACTAGCTGTAAATAGAGCAAGAGCAACAAAATGGCCTGCCATATTTTGGTTAGATGAAAATAGAGCGCACGATGCTGAAATTATCAAAAAAGTAAATACTTATTTACCAAATCATGACACATCTGGATTGGAAATATACATCAAATCTCCAATCGAAGCTACCTTATACACTCTTAAAAGAGTAAAGGCTGGTTTAGATACTATTTCTGTAACAGGAAATGTGTTACGCGATTACTTAACGGATTTATTCCCTATTTTAGAACTAGGTACCTCAGCAAAAATGCTATCTATTGTTCCACTAATGAATGGTGGTGGATTGTTTGAAACTGGTGCTGGTGGATCTGCTCCAAAACACGTACAACAATTTGTTGAGGAAGGACATCTACGTTGGGATTCTTTAGGAGAATTTTTAGCATTAGCTGTTTCTTTAGAAGATTTAGGAGAAAAGACTAATAATAAAAAAGCTACTATTCTTTCTAAAACCTTAAACACAGCTAGTAGCGCATTCTTAACAAACGATAATTCTCCATCACGTAAAGTTGGTGAATTAGACAATAGAGGAAGTCACTTTTATTTAGCGATGTATTGGGCTCAAGCCTTGGCTGAACAAACTGAAGATACTGAATTACAAAAAGTATTCACTCCTTTAGCCAAAGAATTATCGGAAAACAAAGAGGCTATTTTAACAGAATTAAACAACGCGCAAGGATCTCCTATTGACTTAGGTGGTTATTTCTATCCAGATGTAGAAAAAGCAACGGCTGCAATGCGTCCAAGTGCTTTATTAAACAATGCATTGGATATATAACACACAAAATTATCTAGTAAAAATGCCTATTCAACTTCTTGAATAGGCATTTTTTTTTACCATTCAACAGAACCTTCTTACCAATTATTAATCTAATTCAAAACAATATTACTAGATTAATTTTTATGCTAAATTTGTCTTAAACAATTTTAATTGTAGCATCAGAAAAATTATTTTCATTTTTTTAACAAAAAAAAATGTTAAGTATTCATGATAATTATTAATTTTGTTTAATAATTTTTTAGTTTTATTAAACAATAAAAACGCAATGAAAATAAAAACAATTACCTTACTCCTAGTTCTACTCGCTAGTTTCAAGGTTCAATCTCAAGAAGTCTTTACACTCAAAGGAATAATTTCAGAAGAAACGAGTAACGAAACATTAATCGGTGTCAATGTAATATTACCTAAACTATTAAAAGGGACAATTACAAATAGTTATGGCTTCTACTCTATCACTCTACCAAAAGGAACTTACAATATTGAAATAAGTTATTTGGGCTACAAAACACTAAAAAAGAAATTAACTCTAAATAAAAATACAACTCAAAACTTTAACCTGACACCCTCCAGCGAACAAATTGAAGAAGTGATTGTAAAAAGCAATAGCGCAATTATCAGCTTAAAAAAACCTGAAATGAGTGTTCATAAAGTTCCTGTGAAAACAATTAAAGAAATGCCAGTGGTTTTGGGTGAAGTAGATATTATCAAATCAATACAACTTTTACCAGGTGTTACGAGCGCTGGGGAAGGAGCTTCAGGTTTTAATGTTAGAGGTGGTGCAGAAGATCAGAACTTAGTATTATTAGATGAAGCAACTTTGTATAGCTCTTCTCATTTTTTTGGATTCTTCTCTATATTTAATGCAGACGCAGTTAAAAACATCAAATTATACAAAGGAGGAATTCCGGCTAAATACGGTGGAAGAGTTTCTTCTGTATTAGATATATACCAAAAAGACGGAAACAAACAAGAACATCATTTTACCGGAGGTATTGGTTTAATATCTAGTAGATTGATGGCTGAAGGCCCTCTTAAAAAAAATAAAAGCTCATACCTTATTGCAGGTCGAACCTCCTATGTAAATGCTTTTTTAAAAGCGAATCCAAAAACGAAGGATAATGGTTTGTCTTTTTACGACCTAAATGCAAAACTAAATTTTGATATTAACGACAACAACAAACTTTATTTTTCAGGATATTTTGGAAGAGACTCCTTTAACATAGCCAACTTGTTTGTAAATTCTTACGGAAATTCAACTTTTAATCTTCGTTGGAATCATTTGTTTTCTGACCAATTATTTTCTAATCTATCCATTATCTATAGTGAATATAATTATTTTTTAAACCTTGATTTTATTGGGATGGATTGGGATTCTGGAATTAAAAACTTTCACTTAAAATATGATTTTAAAAATTATATCTCAGACGATTTTAAATTAAATTACGGTTTGAGTGCCATTGACTATCATTTTAATCCAGGGGAAATATCTAAGAGTAAAGAAAACTCAGCTATCAACCCAGGTAAGCTGGAACAAAAAAGAGCCATTGAACCTGCTTTATATATAGAAGCAGAACATAATTTAAGTGATAAGGTTTCAGTAAACTATGGACTAAGAGCTAGTTCGTTTTTTAGAATGGGAGGGCAACAATTGTACTCCTACGAAAACAACGAACCTATCTCCTATAATGCAACTACAAACAATTATGAAGAAGGCATCATTAAAGACTCCACTTACTACGGAAAAGGCGAAAGCATAAAAAACTTTTGGGGATTGGAGCCAAGATTGGCAATTTCATACAAAGCCAACGAAAACAATGCTCTTAAAGCGAATTACAATAGGACTTATCAATATATTCATCTAATATCAAACACCGTATCTGCAGCCCCTTTGGATGTTTGGGCACCAAGTGGAAAATTTATTGAACCACAAATTGGAGATCAAATTGCGCTGGGATACTACAGAAATTTCAAAGACGAAATGTACTCTTTAGAGACCGAGGTTTACTATAAAGAAGTTAAAAACAGATTAGATTATAGAGATGGTGCTGATTTAATAGCCCAAGAACAAATAGAAACCATTGTGATGCCAGGTAAATCTAGATCTTATGGTTTGGAGCTGTCATTAAAAAAGAATGAAGGAAATTTAAAAGGGTGGATTAGTTATACCTTATCTAGAGCAGAAATGCAAGTTCCTGGAATCATTGAAAATTCTCCAGGAATAAACAACGGGCAATGGTATAAGGCTAATTATGATAAAACACATGATTTATCTATTACCGCTTCCTACACCTTATCTAAAAAATGGCGATTTGGAACTAATTTCGTTTATCAAACCGGTAGACCAGCTACTTTTCCAAGTGGCCAATTTTCTACTAACATAGGTGGTAATTACAATAGTGAAAATGAAAACATATTTGTTCCTATTTATGGAAATAGAAACGAAGAAAATCTCCCTGCTTATCATCATTTAGATATTGCTGCAACTTACACTCCTAAACAAAAAAAAGTGAGACGCTGGAAAGGAGAATGGGTATTCAGCATCTACAATGTCTATAACAGAAAAAATGCAGCATCTATAAACTTTAGACAAAATGAAGATACAGGTGCTAATGAAGCCGTTAGGACTTCTATATTTGGAATGGTCCCTTCTTTTACTTATAATTTTAAATTTTAATCCTCATGAAATACTTATACATACTACTTATAATTTTCGTATTTACTTCATGTGAAGATGTAATTAACCTTCCATTAGAAGAAGGAGCAAAAAGATTGGTCATTGATGCCAATATCAATTGGGAAAAAGGAACTTCTGGTAACGAACAGGTCATCCGACTCACAGAGACTTCTAACTACTATGATAATTTAACTCCTGCAGCCACAAATGCCTCTGTAATAATTAAAAACAGTAAAAATGATGAATTTGTATTTACAGAAGATGGAAGTACAGGACTATACAAATCTTCAGCTTTTATTCCTGAAATAAATGAAGCATACACACTAGAAATTGCTTATAAAAATGAAACGTTTAAAGCTACAGAAACATTAATGCCAATTACATCAATTGATAGCCTTAAACAATCTGTTCAAAATATATTTGGGACTGATGCTACCAGAGTTGATTTTTACTATACAGACCCTAGTGATGAAGAAAATTATTATTTAGCAGAATTTAGTTCTAGTGCCTATTTATTGAATGTATATCGCTCATGGAGAGATGAATTCATTAATGGAAATACTGATAATGTATTTGAGATCAATGAAAATCTAAAAAAAGACGATATTCTAACCTTATATTTTTATGGAATTTCTGAAGACTATCATAATTACATAACCTTATTATTGCAACAAATAGAACCTGGAGGACCTTTTGCAACACCCCCAGCGGCACTAAACGGGAATTGCATCAATACAACAAAACCAGAAAACAAACCTTTAGGATACTTTAGACTATCCGAAGTTGTTACTACTACTTATACTATTGAATAAAAAACATCTTCAATGATTCAGGTATTTTAGTACTTTTGATAAAAAAATAAATTTTGGCATTTACAAAAACTACCGAACAAGACTCTTTCTACAATCATTTAGAAAAAATGAATGTAAAAGAATTATTATTCCATATAAATAAAGAAGACAAAACGGTTCCTCTTGCTGTTGAAAAAGCCTTGCCGCAAATTGAAACTCTTGTAAAAGAAATTGTTTCTAAAATGAAGCTTGGAGGACGTCTTTTTTACACAGGTGCTGGAACTAGTGGACGCTTAGGGATATTAGATGCCTCCGAGTGTCCACCGACGTTTGGAGTAGATTTTGATGTAGTTATTGGATTGATTGCCGGTGGGGACACTGCCATTAGAAAGGCAGTGGAAAATGCCGAAGACAATATACCAAAAGGGTGGATAGATTTAGAAAAAGAAAATATTACAACTAAAGATGTTGTTGTTGGAATTGCTGCCTCTGGAACAACTCCTTATGTTTTGGGTGCCTTACAAAAAGCGAATGAAAAAGGAATAGCTACGGGATGTATTACAATGAATGAAAATAGCCCCTTACATAAATTGGCTAAGTTTCCTATTGTAGCTGTTGTTGGACCTGAATTTGTTACCGGAAGCTCTAGAATGAAAGCGGGTACTGCACAAAAACTAATTCTAAACATGATCAGTACTTCGGTGATGATTCAACTAGGAAAAGTAAAAGGAAACAAAATGGTAGATATGAAATTATCTAACGATAAATTGGTAAAAAGAGGAACTCAAATGATTTTAGAAAAACTTCAAATTTCTTCAGAAGCAGCCTTAGATTTATTAATCAAACATGGCTCTGTAAGAGAAGCTATCAACAATTACAAAGCATGAGCACAGACAAAATTAAATTTAAAAGAGGTTTGAAATTTATATTTGGAGCTATTCCATTATTTATTTTCGCACCCGTACTCTTAAATATTGGATTTTCTGCCTTAAAAAAAGACAATAATTATATTTTTTTAACCATTGGTATTATTACTGCAATTGCTGGAATACTTTTAGTTTTTAAAGGAATTAAAATTACGTTAACAGCACTTTTTAACAAATAAAATTATTCCTCCTTTAGAATAGGTTTTGGAGTTGTAGGATTAAATCCAAAAGCATCATCTGGTAATTCAATTCCCAATTGATGGATGATATACCCTATACTTGCGTAATGATGTGTTGCGTGACTATGAGCCTGAATTAACAAACCAGACAAAGTATAAGTAGCTTCAAAATCACCTTCTCCCAAGTCATCAGAAACTTTTACCAAACTATTGTAATTGCTTTGATCTAATGCTTCTGTTTTTTTAATTATTTCTTCAATATAAGTAATACCCGCATTTATTTTTTGTTCCGCTAAAGGATTTCTCTTCCTAGCCGTTAAATCCACTCTTCCACTAGGTAAGCCTTCAAACACACAATCAAAAACATCCATTATGTGTCGAATATGACCTCCAATACTAGAATAATAAGGTGCTACAGAAATATCATTGTATTGTTCTTCGGTAATTGTATTTAATAAGTAAATTCCTCTTTCTAAATTTTTTACTATTGCTTTAATCATGTAATTTTTTTTAAATAAAAAAGCTTTGTCGTAAATATACTAATTCGTTTACATTAATTATTTAAAAAACTTCTAAAAATCATTTCTAAATGAATTGATTAGCATGTAAAACAACTTTTATTTAAGACTATTTTTAACGTTTAAAAACACCTAATTTGTATAAAAATTCTTTACTTAGTATTCTAAAAAAATGCCATGATTCAGATTAAAAAACTTCACAAATCGTACAAAGTTGGTAAAGATGCTTTACACGTTTTAAAAGGATTGGATTTGCATGTAAAAGAAGGAGAGTTTATTTCCATCATGGGATCTTCAGGCTCTGGAAAATCGACCCTATTAAATATTCTTGGTTTGTTAGATATTCATGACAAAGGCGAATATTATTTAAATCAGCAACGTATTGAAAACTTAAACGAAAAAAAAGCAGCTAAACTTAGAAATGAAATGATTGGCTTTATCTTTCAATCTTTCAATTTAATCTCTTACAAAACAGCATTAGAAAACGTTGCCATGCCTTTGTATTATAGAGGTGTTAACAAAAAAGAACGACAAAAAAAAGCCTTAGAATACTTAGACAAAGTTGGCATTAAAGATTGGGCAAAACATTTACCTAATGAGTTGTCGGGTGGACAAAAGCAACGTGTTGCCATTGCAAGAGCATTGGTTACGGAGCCCAAAATAGTCTTAGCAGATGAACCAACAGGTGCCTTAGATTCTACCACCACACAAGCTATTATGAAGCTATTGGAAGATATACATAATGAAGGGATGACCATTGTGTTAATTACTCATGAAGAAGATATCGCCGAACAAACAGACAGATTGGTACGGTTAAAAGATGGTGTTATTGTTAGTGATGTATCAACAAAAAAACTTGTGTAATTATGTTTGGCAAGAACCTTTGGTCAGAAATATTTCAAAGTATTAGCAAAAACAAACTAAGAAGTATTCTGTCTGGATTTACCATCACTTTTGCCATACTCATATTTACCCTTCTCTTTGGTATCGCTAATGGCCTATCCAATACTTTTCAAAGTTTTTTTTTAAATGATGCTTCCAATGCAATTTTTGTAAATGTTGGTAAAACCTCTAAACCCTACAAAGGGAAACAAACGGGTAGACGGGTTAAACTATCAAATAAAGAATTTGATTATTTAAAAGATAAAAATGGTGACAAAATAGAATATGCGACAGCTAGAATTTACAAACAATTTGATGTATCGTACAAAGGCAAAAGAAATAATTACAGTATTAGAGCTGTACATCCAGATCACCAATTTGTAGAGCAATCAATAATTACTGCTGGTAGATATTTGAACCTAGCAGACCTTCATAACAATTTAAAAGTTGCCGTTATTGGTAAACTCGTAAGAGAAGATTTATTTCAAAATAAAAAAGCAATAGGTAAATTCATAAACATTAACGGCATTGCATTTAAAATAATTGGCGTATTTGAAGAAGAAACAGATGACAATGAAAATAGAATAATTTATATGCCCGTTATTACTGCTCAAAGCTTATATCAAAAGAATGATTACATCAGTTCCATAAATTTAACGTACAATCCTAAAATGGATTATGATCAGGCCATTAATTTTGGGACTTTAATTACAAACCAATTAAAAGAAAAACTCTCCATTGCTCCAAAAGATCAAAGTGCAATTCGTGTTAGAAACTATGCAGAAGCAAGAAAAGATACTGATCAAATGATGTTTGTACTAGGAATACTTATTGTATTTATAGGGATGGGAACTCTTATTGCCGGAATTGTAGGGATTAGCAATATCATGGTATATATCGTAAAAGAAAGAACCAAAGAACTTGGTATTAGAAAAGTTCTTGGAGCTTCACCAAACTCAATAGTTGGACTTATACTTTTAGAAGCAATAACCATAACCTCTTTAGCTGGTTATTTAGGAATGCTTATAGGCATGGGTGCTTTACATTTGATTGGAGATTCTTTTGAAAAATATTTTATAACTGACCCAAGCGTTGAAAAATCTGTAGTGATTAGCGCAGTCATAATTCTAATAATTTCAGGCTGTATTGCTGGTTATTTACCCGCAAAAAAAGCTTCTCAAATAAAACCAATAGTAGCACTAAGATCTGAATAGATGAAATTTTTATTTGAAATAGACACCTGGCAAGAAATATATGAAAGTATTCGTAAAAACAAATTACGAACGGCTATCACAGTTATTGGTGTTACTTGGGGTATTTTCTTATTGGTAACCTTATTAGGTGCTGCAAGAGGTATGGAAAATTCTTTTAATAGAATGTTTGGCGATTTTGCTACCAATAGTGTATTCATTTGGGGACAAAGCACTGAAAAACCTTTTAAAGGGTTTCAAAAAGGAAAGAGCGTTCAGTTAAAACTAAGTGATGTAAAAAAAATTGAAAATGAAATTGAAGGTATAGAGTTTGCCGTGCCAAGAAACGAAAGAAATGGTACTGTTATTAAAAATCTTAATACAGGAAGATTTTCTATTAACGGAGATTTCCCACTCTTAGATAAAGTTCAGAAAATGGATTTAATCTATGGTCGTTTTATAAATGAAAAAGATATTTCAGAAAAAAGAAAAATTGTAGTTATTTCAGAAGATCTTTTTAAACAATTTTTTGAAAAAGGAGTTAATCCGATTGGCGAATTATTAGAAATAAATAAAATTAATTTTAAAGTAGTAGGTATGTTTAAAAATGGTCAAATTACTAGACCTTCCAATATACATATACCTTTTACAACATTTCAACAAATTTTTAATACTGGAGACCACATTGGTTGGATGATGATTACCGGAAAAAAAGAATTTGCAATTTCACAAATTGAAACTGACACAAAACTATTGATTAAAAATTTGCATAAAATCCACCCAAAAGACAACAGAGCTATTGGTAGTTTTAATTTAGGCGAAAAATTTGATCAAATAAATGGTTTTTTAAAAGGCATGCAGTTTTTAACTTGGTTTGTAGGTATTGCAACATTAATTGCTGGCGTATTTGCTATTGGAAATATTCTTTTGATTACTGTAAAAGAAAGAACAAAAGAAATTGGAATCAGAAGAGCTCTTGGCGCAACCCCAATTATGATAATAAGACAAATAGTACTAGAAGCATTAACCCTTTCTTTAATAGCCGGTATTTTAGGTATTATTGGTGGTGGATTGGTATTAATGCTTGTGGATGTAATGTGGGGACAAGGAGATGATGCCGCATTAGTCAATGCTTCAGTATCCATTCCTATAGTTCTTATTGCTGTTGGATTTCTAGCCATACTAGGAACATTAGTTGGATTAATACCCGCCACCAAAGCAACAAGAATTAAACCCATTGCTGCATTAAACAACGAATAAACACAATAAAAAAATAGCATGTCATGAATAAAACAATAAAAATAATTTTAATAGTCCTCTTATTTGGAGCACTTAGTACGGTACTAATATACTTTGGTAAAAAAAACTCCAAAGCTGCACGTGAATTCACCACAAAACAAGCCTTTATCACCGCTATAGAAAAAAAATCGGTAGCTACGGGAAAAGTTATTCCAGAAGATGAAATAGCCATCAAACCTCAAGTTTCAGGTATTATTGATAAAATTTTTGTGGAAGAAGGCAGCTATGTGAAAGCAGGAGATTTAATTGCTAAAATTAAAGTAGTTCCAAATGAAAAAAACCTTTACAGCGCCCTTGGGAGAGTTAAAAATGCAAAGATTCAATTAAACAATACCAATATTGAATACACTAGAAATAAAAAACTTTTTGACAAAGGAATTATTGCTAGTCAAGATTTTGATGCTATTAAATTACGCTATGACAGAGCCTTACAAGACTTGGAAAACGCAGAAAACGATTACCAAATTATTAAAGTAGGGTCTACCAGTGGCTCCTCCTCTACCAATACAAACATTACAGCTACTGTTTCTGGAACCGTTTTAGAAATCCCTGTAAAAGAAGGAGACCAAGTAATTGAAAGTAATAATTTTAATGCAGGAACCACCATTGCTTCTATTGCCGATTTAAAGAAAATGATTTTTGAAGGAAAAGTAGATGAAGTAGAAGTTGGTCAATTAAAAGAAAACACCATATTAGACGTTACCATTGGGGCTATAGAAAATAAAACCTTCAAGGCGAAACTAGACTTTATTGCTCCTAAAGGAATTAATGAGCAAGGAGCAGTTCTTTTTATCATAAAAGCTACACTTCAACTAGACAGTATATATGTTAGAGCAGGTTACTCAGCAAATGCTGCGCTAATTTTAGACAAAAAAGAAGATGTTTTAGCCATCAAAGAATCTTTGGTGCAATACGATAGAAAATCGGAAAAACCCTATGTAGAAATTGAAGTTGAAGAACAAGAGTTTAAACGAAAAGAAATTGAACTAGGAATTTCTGACGGAATTAATGTTGAAATTATTTCAGGTATCACCAAGGATGACAAAATAAAAGTTTGGAATAAAGCATCTAAAGATGATAACGATGAAGAAAAAGAAGAAAAATAAAGCACTAGCACTTAAATAAAACTTTATTCAATGAAAAATAAAATCACAATCCTATTACTTTTTTCTGTTTTTGCCCTAAGTGCACAACAAAAAAAATGGACATTAAAAGAATGTGTTGACTATGCTCTTGAACACAACATATCCATTCAACAGTCGGAACTAGATATTGAAACTGCAGAAATAAATAAAAATGATGCCAAAGGATCTTTTTTACCAAATTTAAATGCTAATATTAGACATTCTTGGAATACTGGTTTAAACACTAACCCGGTAACAAATACAAATGTAACCGCCACTACACAAAACACTAATTTTGGAATTTCCTCAAGTATCGTACTCTATGATGGCTTAAGAAATGTAAACCAACTTCATAAATCAAATCTTTTATTATTAGCCAATCAGTACCAACTAGAAGATATGAAGGATAATATTTCATTAAGAATTGCGAATGCATATCTTCAAATATTATTTAATAGAGAGTCCTTAAAATCATTACGTATTCAAACTTCTTTAAATGAAAAAGAATACGAAAGAACCAAAGAATTGGTAAAAGAAGGTGTAATCCCTAAAGGAGATGTTTTAGAAATTGAAGCCACTATTGCCAAACAAGAACAAGACATTGTTGCCATGCAAAACAGCTTAATTTTGTCAAAATTATCCTTATTCAATATCTTGAGCTTAAACAATTTTGAAGAATTTGATATCGACACGCAAGAAATCACTTTGGAAGAAAATGCTATTGTTTTAGAATCACCAACTTCAATTTTCCAAAAGGCAATTGAGTTTAGAAATGACATTAAAATTTCAGAAGTACAAATAAAATTAGCTGAAAATGATTTAAAAATAGCCAAAGGGAATTACCTACCAACACTTACAGGTTCTTTCGGTTTTAGTACAAATTACTTTCAATCAAAACTTTTAAACCTCCCTAACTTTTCTAACCAAATAGACAAAAACAAAGGACATGCCTTTGGGTTAGGATTATCAATTCCAATATTCAACAGATTTCAAATTAGAAACGCCGTTAAAAGAAGTAAAATAGCCATTAAAAGTTCTCAATTAAACTTGGAACAGTCTAAAATAAATTTAAGAGATAAGGTATATCAAGCCTATAATGACTTACAAGGCGCATTAAAAACCTATCAGGCTAATGAAAAAACCTTAATTGCAAGAAAAGAAGCATTTGCTTATTCTGAAGAAAAATTCCGTGTAGGACTTTTAAATTCTTTTACTTATAACCAAATTAAGACACGATTAGAAAATGCTGAAATAAGCTTAATTAGAGCTAAATACGATTATCTTTTTAAGTTAAAAGTCTTAGAATATTATTTTGGTATTCCGCTTCATTAAACCTTTTAAAGCAAAAAACACACAGAGAACAAATACTTCAAATTACAGATTTTTATTTTTTTGGCACGCTCTTTGGAATTCCAATAACATGCGGATACCGAAAAGCAGCTAGAGTAGGTTATTTAAATTTGAAGAATATGAGACATACAATTATCACTTTCGTAACAATTATTTTTACGGCATTCTCTGCCAATGCAACAATTCAAAAAAATATAAATCCTTTTAACAATTCCCCAATATCATTTCACGAACAAGGAATTGAATTTATAGTATTTCAAAATGGTACTTTTGATTTTAAATTTGATGTACATCCTAATTATAATAATCGTTACCACAATAGAAATTTCCAAAGAAGAAGTGTTTTAAGAGATTACAGAGGAAGAATTACACAAGTTGGTCATGTAGGAATTCATTATGATCGTTATGGAAGACTTGCTTCTATAGGCAATATCCCTATCCATTTTAACAATAGAATATTAGTTGCTGTGGGTGGTTTAAGAATTAACTACAGCAATTACAGACCTACAAGGTACATTGGTAATGTTTGTGGCAAAAATAGCAGAAGTTCCTATAACAAACATCACAAAGGAAAGTCTCATCACAAAGGAAAGTCTCATCATAAGAGATCCAAAAAAAGTAATAAAAGAAAATCGCCCAAAGTGATAAAACAAAGTAGAAGACTTTAAATTATTGATATCCTATTCTAAATTGAATAGGATATTTTTTTTACGCAATTTTATAAGTAGAGAAAAAAAATAATTTTCCTATTTTTTTATCAATTTTAATAACTGCTGATTGATATCGTTTGAAATTTTTAATTTAAAAACGATAAAAATATACAACACACTTACTAGAAAACTTTTTAATCCAATATTTATTATTGGATGCATAGAAAAATCCCAAAAATAAAAAGCGCTAAAAAACAAAACAATTAGAATGCTTAACAATCCTGTTTTACCATGAAAAGGAAACATATCAAATTTATTTTTCACATAAAATAATTTGATTGAATTAAAAACAATTACGACTAAAAAAGTAGAAATTGCAGCACCATCAATACTCAATTGATCAATTAAAATATCATTCAACAAATAAACAGCTACTGCCATTCCTATTCCATAAGGAAGTAATATTTTATAATATTTTGAGTTTGAAATAATAGCACCATTTGCTCCCAAAAGCATGTGATATAATTTTGCTAATGAAATAAAAAATACTACCCACAATCCGCCGCTATATTCAACAGGAAGCAAACTATACAGTTGTTTAATATTCACATTGATCAATAAAAAAACCAAGCCAGATACCAAAAATAAATTGATAGAACTTTTATGATACAAGTCTTTAACTACTTCTAAATTATTCTCATTCAAGGCTTTAGAAACCATTGGTTGAATTATCTGAGCCATCGCTCTACCTGGTGTTTCCACAACAGATCCTATATATACTCCAACCGCATAATAAGCCGTCATAGCAATGACTTCTTTTTGAGGGATCATATATTTATCAATATCTAGTAAGATGGTTCCAGCTGCTCCTGCTAAAATAATGTACAATGAATATTTTAATATCTCTGCTGAGTTAGCGGGTAGCCGTAATGTAAATTCTGGTCTGTATAATTTCAAAGCATAAATTGCCATTAAAAAAAGGCGAATAAAATAGGCACCTGTTAAATAATAAATAAATTCTTCTGCTGAAATAAGTTTTAAGTAAACCGCAAATAATAATATCATAGAAGCTACTCTAGAAAACAATTCCTTTAAAATATTACCATACACTGATTGCATTTGAACTTTTGCCCAGGTATAAAAAATTTCAAAATAAGCTGTTGCCAATGCCACCAAATAAATAACAAAAGTGTAATTTTTAATGATTGGATTTTTGATAGATAGATAACTAGATATTTCAGTATAAAAATAATTTCCAACCAATGCTATAGGAATAGCTACGAACAAAGGCCACAAAATAATAGAGCTTAAAAAACCATCTTGCTCCTTTTTAGTTGCGTACGATGAAAAGAATTTTAAAATTGTATACTGAACCCCAAAAGCGGTAAAAGGCATTAACAAATTGGCTGTAGACAACAAGTATGTCACCAATCCATAATATTCATCCGTTAAAAAAGAAGTATACAAAAACAAGGCATTTACCCCTCCTATTGCAAAAGCAATATAAATGGTAATGGTGTTTTTAAAACTTTGCCTTAATACAATACCCATTTTTTTGAGTTTTTAGATTTTTGTTGTTCGAGGTTCGAGGTTCGAGGTTCGTTTTTCGTTTTTCGTTGTTCGCTTTACTTCTCCGTAGACTGAGCTTGCCGAAGTCTTAGTCTTAGTCTTAGTCTTAGTCTTAGTCTTATAACAAATCAACAATACATTTATGCATCTTCTCTCCTACTTCAACTCCATATAAATTTTTAGAAAAATCTGCATCAGAATTTTGAAAAGCCTCAAATGCAGCTGACATTTTATTTTTGTTAGCCCCTACAATTTTTGCAAAACCATTTGTCACCAACTCAATCCATTCTGTTTCTTCTCTAGCAATAATACAGTGTTTTTTGCAGAAAAAAGCTTCTTTTTGTAATCCACCACTATCGGTAACTACTAGGTTACAGTTTTTTAACAACTCTAACATATCAAAATAACCAATAGGATCTATAATAGTTACAGGATAGGTAAGTCCATTATTTTCTAATATTTTTTTTGTTCTAGGATGCAAGGGCAAGACCACTCTTTTGCTTTCATGAATCTTTGCTAAGCTCTCAAAAATATTTGTCAAACGTTCTAAATCATCGGTGTTTTCTTGTCGATGAATAGTCGCTAAAACAAAATTATTTTCTTGAAGAAGTAACTCTTTTAAAATTGTAGATTTTTCTTCTGAAAAACTACTGTAATAACGGACAGCATCTTTCATTATATCTCCACTTTTCTCTATCTGAATTGGCAAGTTTTTGTAGCCTTCTTTATCTAAATTTTCAATTGCAGAATCGGTTGGACATAAAAGTAAATCAGAAATTCTATCTGTCATTATTCTATTCACTTCCTCAGGCATTTCCATATTAAAAGATCTCAATCCTGCTTCTATATGAATCACTTTAATTTGTAATTTCCTAGCTGCCAATGCACCAGCTAAAGTAGAATTAGTGTCTCCAAAAACGACAACAGCATCGGGTTTTTCTTCCAAAAGAACCGCTTCTATTTTTTCTAGCATTTGCCCTGTCATAGCTCCATGCCCCAAACCATTAATATTTAAATTATAAGTTGGTTTCGGTATTTCCATTTCGCTAAAAAAAACCTCACTCATATTGGCATCATAATGTTGCCCTGTATGTACAATTACTTCTTCAATTTGTTTGTGTTTTAGTATAACGCGACTTAAAACGGCTGCTTTTACAAACTGTGGTCTGGCTCCTAAAATGGTGACGATTTTTTTCATCTATTTGTGAATCGTATTTATAATTTCAGACAATTGTCTGGTAATTTCTTTTCTATGATATTTTTCAACCCCTACAGAACTTATTCTTAAATCTTTTTTAAGATACGTTTGATACATCTCTAGCAAAGTTGATTTTAAATCTTTTTCATTATCAAAATCAACTATCACTCCAGAATTAGTATCCTTAATTATTTCTGCCAAATCTCCATCTACAGGACCGATTGCTAAAATAGGTCTTTTAGCTACCAAATATTCAAATATTTTACCTGTAACAATTCCTTTGGCACTAGGAACTTTATTGACTGACAATAATAATACTTGTGATTTCCTTTGAAATTCTTGTACTTCAGCATGTGGTACATAATCTAACTGACTTAAATTATTCAACAAACCATTTTCTTCAACTAATTTTAAAACAGGTTGGGCAACTTTTCCAATCAACTGAATATTCAAACCTTCAGAAAACCCCGGAATCTCCTCTACCAACTCTTTTAAAACCTTCCATAATTTTTTTGGATTCCGATCCTCATTCATCATTCCTATATGCGTCAAAGAAAATTTAGAATCTAATTTTGTGTTTTCATCAGACAATTCCAAATCAAAGCCATTTGGAACTACAAATGTTTGCTTATTAAAAGGTAAATAATTTAGCTGCATAGTTTTTCCAACCACTAATACCGCATCAGAATTTATCAACACCTCTTTTTCTAAATCGAAATGTTTTTGCTTGGCTTTTTTTGATAGTGGTAATTGATGAAAATAATCTATAGCTGTCCAAGGATCTCTAAAATCTGAAATCCATTTTATAGGCAGCCTTTTTTTTAATTCCATCGCTATTAAATGCAAACTATGTGGAGGTCCGCTAGAAATAATTACATCTACAGAATTATTTTTTAAATAGTTTTCTAAATAATCAACAGACGGTTTTATCCAAAACATGCGAGCATCTGGAATAAAATAATTAGCCCGAACATAATTCATAATTCTACCCACAAAAGAAGGTTTATGTTCTAAAAACCCTGCACTCGTATTCGTTTTCTTTTTTTTAGAGAAAAGGTTTGCTAATTTATAAGGCTCCCAAATGGGTTGACGAATAATCTCAACATTTTTAGGTACATCAGCAACCAAACTTTCATCGGTTATAGCATACTCTGGATTAGCAACGGTATAGACAACAGGAGTTACACCAAAATCTTGTAAGTATTTAACAAACTTTAGCCAGCGTTGCACGCCAGACCCACCAGAAGGTGGCCAATAATATGTAATAATTAATACTTTCAATCTGTTAAGTTTGAATACAAATCTACAAGATTTCGAGAAGCTTTTTCCCAACAAAATTCATTCTCTATAAAATCTTTTCCTTTGATGCCCATTTCCATTCTTAGTGCTTCATCATTTGCTAAGACAAGTAGTTTTTCTACAAAATCATTTACATTTCTGTCTTTATGTACCAAACCAGCACCGACAGTATTTATTAGATTTTTTTGAGAGGTAGCATCACTCACTAATAAAGCCTTTCCAAAACTCATGTATTGAAATAATTTATTCGCATAAGTCGTATCGTGATGCGGATTTCTATGCAAAGGTGAAATACAAATAGTAGCACTTTCAATATACGTAGGAAATAATTTAGGTTCTTGCCAACCCACAAAATCAACCCAACCTTCTATATTCATTTTTTTTACTTTTTCCTTTAAAACAATATCTGATTTACTAGTCCCTACAATAATTAATTTAATTGTAGGAAGTTTGTCTTTTACAAGACCAACAGCTTCAATGACCAACTCTAGACCTCTTCTTAAAGCGGTATCTCCAATATATAGTAAGGTTAAACCGTTTTTATATCGATTCAAAATTTGTTTATCAAAAGTACTATTTTCGTAAAAACTTTTTCTTACCGTATTAGGCACAACAACAATTTTAGATGCTTGTACACCACATCTTTCTTCCAATTCCTTCTTAGCCTCTTCAGTAACAACAATGGCAGTATCAAATTTACGAACAAAGTATTCTTCCTTTTTCTTCCATTTTGATGGTTTTATTAAAAGCTTACCCAAACCTTTTTGTAAATGCCCATAGAACTTCATTATTTCCGGTCTGTTTTCATGCAAATCCAAAATAATTTTTAAATCACTATTATATGTAGCTTTTTCTACTGCACCTGCAATTTGCAAATCGTGAACATGAACCACCTCTATTTTATGCTCATGAATGAAATGTTTTATTTTTTTCGATAAAAAAAAAGAATACAAAGGAAAAGTATAGGCAAGTGCTGAAAATTTATACAATAATTTATTTGATGTATATCTTTTTACCTGAATACCTTCATAAATAGCATCCTGATTATTTTTTCCATAACTCAAACAAAACAAGAATACCTGATGACCTGCTTCTATTAAAGTAGCAGCTTCGTTTTCCACCCTCGGGTCGGGAGGGAAAACGGCATCTAAAATCATTCCTATTCTCATAAAATTTTATTTTCGCTCTGCGTAAACGGCGTAGTATCTGGGTGTAAACTTTCTTAAAATTGGTCTAAAACCAATTTTATTTACTGGACTTGTCCATTTTAAATTTTTCTTTGCTACCCAATTTGTTTTTTCTAATAACCAATCAAACTGCCAATCTTCAAATTCATGATAATGTCTATCACGCATATCTGTTTTACTTCTATAAGCAGTCGCAAACCACAAACGTAAGGGAATGGTAGCTATTAATTTTTTAGCTTCTATCTTTTTTAAAACTTCATACGGAGATAATAAATGCTCAAAAATTTCAAATGCAGTTACGGCATCTACTTTCTTAGCATTCACAATTTCTGGAAATTCATCTAAATCTTCACCTGAGGTATTGTATACTGTGTATCCATTTTCTTCCATTATTTCAGAAAACGGATTTCTAACACCCAAATCCAAAATTACCGCCGGAGCTGGCAAAACTTCTTTTAAAAACGCCAAAGTATGATCATAGCGTTTTGTTGGCATTTTCTTATACATTTATTCTTTCTGTTTTTTTCTATTTACAAACCCAACTCCTAAAAGCAAAATAAATACCCCTAATGAACCTAGCACAATATTGCTTCCTTTTGAAATAATTGTAGGCTCAAATTTAAAATCTATGGTATGTTTCCCTAATGGAATTTCTAAAGCGCGTAAAATAAAATTGGCACGTAAATGTGGAGTCAATTTACCATCTATATATGCATTCCAACCCTCTTTGTAATATATTTCTGAAAAAACAGCTAATTGATTACTAGAACTTTCAAACGCATAGGATAGAGCATTTGCTTCGTACTTTATCAAATTAATTTGCGCTGTAGAATCTACTTGTATTTGTGATTCTATAGAAAATTCGTTTTTATTGATAACTGCTGTTTCTTTCGAATCAAAATCTGTCAATGCTAAAATTTCATCATTAGCATTTTCTACAAACTTTATATTTTTTACCAACCAAGCATTTCCATTTGGGGTTGGATTTACTTGAAGTCCTTGCTCTCCTTTTTTATTAGGAATGATAAAATATTTGGTATTTAACATGTTAAGAACTTCTATATTATTATGTTGAATATGAAAATCTACCAGCTCTTGATAACGACCTAACTTTGCGGCATGATAACCACCAATAGATTTATGAAAATAAGAAGTAGCTCCGTCATTCATAAAATTCCCAGAAAAATTAGCAACTCTATAATGACCTTTATCTTTTAAGATTTCTTTATCAATAGCGGACATTACAAACGGTTTTTCCACTCTTTTTGCTGGCAAAAAATCTTCATTATTTACATAACGTCTAGCAGCCCCAACCATATCAAACAACAAACCTGCTGCCAATAAAAATAACATCCCTTGCTGCTTTAATTTTCCTTTCAAAAACAAAAATAAACCTCCAGCTATAAAAGCAACTAATAACAAAGTCCGGAGACTGTCTTTAAAAAATATTGCTTTCCTATCAGCTATCAAAGCATCACTAAATCCAGGGATCATTCCATCATATGAACTATCTCTTGCTCCAATAAAATCGAATAAAAAAGGACCTGCTAATGTAAAAACCAAGGCCAAACCTCCAGTGATAAAGAAAGAATTTTTTAGTGCTTCTAGTTTTACTTTTAATTCTTTTTCTCCAAAAACAATTTCTTTAAAAGCCAACAAACCCAATAACGGAACAGCAATCTCTGCCAATATTTGAATAGAAGACACTGCCCTAAACTTATTATACAGCGGCACATACTCAATAAACAAATTGGTTAGAATAGAAAAATTATGTCCCCAACTCATCAAAACTGAAAAAATAGTTGTGGCTACTAACCATTTTTTCCATTTAGTATCTACCAAAATAATTCCTAAAACAAATAAGAAAATAAAAATAGCTCCAATATAGGCAGGTGCTGCCACAATTGGTTGACTTCCCCAATAGGTTGGTACATTTTTTGAAAATTCTCTTGCTTGGCGCTTGTCTATTTTATTACTTAAAAAAGCATAGGTATTAGATTCTTCTCCTAAATTTTCACTATTTGCTCCTCCAGTAAATCTTGGAATAAACAGGTTAAAAGTTTCTAATAAACCATAACTATATTCTGTAATATAACTATTTGATAGTCCTTTTCTCGCTTCTTTTTCTTTTCCTTCTGGCGTAATGGTAAGTTCACTTTTACCTCTCGTACTAAAATCGGCGTACTCTTTTGTTGCCATTAAACTAGAAGCATTGGCACCTAAAGCTAAAATTCCTGCCAAAACTAAAATCCCTACTTGCTTGTAAAACGACTGTAAAGATTTTTTTTCTTTGATTCTATCCATTAAAATAACCAATCCTAAAATCAATAATGAAAAGAACATATAATACGTCATTTGTGGATGACTTGTATTTAATTCTAAAGCAATGGCAATAGTCGACAAAGCAAATCCTTTCAAATAATTATTTTGAAAAACTAGAATAACTCCAGCAAACACTAAAGGAATATAACCAATTGCATGTGCTTTTGCGTTATGTCCAACTCCTAGAATAATTATAAAATACGTAGAAAAACCAAAAGCCAAAGAACCTATAATAGCTAATTTCCAATCAAACTTTAACACCAAAAGCAACACAAAAAAGCCGAAGAAATAAAGAAATAAATAATCTGCAGGTCTTGGTAAAAAACGAATAATACTATCCAATGATTTTACATAATCATTCGGGTAATATGTACTTAATTGATACGATGGCATTCCTCCAAACGCTGCATCTGTCCAATAAGGTTCTGCATCGTGTTTTAAACGAAAATCTTTTATTTCTTTTGACATTCCTCGAAATTGCTGAATATCACTTTGAAACAATTTATCTCCACGTAAAACAGGTGAAAAGTATACTAAGGCAGCAATTACAAATACAATTATTGCCACTATAAAAGGTAGTGTTTTTTTTAACATTTATTAATTTATTGAATTTGTAAATACATATTATTTATAAGGTCTAATCTACCTCTTCATAATCTACATACTCACCAACATCATTGTTAGTTTTAGACTGATTTTTATGTACCGTTTTTTTATCTATTATCGTTTCACCTACTTTTATATCTTCTGGCTGACTCTGATAATTATTCTGATTTTGTTGCGCTCGTTCTTGTGCTTTTTTAACGGCCCTAGTTAACACCAATGGTAATATGTATCGTGCTATAAATTTCAATCCATAAATAACCAATAAAATGATTCCTATCGTTCTAAAAAAAGTTATAATTCCTGCCTCTTGCATATCTATTTTAAAAAATTTATTCAAAAATAACAATTTGAAAGGAACTGCAGCGTTAGTATTGATAAAATCTTATATTTGACAAAATATTGAACACGCCTAATGACTAAGAATTATTGGTTTTTATTTCTTCTGCTTTACGTCACCTACACCCAAGCACAATATACTGATGTCATCAACTCTAATAGACCTGGCGTCTCAGAAAGTCCGTATGCAGTGGGCACAGGTGTTTTTCAATTCGAAGCTGGATTTGCGCACCAATTTATAAAAGATAGAACCATACCAAATGCCATTACAAACAATCGTTTAAACCAAACGTTCCGCACAAGTTTGTTTTCTGAAAAACTCGAATTCAATCTTTCTGCTTCTCAAAATAATTTTAAAAATTTAGTCAACAATGATGAATTCAAAGGATTTAACAGCTCCTTTGGTTTTGGTGTAAAATATTTAATCTATCACCCGCAATATGAAAAGCGTCCTTTAGAAATTAGAAGTTGGTTTAAAAAACAAGAATTTGATTGGAAAAGACTAGTTCCAGCTGTTGGACTTAAAATAGATGGAAACTTATACGAGGGTCCTAATTTAATACCTTATCAAAGTCAATCTTCATTTCAACAAGTAGAAGGATCACATTATGGGACTAATTTCACCTTATTATTACAAAATAATTTAAACAACTATTGGGTAATTACTACTAATTTCATTTATAAAGAAAAACCAAATAACATAAAGGATTTCGACCTAGTCATATCTTCAAACTATACACTTTCTGAAGCCTGGGCTATATTTGGTGAGTTAGAACAATCTTTAAATAAAACTTCAGCCATAACTACTGTAAAAGCAGGTACTGCCTATTTAGCAAATGATAATTTACAATTTGATTTTTGTTTGAATACCGGATTAACCGCTACAGAAACTATTTTAGGTTTTGGTGTAGGCGCTTCCTATAGAATAGACAAGCATATCGTAAAGTATCGCATTGTTGACATCGATGAATTCGGAAATCAAATTATTCTACCTAAAAAACCATCGTTTGCAAAACGAGTACTAAAAGGAACAGGTATCATTCTTACTTTAGTGGGGCAAAAAACAAAAGAACATGTCACACTAGCTGTTCTTGCCACTGGGTCATTTTTCAGTAATTTATTCCACAAAAAGAGCAACACTAAGAAAGAAGAAAAAGACAAAAAAAGGAAACTAAAAAAAGTAAAAAAACCTAGAAAAGGGAAGCGTCTTCAACAAGAAATAAAAAACCGCTTCAAGCCTAAAAAGAAAAAACCAGCTGTTAGCAAAGACAGCATTAAGCAACCTCTTTTTACAAAAATTTCAAAAAAGAAAGAAAGCGAACAAGAAGAAAAATTAGAAATTCAGAAATCAGGTGAAATGATAAACATAGAACCTGACAATATAACTCCTCCTGAGGAAATGGAAGAACCAAAGAAGAAAAACTTCTTTTCTAAACTATTTCAAAAAAAGAAAAAAGTAGACACGTCAACTTTAGATCCTCAAGAAAATTCAAGTCAAAATAAATAAGTATGCAATTATTTTTCAATTCAACTTTATCATCCGACAATAAAGAATTTAAATTTGACAAAACAGAGAGCAAGCATATTGTTCGTGTTTTAAGAAAAAAAGAAGGTGATTCATTAGCTATCACCAACGGAAAAGGATTTTTATTTACCGCGGAAATATTGGTTGCAAATGATAAAAATTGTTTGGTAAAAATTGTAAACGTTGAAGAAAAACCAAAATCTTGGAATTATCATTTACATATTGCCATTGCCCCTACCAAGTTGAATGACAGAATGGAGTGGTTTTTAGAAAAAGCCACCGAAATTGGTATCGATGAAATCACCCCTATTATTTGTCACCACTCAGAAAGAAAAATTGTGAAGCTAGAGCGTTTTGAAAAAATTATTCTTTCTGCAATGAAACAATCTTTAAAATTTCATTTACCAAAAATTAATGAAGCGGTTACTTTCAAACAATTTTTAGCTCAAAAACAACAAGGAGAATTATTTATAGCTCATTGTGAGGAACAAGAAAAAAAATCCTTTAAAAATGAAATTTCACCCAATACAGACATTACCATTCTTATTGGTCCCGAAGGAGACTTTTCTTCAAAAGAAATTGAACTTGCTATTGACAAAAATTTCCAACCAGTAAGCTTAGGAGAAAGCCGATTAAGAACAGAAACTGCAGCCTTAGTTGCTTGTCATTCTGTGGCTTTTGTAAATGAAAAATAATTTATTCCAAAATTGCCTCCACAGCCAAAGCTTGAATTTTAGTTCTAATATCTTCTTTACCTAACTTATTATTATCCATTGTTGGATACGTTCTATTTGATAAAAAAACATATAACAAACCTGTATCAGGATCTGCCCATGCATAAGTACCTGTAAAACCACTGTGACCAAAACTATTATCAGACACACAACCACAAGTAGCTAATATTTCAGGATCCAACTGAGGTTTATCAAATCCCAAGCCCCTTCTTACTGTATCTTTTTGAAAATATCTTTTATTAAATTTCTTCAATGTATGCGACTTTAAATAGCGTTGCCCACCATAATAACCATTTTGCAAATACATTTGCATAAACTTAGCTACATCATTAGCATTGGCAAATAAACCAGCATTACCACTTACTCCATTCATCATTGCTGCCCCCATATCATGTACATGTCCTTGCAAGGTCTGATGACGAAAATAAGTATCAATTTCAGAAGGAACAATACTATCTTTTGTAAACTTCCGTAGAGGATTGTACATCAATGTACTTGCTCCCAATGATTTATAAAAAAACTGATCTGCCAAATCCTCCATTTTCATTTGAAAACGCTCTTCCAAATATTTTTTAAAAATATAAAAAGCCAAACCACTATATTTATAACCAGGCTTTTCACGTTGTTCTATATCTCTAATTTTTTGATAAATACTATCAATATAATCTGTTCTTAAAAAAACATTATTTGCGACTTCAATATTAAATTCTGAAGTTCGGTTTTTACTATAAAATTTAGACAATGGTGTTTTACTAACACTATCTATTGTTTCTAAATAAAAAGGAATCCATGCTTTTAACCTAGCAGTGTGTGACAGCATTTCTTTTACAGTTACAGTGTCTTTATTAGATCCTTTATACTCTGGCAATAAACTTCCCAAATTTTGATCTAAAGAAAACATACCTAATTCTTCACTTTTCATAATTAAAGGCAAACCACCCATAATTTTTGTTAATGATGCTAAATCGAAAATAGAGGTATTTTTAACTTTTCGTGTGTTTTCATAAGTATAATGACCAAAACTTTTTTGATAAATTACTTTTCCATGACGCGCTACTAGGACTTGTCCACCAGGAGCCATTTGCTCATCTATTACAATTTTCATGACACTATCAATCTTTTGCAATTTTGAGCCACTCACTCCAACAGATTCTGGTATTCCATAGGATAATCTCATCAAGTTTACAGAATGTAAACCAAATCCTTCAGGGTAATTTTCATTGATAGAAACAGGTAATTTTCCTTTTGTTTCAACTGCACCAAAAATAGCCTGTGCAGCAATATCCTGTGCAAAACAACTATTTTGATAAGCCACAAGCAATCCTTCAATATTTTCAAAAGAGGGTACTTGTAACAAACTATAAGGACTCGCAAACACCGTTACAATGGTTTTGTATTTACTAGAAACGGCTTCTAATAAATCTAATTCCTCTTCTTGAAATTTAAAATTTTTCCAAGGTGTTGCATTTGACTTATGATAACCTATTATTACTTCATCAAAACCTTGAAGTCTTTCTAACAAATCAGATTTTGAAGTATATTTTACTTCTTCAACATCTGTATAACTTTGCAGCCTTTTAACAAAAGTTCTATTGTCTGCATCTCCAATCTTAACATAAGCTATTCGAACATCAGCTAAATCTTTAATAGGAAATATGCTGTTTTTATTTTTTAACAAAGTCATCGAGTTTTCAACCAAATCCCTATGTAACACACTATCTTTTACTGTATTCAAATCTTTTAAAAGAGCGTCTAATTTTACGGGCTCATATTGATGTAAACCTGCCCAATATTTTGCTTTTAATATTTTTTCTACTGAATGATTTAATCTATTTATTGTTAATATATTTTTTTTAAGTGCTCGCTTAATTTTTTTCACAGCAGCTCCAACATCTTCCGGAATCAAAAGCATGTCATTTCCTGCCATAAAAGCAGCCAGGTCTATATCACCAGGTTTTGCATAATTAGCCGCACCTTTCATATTCAACGCATCTGTAAAGACCAATCCATTAAAACCCATTTTTTGTTTCAAAAGTTTCGTTATTACCTTATAAGAAATTGATGTAGGGATTTCAGGATTAGGTTCTAATACAGGCACACTTAAATGCGCTGCCATTACACTAGTTAAACCTACATCAAACAAACCTGCATAAGGGTACATTTCTATATTCTCTAGGCGTTCAATATCAAAATTTAATTGAGGTAAGGTTTTATGAGAATCTTTAGCCGTATCGCCATGACCAGGAAAATGTTTCGCATTGGAAAGCACCCCTTCGCTTTGGATTCCTTTGACAAAAGCCAATGCTTTTTGAGTTACATTGAATTTATTTTCACCAAAGGAACGGTTTCCTATAATCGGATTATCTGGGTTCGTATTGATATCTACTACAGGTGCAAAATTAATATGTATTCCCAACCTTTTACAATGGACCCCTAACTGTTGACCAAATTGTTCTATCAACTGATTATTAGCAACAGCCCCTAAAGTCATATTCCATGGATATCGAAAAGTATTTTTAATTCGCATATCCAACCCCCACTCTCCATCAAAACCAATTAACAGTGGTATTTTAGATTTTTTTTGATAACGATTATTTAAGACAGCCTGCTTCTCAGGTGTACCTTGCATAAAAATTAATCCGCCAATATGATGTTTCTTTATTTCCGATTCAATTTTTCTAGCATGTTTTTCATCTTTATTAGAATATGCCTGAACCATAAATAATTGCCCAATTTTCTCATCTAAAGTCATGGATTTCATTTTATTTGAAACCCAAACTTTCTGCGCAACTACATCTTTTGTTAATAAAGGATCTAATTGCTGAGCTTTTACATTAAAAATAAATAATAGCAATAATACCAAACAACTTTTTTCTATTTGCTTTTGGCCTTTGGCTTTTCTCATAATTAAACTCTCTTCATAAATTAAAAACAATTGCCAATAGCTAAAAACTAATGGCTAATTACAGTCTATACAAATCTTGCATGCCAGCTTTCACTTGCCGGTACTTCCCATTTCGTATCAACCTCTTCTTTTGTCTGAATCATATTATTAAAGACAATTGTTTCGGAAGTGATTTTCCCTTCCTTTGCATAGTTTTGAAAATCGCTTAATGTCACCAAATTAATATTAGTTCCATCTTTAAAAGTAACGTTCAATTTATTCATCAAATCCACAGAAAAAGCTTCTTCAATACTTTTCACAAAACGAACAGAGGAATCTATAGAACACCCTGATGCTTCTGTGAACGACTCATCAATTGCCAAAATGATAAATTGCTTGTATTTGATTGTAAAACCACCTTTTAAATCATCGCCATGTCTTGTCCAAGCATTGATAAATTCACCTGCTTGCACTACAATTTGTTTTATTTCATCTTCTGAAAAACTTCTATCTGCTTGATACACCCATACTCTTGAGGATCCTGGCAAGCTATTATAATCTACTAACATAATTTATTTGTTTAATGTACACTTCGGTAAGCTCGTTTCACCAATTAAAAACACTTCGTGTAAGTAAATTTCAAACACTAAGCCTGAGAAGTTTGAATTCTTATAATTTATTATTCATGCTTCGCAATTTTATTTGCGTTAACACCTTTTTTGTATACAATGGGAAATCAGCATTTTGAATCCAAGCATAATACCCAGGATTTTCAGCTAAAACGTCTAAAACTTTTCTTCCTTTATATTTTCCAAAAGTAAAAGTTTCATTCCCCTCTTCATCAAACATTAAAAAACCAGCAAAATCAGCCCTTTTATTATGAGAAGAAAACTCACTTAAACTTTTTACATCATTTTCTAAATCTTCATACTTATTTAACTGTGCCAATAAAATTTCATAAGTAGCCAAAGTATCTGCTTCAGCCGAATGTGCATTCTCTAAATCTTTGTCGCAATAAAATTTATAACCCGCACTTAAAGTCCGCTGTTCTTTTTTATGAAAAATTACTTGCACATCAATGGCAACTCTATTCTTCATATCGAAATCCATCCCAACACGCAACATTTCTTCTGCTAACAAAGGAATATCAAATCTGTTTGAATTAAAACCCGCTAAATCACAACCTTTTATCATATTACTTACTTCGGCAGCTAGCATTTTAAATGTGGGTTCCGCAGCAACTTTTTCATTAGTAATCCCATGAATATCGGACGACTCTTTTGGTATGTCCATTTCAGGATTTACCAACCAAGTTTTACTTTCTTTATTCCCATTTGGCATTACTTTTAAAATAGAAATTTCTACAATTCTATCCTTTGCTATATTAATTCCTGTAGTTTCTAAATCAAAAAAGACAACAGGTTTCTTAAGGTTTAATTCCATTCTGTAATTTATCTAGGTGTAAAGATAGCATTTCTATGTATTTTACATGAGATAGACCTTAATTTTTATATTGAAAAGATAGAGATAATTAAGATGTATTAATATTAATATTTTTGTTTGTCAAGCCATCCTTTTCTAATATCTTTGCTTTCTTAAAAATAGATTCATGATTAATATTACTTTACCTGATGGAAGCGTAAGAGAGTACGACAAAAACAGTACTCCTATGGATGTGGCTATGAGCATTAGCCATGGTTTGGCAAGAAATGTAATTTCTGCAAATTTTAACGGAAATACTGTTGAAACAAAAACCCCATTAACTACAGACGGTAACTTAACCTTATATACATTTGAACAGCCCGAAGGTAAAAAAGCTTTTTGGCATTCATCTGCACACGTTTTAGCACAAGCTATTCAACAATTATATCCTGGAGTAAAACTAACCATAGGTCCAGCTATAGAAAATGGATTTTACTATGATATTGATTTTGGAGAGCATAAAGTTTCTGAAAACGATTTTGGAAAAATTGAGCAAAAATTTTTAGAACTCGCAAGAGGTAAACATGAGTTTACTTTACGTGAAGTTTCTAAAGCGGATGCATTAGCTAAATACAAAGCAGAAAACAACCCTTTTAAAGTTGAATTGATTGAAAATTTAACAGATGGTGAAATAACTTTTTGTGATCATGATGACTTTACAGATTTATGTCGTGGAGGACACGTTCCAAACACGGGTATTATTAAAGCTGTAAAAGTAATGAGTGCTGCGGGTGCGTACTGGAGAGGAGATGAAAACAAACCTCAACTAACACGTATCTATGGTATTTCATTTCCTAAAGCAAAGTTGCTTAAAGAATATTTAGAATTATTAGAATTAGCTAAACAACGTGACCATCGAAAACTTGGTAAAGAGTTAGAATTGTTTACTTTTTCTGCAAAAGTGGGACAAGGGTTGCCTTTATGGTTACCTAAAGGAGCCGCTTTACGAAGTAGATTAGAAGATTTTTTAAAGAAAGCTCAAAAGAAAGCTGGATATGAAATGGTAATGACACCACATATTGGGCAAAAAGAATTATACGTGACATCCGGTCACTATGAAAAATACGGAGAAGATAGTTTTCAACCTATCAAAACTCCAAAAATGGATGAAGAGTTCTTGCTAAAACCAATGAACTGTCCACACCATTGTGAAATTTACAATTACAAACCTTATTCTTACAAAGAATTACCAAAAAGATATGCCGAATTTGGAACGGTTTACCGTTACGAACAAAGTGGAGAATTGCACGGAATGACACGTGTTCGTTGTTTTACACAAGATGATGCACATATTTTTTGTACTCCAGATCAATTAGATCAAGAATTTAAAGATGTAATTGACTTGGTATTGTATGTTTTTAAAGCCTTAGGTTTTGAGGATTTTACGGCACAAGTATCATTAAGAGATCCTGAAAACCCAGAAAAATACATTGGTTCTGATGAGAATTGGGACAAAGCTGAGAACGCAATTCTAAATGCTGCTAAAGAAAAAGGGTTAGATTATATTGTTGAAACTGGTGAAGCAGCTTTTTACGGTCCTAAATTAGACTTTATGGTAAAAGATGCTTTGGGAAGAAGTTGGCAACTAGGAACCATTCAAGTAGACTATAATCTACCAGAGCGTTTCGACTTAACCTACAAAGGATCAGACAATTCAGAACACAGGCCGGTAATGATTCACCGTGCGCCCTTTGGATCTATGGAACGATTTATTGCCGTATTATTAGAACATACTGGTGGAAACTTTCCATTATGGTTAATGCCAGAACAAGTTATCTTATTGCCTATCAGCGATAAATATCAGAAATATGCTCAAAAAGTTTCAGAATTGCTAGAAAATTCCGAAATTCGCGCCCTGATTGATTCTAGAAGTGAAAAAACTGGAAGAAAAATTAGAGATGCCGAAATGAGCAAAGTACCTTACATGATTATTGTTGGGGAAAAGGAAGAAAACGAAGGGACTCTTTCTATTAGAAAACACGGAGAAGGAGATTTAGGAACATTTACAATTGAAGATTTTATTCAATTGATACAAAAAGAAGTAAACAGTACATTAGTACAATTTTAAATAACACTTGTTTTAACAAGTTTAAATTTTGAAGTCATAGCAATACGTAGAAACAGAGCTCCAAGAAAACCCTGGAGAATTCAAAACGAAGATCAACACAGAATCAATAGTCGAATTAGAGACGTTGAAGAAGTGAGATTGGTGGGTGAAAACGTTGAAATTGGGGTATACCCAATAAGAAAAGCAATGGACATTGCCAGAGAACAAGAATTGGATTTGGTAGAAATTTCTCCAAAAGCAGTTCCTCCAGTATGTAAGATTATAGATTACAAAAAGTTTTTGTACGAACAAAAGAAACGTGAAAAAGCGTTGAAATCTAAAGCGACAAAAGTTATTGTAAAAGAAATCAGATTTGGACCACAAACTGACGAACATGATTACGAGTTTAAAAAGAAACACGCAATCAAGTTTTTGAAAGAAGGTGCAAAACTAAAAACTTTTGTATTCTTTAAAGGACGTTCTATTATTTTTAAGGATCAAGGTCAAATTTTATTATTAAGATTGGCTCAGGAACTTGAAGAATATGGAAAAGTAGAACAAATGCCTCGATTAGAAGGTAAGAGAATGATTATGTTTATTGCTCCTAAAAAGAAGTAATAACTAAAAATAATAAGTAAGAATAAATTAAACAAAGGAGAGAGATGCCTAAATTAAAAACAAAATCTAGTGCTAAGAAACGATTTAAAGTTACTGGTTCTGGAAAATTAAAGAGAAAGCACGCTTTTAAGAGTCATATTTTGACAAAAAAATCTAAAAAGCGTAAATTAAAGTTAACTCATGATGGTTTGGTTCACAAATCTGATGAAGCTAGCATTAAACAACAATTGAACTTAAAATAATTTTTTAAGTCAATAGGTAATTATTATTAACCTTGGAGTGGGCTAATTTAAGAGCAATTATTTGCCGCCTTACTACAAAAAAACATTGAAATTATGCCAAGATCAGTAAATTCAGTAGCCTCAAGAAAAAGAAGAAAAAAAATCTTGAAGGCAGCAAAAGGTTACTTTGGACGTCGTAAAAACGTTTATACAGTAGCAAAAAATGCGGTAGAAAAAGCGATGACATATGCTTATCGTGACCGTAAAAACAACAAAAGAAACTTCCGTGGTTTATGGATTCAACGTATCAACGCTGGAGCTCGTCAACATGGATTATCTTACTCTCAATTTATGGGGAAAGTGAAAGCTAACAACATCGACCTAAACCGTAAGGTTTTAGCTGATTTAGCTATGAACAATCCTGAAGCTTTTAAGGCTATCGTTGATAAAGTAAAATAAATTATTAAATCATTCTTACTTATAAATCAAGACCATCTTTTAGATGGTCTTTTTTTTTTGTTTTAAACTCTTCTTAAATCCCAACTATCTATTCTATTTAAGGAACACAATTCCATAAGAGGGTGATTTGTACGCATAGCGAATAAAAAACCCTCTAACAAAACTAATTGTAAGAGGGTTGGTTTAGTATATCCTAATGTAATATCCTTTAATTAAAACGACCTGGATAAGTTAGCTGCAAATATGCATTTAGTTCTGCAGATGAAACTTCACCATCAAGATTTGAATCAGCTTCCGTTTTAGTTAAGATTTTATCTCCATCATCGTCAATATCATTGTGATCATTAAAACCATCTCCATCTGTATCAATCATGTCAACGGTACCATTTAGGTTATTTATTACTTCATATTTAGACGGAATTCCATCACGGTCTGTATCAGATAAGTTTACCTCATGAACCTCTATTTTAAAAACCAATGGAGAACTTGCAGAAACCAGTCCCTGAGCAGAATTTCTGTAGCCTAAACCAGAAGGAAAAAAAACATATCCTATACCAAATCCTGTATGTCCAAATGTTCTATCAGGATTTATAAACTTAGTTCCACCTTTAAATTTTGTCAAACCATAAGAAAAACCAGGAACAAAACCAGATACACTTGCCCAATTTGGATAAGTACCATTATTATCAAACGCTGTACTATCTAGTAAAAACCCTTTATATTTAAAATAAACCGAATCCATCAAACTAGGAGTTCCTGCTTCATTAGCATCATCCCCTTCTGTAAGCATTAATGAATACATCGTATATGTCCCCTCAACATCTGAAACTTCAATACCTGTCATTGTTTCCAAATCTGGATGGTCGTATAACGAAGTTTGACTAGCTAAAGGTAAAGACCCAACAGCTTCCACTCCTTTGGTCCATATAGCACCATCATTTGTATTATAATAGTGCGTTTTTAAATAATTGACTAAAGAATCATTATCTATAGGAATTTGTCCTTCATGATCAAAATTATCAACATAGATAGAATTTGGTGCTTCATCACAAGAAATAAATAGAACTACTAAAAGCAGCACTTGACAAAAGCTTTTTATTAAATTCATAAGAGTATTTTAATTTATTTGTATTGAAAAACAAGAGTACTTATTGTAAGGTACACAGTAATTTTTCGCTTCGCAATGTACAATTTTCCTATCTTTGTTAAAAGAGTTTCTCAATAATTTAACTTTTCTTATGAGAGTAGACAAATACCTATGGATGGTACGTTATTTCAAAACCCGATCAATAGCTACAGAAGCGTGTAAAAAAGGGCATATTAAACTAAACGGAACTAACTTAAAACCCTCTAAAGAAGTATATATTGGTGAAAAACTATTAGTCAGAAAGAATCAAATTAACTATGAGCTAGAAATACTTGACGTTCCAAAGAGCAGAGTTGGTGCTAAACTAGTTGATTTATACAGGAAAGACACCACTCCTAAAGAACAATTTGAAGCTTTAGAGTTATTAAAATACTCAAAAGATTATTACCGTAAAAAGGGAGTAGGAAGACCTACCAAAAAAGACAGAAGGGATATTGACGACTATATTTCGGATGAAGGTGATATATAAATTATGTTTCAATTATCTTTACTAATTCAGCAGATGTTTTTTATATTTGAATCATCTTAAAAAAGTAGCATTATGTCAGATTCTATTATACTTACCAACGAACAAATTATTCATAAAACAAAAAGAATTGCTTTTCAAATACTAGAAAGTAATTCTGATGAATCTGAAATAATTTTAGCAGGAATTTGTGGGAATGGGTATATTTTGGCAGGTCGTTTAAAAAAAGTCATTGAAGAAATTTGTGATTTAAAAGTTACCTTATGCGAAGTAAACATAAACAAGAAAAACCCTTTAGAAGCTATTACTACTTCTATTTCTTCAGAAGATTACACCAACAAATCGATAGTGCTAGTAGACGACGTATTAAACTCGGGAGCCACATTAATTTATGGAGTTAAACATTTCTTAGAAGTACCCTTGAAAAAATTTAAAACAGTAGTTTTAGTAAATAGAAACCATAAAAACTTTCCTGTAAAAGCTGATTTCAAAGGGATTTCTATGTCTACCTCTATACTAGAGCACATTGATGTAGAATTTACAGAAGACTCCTCTATAGCTTATTTATGCTAAAGCCAAACCTTTAGTTATTTCATCAGAAATTTCTGCGATTGATTTATCATTTACCACCACCAAAACATGTGCTTGTTCATAAAAAACAGCTCTTTCAAAAAGATGCTTTGCAATAAATTCTTTTAAATTTTCATCAGAAATATTTGCGACCAAAGGCCTACTTTCTTTCTCATGAACTATCCTAGTATATATTGTATCTATAGATGCTTTTAAATAAACAGAAATAGCTTTTGAATTAATCAACTCCATATTACCGGTCAAACAAGGCGTTCCCCCACCAACAGATAAAATAAAAGACTCTTCCTTATTCAACAACTCTTCCAAGTATAAAGACTCTTTCTTTCTATAATAAACTTCGCCCTTTTTTTTAAAAATCTCCGTAACGGACATCCCTTCATTTTCTTCAATATAAAAATCCAAGTCAATCAAATCTAAATTTAATTTTAGCTGTAAATTCTTTGCTACTGCCGACTTTCCACTAGCCATATACCCAACAAAAACAATCTTCATAAATAGAAATTTTAAGAAAAAAACAAAGTACAAATATCACTTAAAAAACTACAATAAAAAATTTGTCAACTGAAAATATATACTATATTTGCACTCGCAATCACAAATTGCATGACCTGGTAGCTCAGTTGGTAGAGCATCTCCCTTTTAAGGAGAGGGTCCTGGGTTCGAGCCCCAGCCCGGTCACATAATTAAAGCCTTTCATTTACATGAAAGGCTTTTTTATTTCTTTTGGTTTTAGATGTAAATCGGATCAAGACTAATTGGGATCAAGACTAATTAGTCTTGATTCTGTACCTATGTTGTACCTATAAAAAAAACCGAAATGTTTCCATTTCGGTTTTGTAATTAAGTGCGGGCGGAGAGACTCGAACTCTCACACCTCGCGGCACTAGATCCTAAGTTTAGTGACAAACAATTCAATACAACTTAAAACCCTATATAATAAGGGGTTTATGTTTTTTAAAAATCATATAAAACTGCATAAAACCATATAAAAACGTCATTTGTTGTACCTATGTTGTACCTAGAATTTGTATCTTTGTTAAAAGATTTATTATGGCAACCTTTAAAGCAGTACTTCGAAAAAGAAAAAACAAACAAGGCTTATATCCTATTGCCATTAGGATAACGAAGAATCGAAAAACGACATACTTATATACAGGACAATACATTGAAGAGAAGTTTTGGGGTGAATCAAGTACTCAAAAAATAAAAAAATCACACCCAAATGCCAAAAGGTTAAATAATTTAATTGCTTCTAAGCTAGCCGAAGCGAATGAATCAGTATTAGAAATAGAAACAAAACCACAAAGAAAATCACAAGTAACAGATATAAAAAACTCTATAACTAGTAAATATAAAAGTAATTCGTTTTATGATTTTGCAGAACAACATTTTAAATTATTGGAGAAAAGTAAGAAGTTTTCTCGTATCAATAGTGAAAGACCAATTTTAAACCGAATTAAAAAACATCATCACAATAAAGAATTAGATTTCATTAGTATTACCCCTTTATTTTTAAAAGGTCTTATGGCTCATTTAAGAAATTCGGATACCGTTGGAGAGCGAAGTATTGCCAATACGCTTATTTTTATCCGTACGTTGTATAATTCAGCAATTAACCAAAGTCTTACTCCTAGAGAAAACTATCCGTTTGGAAGTGGAGACGATAAAATAAAAATTAAGATTCCTGAATCTATTAAAATTGGTTTAAATGCTGATGAAATAAAAGCCATTGAAAAATTTAAATCAAATAAAGGAACTGGATTACACCATACTAAAAACGTTTTTCTATTTTCTTTTTATTTAGCAGGAATGCGTGTTGCTGATGTATTAAAAATGAAATGGAGCAACATTCAAGATGATAGAATTTATTATCGAATGAATAAAAATCAAAAACCTCTTTCTTTAAAAATTAGCGAAAAATTAAATACTATTTTGCTTGATTACAAACCAATGAAAGAATCAAATGATGATTATATATTTCCAGAACTAAAACAAATCAATCAAAAAGCCCCTAAGGAAATACTACGAAAAACTAAAACTGCCACTAAAAAACTTAATCGGTATTTGGGACAAATAGCAGAAAAATTAGAAATAGATAAACACGTAACGATGCATATTAGTCGGCATTCTTTTGGAAATATTTCAAGTGATAAAATTCCAATTCAGATGCTTCAAAAATTATATAATCATTCAAATATTAGAACTACGATACAGTATCAACAAAACTTCATTAAGACAGATTTAGACGATGCGCTTGATACTGTTATGAACTTTTAATTACTCTTATTTAATCAAAAACAACAATTTGAGCGATAAAAACTTGATTTATCGCTCAAAATATGATTAAATTTGAGCGATAAACTATAAAAATATAGCTCATGGCTCATAAAATCTGGAATTGGTTACTCAAAAATTGGCCTCATTTTTCTTATGACAAGAATATTTTAGAAAAATTAGAGCTTCAGTTCTCTCAAAACACAGGAACGGTGTTAGGAGCTATTAAACATATAGAAGGTGTTTCTAAGGACGATTTACTAGTAGAAATACTAAGTAATGAAGCCCTTAAAACTTCTGAAATAGAAGGCGAAATACTAAATAGGGAAAGCGTACAATCTTCTATTAAGAAAAACCTTGGTTTATCTAAAGATGTAAAGAAAGCTCCTCCTGCTGAGTTTGGAATTTCTGAAATGATGGTAGATTTGTATCTAAACTATGATAAAACGCTGAATCATGAACAACTTTTTGAATGGCATAAGATGCTTACTAATGGTAGAAGAGATTTAACAGACATTGGAAGATACAGAACTCACGAATCTCCTATGCAAGTTGTATCGGGAAGATTGGATAAACCAACGGTTCATTTTGAAGCTCCACCTTCTAATAGAATGACTGAAGAAATGGAACAATTCATTACTTGGTTCAATGAAATTCATGATCCTAAGTATTCTAAAATGCTACCACTTGTTAAAGCAGGATTGGCACATTTATATTTTGTCTGTATTCATCCTTTTGAAGATGGAAACGGTAGAATAGCTAGAGCTCTAGCAGAAAAATCTATTGCTCTTAGTACAGGACAACCAACATTAATCTCTCTTTCTCACACTATAGAAGCTCATAAAAAGAATTATTATCAGGCTTTAGAAAACAACAATAGAGAGTTAGAAGTAACAGATTGGTTACTGTATTTTGGTGAGACCATATTAGAAGCACAACAAAATACCTTAAAACGAATCGATTTTATTGTAGAAAAAACAAAGTTTTTTGACCGACATAGTTCTCAATTAAATGAACGACAATTAAAAGTTGTTACTCGACTTTTTGAAGCAGGACATACAGGTTTTGATGGGGGATTAAGTGCTAAAAATTATGTAAAAATTGCAAAAACTTCTGAATCTACTGCCACAAGAGATTTAAAAGATTTAACAGATAAACAAATATTGATTAAGAGTGGAACATTGAAGAGCACGAGATATCAATTGAATATTAATACAGTCTAATTAATAAGGCTTTTTAAATCTCAATTACATCCCAGATAGTTCTATCTATTTCAGTTATACAAGAATCAAATCTATCTTTATGAATCCCAACACAAAGAAAATGGGTTGGTCTAGAAAATCCGACATAGGCCATTTTTGCAGATTTTTTAATTTTCTCTTTACTAGATACATTTGTGTTTAATGTATCACTAACACTATCTCCAAGAATTTGATGTCTTAATCTTTCTGATTCATAATTACCATAACCTCTTCCAAAAAATGTTTCTAAATATAAGGATGCAGTATTGGTTTGCCCTTTTACGGAGTGAACAGTTCCTACTTGAAGGTCTAAACCTTCAAAATTAAAATTGTTATTTGTTTGTACGCCCTCTTCTTGATTAGGCTGATGTTCAGACTCATTATTTATAAAAGCCAGTGAAACACCAATAGCTTTATCAAAAAATATTAGAAATTCGGGAATATATCTGCGTATCTCATTAATAATAGTATTATCACTTTTAATTACTCCAATAGACCATTTATAAAGATTTAATTTCAACTTTTCATACTCAACTTCTGAAAGGCTTTTAATCTTATTGATAAGTTTTTTTTTAGTGAAAAATCTATCATTTTCGTCTTTGATGTTTTCAATTCTTAGAATTCTTAGAAATGCATTTAAGATATTTTTTCTAATAGATTCAAGTGTTCTTTTTTCTTTATCAAAATGCATTAAATAATCATTAAGACACCTATAATCAATTTTTGTTTTTATTGATATTTCGTTGTAATTAGGGCAATAGTCTTTAAGCCCTATTTTATCATCGTCAGGATGCTCTTTTCGCCAAGCAACCACTTGATAAGTATTCTCTTCATTGTTTGGTATTAAATCTTCATTAATTAATTTGCTAATTTTATTTGCAAAAAACTCAATTATATTTCCCTTATTTTCATTGTTGTAAATAATAATTGTTGGTTTTATTTGAATTTCTGAACCGTCTAAATTTGTATTTCTTCCTTCAATTGGATTTGGAGTAAGTGCTAACTTTTCAACAATAGAAGCTATTTTTGGAGATAGTCTGTAACTCCCATTTATGTATTTAATATTGTCCCTATAGCTCCAAACTCCTTCTGAATCAGAAAATCCATTAAAAATTGCTTGATTAATATCTCCAACTCTCTGGATAGAGCATAAAGGATCTTCATTTCTAAAGAATATTTTTTCTAATAAATTGTATTGATGTAAATCCATATCTTGCATTTCATCAATAAATATGTAATTAAACCTTTGCCTTATTACATTTATGCAATTTGGAGTGTTTGAAATCATATACTCTGCTAAAAAGTAGGCATCATCAAAATGTAAATAACCATTTTCAAGTAAATTTATTTTGAAGTTTTTCAATGAGATATATGTCTTTGTTTCTTTATTTTTAATTTTGAAATTTTCTTCATTTCCATTCAAATATGAAATCAAATTCAATTCAGTATTTAGTCTAATAGATTTTAAAAATGTAATTCCATCACGTTGACGGTCTAAATAGTTTCTTAGCCCTACATTTCGTGTTGTATCATAGAATTTCTCAACTTGTTCATCATAAATCTCATTATCTATTCGATAAGGTTTTTGTTTAAATTTATTAGTGTAGCATGGGATTGCTAAAAAAACATCTACAAAACTCTGGATTGTACCTATAAAATGAGGGTATGAAAAAAGTTTTGGGCAATATTTACCTATTCTACTCTTTATTTCATCGATAGCAGTATTTGTATGTGACAAAACAAGAACTGCTCTATCATTTATAAGTGGTAATTTTGTTTCTAAAATCAATAGTTTAGCAAGTAAAGCTGTTGTTTTACCACTACCAGGAACCGCTTGTAAATCTAATGTGGCAAAATCTTTAATGAATCTCAATCTTTCATCGTCGAAATGTTTATCTACGCCTAATAAAATTTTTTCAGCATACGCAATGTCATTTTCTGATACATCAATCATTACAGGCGTATTTAATAGCATCTACAAGATATTTGATAGTATCATTATCATCTAAATTAAACTCATCCTCACTTGCTTTTTCTATTTTTTCAGCAAGTAAATATGCTATTTTAGTTTTCTTCAGAACTTTATTAATTAGCTTATTTGCCAATTCTTTTTCAAAGTCTGTTTCCCAATCTGTACCTGTATGAATTGATTTGACCACTTCGTTAAAATCCTCTGAAATAAAATCAGAAAGAAACAAGCTGTATTCTAAAGTCCACTTTGGAGCGACGAAATATTTAAGACTATCCTCCGAATTTCCTAAAAGATTGGCAATTTTTTCAGAGGTTTCAATTTCAAATAATACAGATTCTTTTTTTGTTAAAGTATTTACAACTTTATCTACTCCATTGTGTTCTATGGTTTCTTTGATAATTTCATATTCTCTTATATCACAATCGGTAATAACAGAAACAGGAATAGTCATCTTTGGGTCATCTTTTCTCAAAAATATTCTAGAATAATTATCGAAACCTGTATTCCCTATGTTAATTACAGATACACCTTTTTCTGTTAAATTAATTCCCATTCTTTTAGCTAAACTTGGTATTAAAATTTCTTCAGACCACCCCTCAACAAGGATCACTCCTTTAGCAAAAAACAAGTTAGCTTTTGTGGTGTCTAAGAATTTTTCCAAAAAAACATAATGCTCAGGGTCAAATTTAGTATACTCATTACCCATAGGAAACGCATTATTATCATTGCAAATGATTAGGTTTTCTAATTTTAGTTTAGAAGCTAAATTGGGGCTATGAGTGGTTAATATGAGTTGAATCTCTTCCTGTTTTTGTAACGACTCAATTACTTGCATTTGTGCTTGTGGATGCAAGTGAGCCTCTAATTCTTCAATTAGTCCAAGTCTTATTCCATGCCAGTTTGCTTTTTGAAGATGTAGCAACTCGGAAGCCATTGATAATCTATTTAACGTCCCTAAACCCAAGTTTATTTCATCTTTAATAGTTAGCTCTAACTTTTCTAGAATACCCTTTAATGTTCCATCATTAACACTAAAGTTAGACTCTTTCGAATCTGAATAAAATGATTTAATATATTTATCGACTTCATCCTTTAGCTGTTTTCCTTTTAAGCTTTCGCCAGCTAAATCAATATCGTCATTATCTTTTCCATCAAAGTACTTTTCGATTGATAAATTAAAATCATTAAAGAGACCAACAAGTAAATGAGTTTTATCTTTTCCTTTAAAGGCTTCATGACCTTGTAGTATTTGTGCTAATCTAGAATTTTTCCGAGGAACTAATTCAGATTTAGCATCTCTTAAGGGTTTTAAATATGTAGTTTTAAGATACTCTCTAGCTTCGGCAGTTAATTGATATCCAACATCATCTACCCCAGCTCTAACATCTGATGGAAAAATATAATTATCATCTAAATTTCGATTAACATCATAGATTAAGCGTAAATATGGTTTTACTTCATTTCCTTCTACTGTCCAACCTAACCATTCGGTGAAATTTTTGGCTTCTTGTTCACTTAAATCATCAATAATTAGTTCAATTCTTAATCTTGATGTTCCAGTATAAAAATCATCTTGATTTATTTTTATCCAATCAAAACTATGTGTTTTCAGAACATACTTGATGGCATCAATAATAGCTGTTTTTCCTGAATCATTTTGACCAATTAAAACGTTAATTCCTTTTGTGAAATCTAAATCAAGACTTGGTTTCTGCAAATCGAAATCTTCTAGCA
>JBHOTE010000018.1:0-41792 GCA_042584125.1 Bacteroidota bacterium
AGGCTAAAGTGAAATCTAGAATTATTTTAACTCCTGAACATGCTAAAAGATTAGCAAAAGCTTTGGCAGATAACGTCAAACGTTTTGAGCAGGCAAATGGAAAAATAAACGAACCTGAAACCCCGCCAATTCCAATGAATTTTGGGCCTACGGGACAGGCTTAATATGAATTATGAGATTACTATTTAGTGGTCTCTTTTTTTTGCGTTAAGGATTGCAGCGGTATCCTTTTAATCCCTCTCACATTTTGACAAACTCAGTCTGGGAGGGACTAAAAGATTTAGCGTAAAGCCTGACCTTTAGGTAACGCCCAAATTTCTCTTAAAAAAATAAATATTAGACGCTAGGTTTCTAAATTAAGTTTTATTTTTGCGCATGCAACAAAAAGTACTTATTCTAGATTTCGGATCGCAATTCACGCAACTTATTGCACGTAGAGTCAGAGAACTCAACATCTATTGCGAAATACACCCATACAACAATGTAAAAGTTGATGTAGATGATTATAAAGCAGTAATTCTTTCGGGAAGTCCTCATTCTGTTAGAGGAGAAAACGCACCGAAACCAGATTTATCTAAAATAAAAGGTAAAAAACCATTATTAGGTGTTTGTTATGGAGCTCAATATTTGGCACATTTTTTTGGTGGTGAAGTTGGTGCCTCTAAAACACGTGAATATGGTAGAGCTAATTTATCTTTTGTAGATCATTCAAGTCATTTATTTGATGGAATTGAAAAAGATAGTCAGGTATGGATGAGTCATTCAGACACGATTTTAAGCTTACCTGAAAATTATACAAAAATTGCAAGTACACATGATGTTGAAAATGCAGCTTATAGAATTGAAGGTGAAGAAACTTATGCAATTCAATTTCATCCTGAGGTATATCACTCAACTGATGGCTTGACCTTGTTGAAAAACTTTTTGGTGAATATTGCCGACGTTGAGCAATCATGGACTCCAGATTGCTTTGTAGAGACTACCGTAGCTGATATTAAAGCTAAAGTTGGAAATGATAAAGTTGTTTTAGGATTGTCAGGAGGAGTAGATTCTACCGTGGCAGCAGTTTTATTAGATAAGGCAATCGGAAAAAATTTGCATTGTATTTTTGTAAATAACGGACTTTTACGTAAAAATGAATTTGAAAGCGTATTGAAACAATACGAAGGAATGGGATTAAACGTAAAAGGAGTTGATGCTTCTGAACGTTTTTTAAATGCTTTGGCAGGAGAATCTGATCCAGAAAAGAAAAGAAAAATAATAGGAGGTTGTTTTATTGATGTATTTGATGATGAGTCTCATAAACTTACTGATGTAAAATGGTTGGCACAAGGAACAATTTATCCGGATGTAATAGAATCTGTTTCTGCGACAGGAGGACCTTCTGCAACAATTAAATCGCATCATAATGTAGGTGGGTTACCTGATTTTATGAAATTAAAAATTGTAGAGCCTTTGCGTATGATTTTTAAAGATGAAGTTCGAAGAGTAGGAAAATCTATGGGGATTGATCCTGAATTGTTAGGAAGACACCCTTTTCCTGGACCTGGAATGGGAATTCGTATTTTAGGTGATATTACGGCAGAAAAAGTAAGGATTTTACAAGAAGTAGATCACGTTTTTATTAGCGGATTGAAAGCTTGGGGATTGTACGATAAAGTTTGGCAAGCAGGAGCTATGCTATTACCCGTTGACTCTGTTGGAGTAATGGGAGATGAAAGAACTTATGAAAAGGTAGTTGCTTTAAGGGCTGTTGAGTCTACAGATGGTATGACTGCGGATTGGGTAGATTTACCTTATAAGTTTTTGCAAGAAACATCGAATAAAATAATTAACAACGTAAAAGGTGTAAACCGAGTTGTGTATGATATAAGTTCAAAACCGCCAGCTACAATAGAGTGGGAATAGTATCTTAAAAAAGTGGTACAATTTTGGTAATTGAATGTTCATAGCCATTCTGATGAGAAGCTGTTATTTTCGTTAGAATGGTTATTGTGTATAAACTGATTAGAACTATGAGAAGTATTATTATAGCATTTTGCATAACCTTATTTACTTTTTTTTCTGTGAATGCTCAGCAGGAAAAATACATTACGTATAAAATAAAAAAAGGAGAAAGTGTAAGAAAAATAGCGAAACGTTTTGATTTAAAAACAAGAGATCTTTACAATTTAAATCCTGATTTAAAGAGGAGACCGAAAGAAAATACCGTTATTCTAGTTCCGAACGTAAATTATAAAGAACCTTCTAAGGTTGTTGTTACTCCCTCTCAGCATCATATTGTTCAACCAAAAGAAACCTTGTTTGGTATTTCAAAAAAGTATTCTGTTTCAAAAGAAGCTTTGTTGGGTGCAAACCCTCAACTGCGAATTGATGGAGTGAAAATTGGAATGATTTTGGAAATTCCAAATAATAAAATAATTTCTCCTGAGGAATTAAAAAAACAAGAAATTGCGAATTGGGCTTTGAATTTTGATTTGCATAAGGTTGTTAAAGATGATACTTTTTATAATTTAACTAGAAGATATAACGTAAGTAAAAAAGATTTGGTTTTGCTAAACCCAACCTTAAAAGAAGGTTTAAAATTAGGCGCTGTTATAAAAGTTCGAAAAAAAATAGAAGAAACAGATCTTTTACTGTCAGGGAGTAAGTTAGATACCTTGGTTGTTGCAACTAAAATGTTTAAAGATTCTATAGTGTTTAAAGATACTATTGATATTTCTTTTTTGTTACCGTTTAAGTTTCCGGAAAATGATACTTTAAATAAAGAACAACTATTTTCATCAAAAGGGAATTTGGAAAATATTGTAACGGATTTTTATTTAGGAGCGGAAATTGCTATTGAGTTATTGCAAGAACAAGGTTTACAAATTCGCTATGATGCTTATGATACTGAAAATGAAAAAGATTGTTTGTTAGATTTATTCGATGCAAATACTTTTGAAAATTCGGATGTAGTTTTTGGACCGGTTTATAATAAACATGTAGACATGGTTGCAAATAAGTTAAATGATATCCCGATTGTTTATCCTTTTTATTCAACTAAGCAAAATAGATTTAAGGCTCCAAATATTATTAAAACAGCTACAGAAGGTAAGGTTTACGAAAAGGTGGTAATAGATCACTTTAATGCCACACATACTTCACAGCATGTTGTTATTGTGGGGGATAAGAGTGTGTCATCTAAAATAAAGATGTTAAAACTTAAGGAGCAATTGTCTGTTCCTGATAGTGTTCAAATTGTTTTGTTACAACCAGAAAATAATTATTTGGAAAAAGAGCGTTTTGTTTCCGCTGTTGATACTTTGGGAGTGAACTGGGTACTATTAGCGACAAATAATAATGTGGTAACTGCTGATGTAGTTAATAATTTAAAATCGTTGCCAAATGATCCTGAAGTCAAATTGTTTGCTTTTGAAAAAGCTAAAAATTTTGATAGAGTAGATAATAATGTATTAGCGAAAATGAATTTTACTTATGCAAGTTCAGGTATATTAAATGATTCTTTAGCAGAATCGTTAAATTTTTATGAGAAGTATGAAAATAAGAATTATGCGTATCCTTCAGAACATGCAATAAGGGGATTTGATATTGTTTATGATATTATACTAAGGATGGCAGCGGATGAAGATTTGGAATTTGACAAAAGTATTGAGCAAAAATCTACTAGAATTGGAGATTCTTTCATTTATCAGAAAAAATATTCAGATGGAATTACCTGCAATAAAGCGGTATACTTAATGAAGTACAATGAAGATTTATCGATACAACTTTTAGAAAAAGAAGAGGATAAAGCAATAATACCTGTCTTAGATAAATAATTGATTGTTTTTTAACAAAGGCTCAATTTGCTTTAATATTTTTTTTGTTCCTAAGTTGCTTAAAGCATCTAAATGTCTGTGATGATGTGTGTCAGTACCTACAAAATCGATCATGTTTAAGCTAATTAATTTTTCTGCAGCTTTTTTTACATGTTCACCATAATAGCCTGTAAGTGATAATATATTTAATTGGAATCGACAACCAGCAGTTTTTAATTTTTCGTAAACATCAAATTCTTTGTGATAAAAATTATAACGTTCAGGATGTGCAAGAATAGGGTTGTATCCTGCTAGTTGAATATCAAAAAGGATCTCAAATAAATTTACTGGAGCATTAAAATAAGACATTTCAACCAATAGAGAATCTTCTTTAATTGTTAATAAATCACGGTTTTTTAAAAGCTTAGAAAACTCTTCATCTAACATATATTCTGCTGCTGCGTCAATTTTTATATGCGACATGTCTCTTTTCTCCAACTCTTCTTGAACAAGCTCTAGTTTATCAAGAATTGTATCACTACTATTTGGCCATACGCTTCCTAAAACATGAGGAGTGGTTATAAAGTTCTGTATTCCGTATTCATCCATTTTAGAAATTAAACTAATTGAATCTTCCATTGTTTTTGCACCATCATCAATTCCTGGTAAAAGATGTGAGTGTATGTCTACAAAGTCAATTGGAAAAACTTCTGAGATAGGGGTTTTTTTCTTGAATAAATTTAGCACTTTATATAATTTTAAACGAGTGCTACAAATTTATTGAAATTTAATGATATCTCGCATGCTTTCGTAAGTAGTTTAACAAATCATTGTTTAATATTATTCGGTTTTAAAACTCCAAATTTGACCCAGTGTTTTACTATTATGCGCATCAATAGCATCTATTTTCCAGTAATAAGTTTTATTTGCATTGAGGGTAACCTCTATAGTCGTTTCATTTACTGATGCTATTTTCCCCGGGTTTTGGGTAGTTCCAAAATAGACATCATAGGTTAAGACATCATTGTCGGTGTCTGAGCACGACCATTCTAAGTTTGTTTGGTTAGTGGATAAAAAAGTGTTTTTAGCTGGTGCGATTAATTCTGGCATAAAAGGTAAATGATTCTCACTTGCCAAATTTTCAGTGTAAAAATTATTAGTAGCTCCAAAACCATTTGAGTTGCCATGGTTGTCGGATGATTTTATATGCCAGTAATAAGCTTTTCCTTGCTCTAATTCGTACGTTTTCTCTGTTTGAGTAAAAGTACCGCTTTTAACGATATTCGTAAATTCATTATCCGAACTAATTTCAATTTTGTAGCGTACATCATCACCTTCCAAATCGATAGCTGAAGTCCACTCAAATTTTATATTATTTGTAATGCAAAGTAAATTATTTGTAGGGTAAGTAAGGTTAACAATTTCTGGCGCACCATTTGAATTTTCTTCAGAACTATCTCCTCCTCCGCAGGATAGTATTGTGAGCACAATAAGTAGTTGAATATATATTTTCATTTTTATATTGTTTATGGGATGAATTTTAGTTTTTTATGATTTTAGAAGTATAGCTACCATTTCCAATTATTTTTATAAAATAAATTCCTTTGGACTGGTTTTTTAAATCTAACTCAATAGTATTATTTTTAATACTTAAATACTTGTTAATGACTATAGATCCATTAGGATTATAAACTAGTAACTGTATTTTTTCAGATGTATCATTTACGTAAATGGTTGCCTTTCCTGTTGTTGGGTTGGGTAAAGCACTTACTGATCCATTCATGAAAACTTTTTCTAAGATTGTGCCTTCACAAGTTTTAGAGCTATTAATTTTTATAACGTCTCCTATTTGTGTCTGTAAAGAAATTTTTTTAGCGAAAGTTATTTCACGAACTTCATCATTAATACTAATAGAATAAGGAGCTGTCCCTTCTTCAATTATTATGTCAGTTTGTACTCCATTATGGGTGTTTTTTGAATTGGATTTAGCACTTAAAGAGCTAGCTTCGGGGATGAAAATTTCAAAACATTGTTCATATGTAGCATCTGCACTTGTTGTAATACAAAGGGTGTAGGTGTTTGGTGGTAAGTCTGTTATTGAGAGGTTGTCAGAAAAAGGATACTCCTCATTATTTATTTTTGCTGTAAAATTTATTTTTTCAGTAGATGAAATATCAATACTTCCATTGTTTTTGTTGTCACAAGTTTCACCATAAGTTTTTATACTAAAGTTATCGCCTTTCAATGAAAAAATAGTACAACCATTTTCATTTACTTCGTTGCCAGTAGGCGTATTTGGACATAAATCAATTGAGTCATTTACACCATCATTGTCACTATCATCATTTGCCGTTCCACCTCTTGGGTCAGAAATTTTTTTTGTGGTATATAATCGATATTCTCCTGCACTTAAAGAAATGTTTTCTGAGGTTGAATTTATTTGTTTTTCTTCTCCTGTAAAAAACTCGTACCAAATTCCTGTTTTGGAAAATATAGCATTGATTCCTTTTGATGAGACATCAAAATTACCAACAATTACAACATCCATATCGGTGTTTTTTAGTAAAATTGATTTGGTTAAGTCGCCAACATTTAAAGAAAAATCTGTAGTATTAAAAACAGGGTATTTTTTCTTAAGTTGATTAATTATAGACCAAGTATCGTAAATATGTTTTCTATTTGGATTTTCTAAGTAATCCCAGTGAATTGGTTTTTTACCTGTTCTACCATTTTCATTGATACTTATTTCATAACCTAGTTCTCCAAATTGCCATATCATTTTTGGTCCAGGAATAGTCAAGAGAAATATACCTGCTGTTGCTTGTCTATATAATGCTGTGTTTAAATCTTTTACAGAGTAGGTATCAGTAACTTTTCCATATTCTAAATTTTTATACATGATACGTTCTTCATCATGACTTTCCATATATCCAACTACATTCGGTGAATTCCAACCACGTTTTTTATATGAAATCCAATCTATATTATCACCATAACCCATCGTGTTTTCATTGTAGCTATGATTTAAATTTCCCCATAATAAAATACCGTAATTCGCTAATTCTGTTTCTTCTGAATTGTCAGATAGGTGTTCAAATATTACATAAGGTTTGTCAGTAGGATTATTCTGCCAAACATGATCAGAATATTCTTTTAAGATTGAGATTCTTTGCGAGTCATAGGTACTTGCCCAGTTACCACTTCCAGAATATATTGTATTTGAAAAACCTTTGGTAAAGTCAAAACGAAAACCATCTATTTTATATTCGTTCATCCAATAGCTCAATACATTTTTGAAAAAAGTTTTGGTGTATTGTGATGTATGGTTAAAGTCTGAGCCCCAATGTGCGTCTGTATTGTCAACTAAATTATGATTTACATTGTACCAAGGGTTATCACTCGCAGGTTTGTTAGTACTACTATTCCAATACATTTGAAGCAAAGGTGATTGATTAAAGGAATGGTTAAAAACGACATCTGTTAAAACCGCAATCCCTCTTTTATGGCATTCATCAACAAACTTCTTAAAATCATTTTTGGTTCCGTAAGCTTTGTCTAAAGCCATATAAAATGAAGGATTGTATCCCCAACTGTCATTTCCTTCAAATTCATTTACAGGCATTAATTCAATAGCATTTACGCCAAGATTTTGTAAATAATCTAAATGAGTAAGTGCTTCATTATAAGAACCTAGTTTTGTGAAATCTCTAATAAGCATTTCATAAATTACTAATTCTTCTTGGTTTGGTTTGTCAAAATTTGTGATACTCCAAGTGTATGGTGTTTCATTTATGATAAATGAACTAGCATTGCCTTCCGTTAAATCCGTTGGGTATTTTTTTAAATTGGGGTAGGTTAGATCTGTTATGTATTGATCATTATTAGGATCCAATATTTTTTCAGAATAAGGGTCGGCAACTCTAATATTATAATCTATTACATATTGATAGGCATATTCTGTATTTATATTTAATGAAGGAAGGGTAATCCAAAATTGTTCTCCATCTTTTTTCATTTGATAGTTTGAATCTAATTTCCAATTGTTAAAATCACCAATTAAAAACACATCATTTTTATGAGGAGCTAATAAAACAAAAGTTACGGAGTTGTCATTGTTAATATTGACCCCGTTTTTTAACCCTGAAGGTATTGTTTGAGATTGTGTAGCTGTTTTAACGTAGACTGTATGTTCCGTTGTTTTAGTTTCAGAACCATCATTGGCAATTGCTTTTATAATATGGTTACCCGTCATATTAAAAGTATAAATTGAATTAATAACGGTAGCATTAGTTTCTGTTTTTAATGAAATATTGTCAATAAAAATTTCTAAGTCAGCCGCTAAAGTTGCTTCTGCTGTAATTGTTATGGTTTGGTTTAAATCAAAAACACTGTTTGTTTCTGGGTTGGTGATTGCAATGTTTAAACCAGGTGCATAAATAGGAATAAAAATATCGGCACCATTTTTTAAACTCCCATCCGATGATCGAAATACAAATGAAACTTCAGTAATAGTACTGGTTGTTTCTACTGCATAGAAGGTATGGAGGTTAGGGGTAATTTTATAAGTATATAAATTTGAATTTTTACTATCTCTAGTTAATTTAGCTTTGTCAATATTTTCAGACCATCCGGCCAAAACATTTTGCCATTTTTCACCATTAACAGTGATACCTGTATGTGCGTAAACATCACCAGTATAATCAGCAAGTCCAGTTCCAGTCGCATCAAATGTCACGATTATTTCATTAGTAACTGTGGGTATAGTTGGTGCCGTACTTACTTGAGAAAGTATTGTGTTAGGTAAGATGGCTATTAAGAGTAGTAAAAAACAGTTTTTCATAAGGATTTGGTTAAGAGTAAGAAAAGGACCTGTTTTATAAGGACTTTTTGTAGATGACTAATGAATTAATGTATTATTATTTTTTGCGTTTATACGGTATTAGAATTCTTTAGTTGGAGTTTTGAAATATAGATTCCTGATAGTAAATTTAAAGTGATTTCTGTTTCTGAAGTAGTTTCAAATTGTTTTACAACTTGACCTTGTAAAGTAAATATTTCAAGAGAATATTCCTTTTGGTCAATACCGCTAATATGCAATTTATGGTTAGCGTAATATACTTTTGCTTCAATTGTTGAAATGGTATTTGTATTAAGTGTGTAATGAGAAAAAATAACTTATAGAACAAAAGGCTGTTCAGCACAGCCTTTTGTTTTTTTGAATATTAAGGATTAGTTAGATAAACTAATCGTTTTTGTATTGGAATTTAAAGTGATGGTATATTCACCGGGTGTTCCAATAAATTTAAAGTTATTATCACCGTCTTGAGCATCTTCAAAATTAGCATCAATGGTGTATGATTCTCCTACGTAAAAAGGATGGTTTGTTCCAGAACCCCAGTCACCAAAGGTGTCAAAGAATCTAAATGCATCAACTGCAAAAGTAGTAGTTGCTGTCCATACTCCGGCACTTGTTTGTACCATTTCAATAGGAGTATCCCATCCCCATCCTGCATCTGGTACAGCAGCTCCAACCATATATTTTGGCGGGCCAGCAGAGCCAGGTTCAGCTAAAACAATTGTTTTTTCTAATTGGTTTACAATAATTTTATAAACTCCTGGAGTTCCGATAAATCTAAAGTTATTATCACCATCTTGAGCATCTTCAAAGATAGCGTCAATTTCATACTCTTCACTTAAATAATAAGGGAAGTTTGTACCAGACCCCCAGTCTCCATCTTTACTGAAGAATCTAAAAGTATCTAACGAAAAAGTTGTTGTAGCTTCAAAGATACCATCTTTAATCCATGTCATTTCAACTGGAGTATCCCATCCCCATCCTGCATCAGGAACACCAGCTCCAACCATAAATAAAGCAGGTTGATCAACAGGAGTCATTGTGATTGTTAATGACTTGGTATTTACACCAATTTTGTAATATCCAGTAGTACCCGTAAAACGAATATTAGTATCTCCATCTCCAGCATTTTCAAAGTCGCTAGCTATAGAACCTGTGCTAAAGAAAGTCCAGTTATAAGAATTTGCTCCCCAGTCTGGTGCATCAAAGAATCTAAAAGCTCCTCCGTTATTGAATTCTGCAATTACTTCATAGGTACTTGGGCCTATACCGTAAACTTCAACAGCTTTAGTGGTATCCCAGCCTAAAACAGCATCTCCAATCATAAAAATTGGCTCAAAGTCAGTAGCATAAGAGGTAATCGTTGCTGTAATAACTTCAGAATAGATAGCGTCTATAGCTCCGTCTACAGCAGCTTTTAATCTAAACTCTACATCTGTTTGTTCAAAAGGAATAGCTTCTAAGTTGGTTAAACCTTTGTTGATTTGGGAAACTGTTATTGCCAATTCATTATCAGAATTTGTTCCTAAATCAAAAGGATTCGTAAAATTATCTCCAGAAATAGCAACTTGTAATGTATAGTCTATTGCGGCATTAAATCCGTAATCTGCAGACGTCCAAGTAAAAGTTTCAAAAGTTTCTGATTCGTTCTCAAATTCTAGTATGTAACTAGAAGACGATATGTCATTTAAACTTGCCGATACGATGTCTTCAGGTGCAGCAATAGTTACTAATTCAAGATTGTCTTCACAAGAATTGAATAGTACGATACCCACTAAGGCAACGATAGTATATATAATTTTTTTCATTGTTTTAAAGTTTAGATTAGTTGTATCCTAAGTTCTGTGTAAGATTTGGATTTGCATTCAAATCAGAAGAAGGAAGAGGTAATAAATTTAAGTGACTTGATGTACTTTTTCCATCTTTTACTCCACCTTTCCACGGCCATACATAAGTACTTTCTGAAAATTTACCAAAACGAATTAAATCGGTTCTTCTATGTCCTTCCCAAAATAATTCTCTAGATCTTTCGTCTAAGATGAAATCTAAGGTCAATTCACCTGAAGTAATGTTTCCAGTGGCATCTCCATAAGCTCTTTCTCTTAAAAGATTTACATAATTTAGAGCATCTCCTAGTGAACCAGCACCACCTCTTAACACAGCTTCAGCATACATTAAGTAAACATCCGCTAAACGGAATAAAGGAAAATCGATATCAGTGAAATTACCACCAGAATCAGACCCTGCATTTCCAGAGCGATCAATATTTTTCCATTTTGTAACAGCATAACCATCACCAAATGAACCAATTTCTTCAATTTCTAATTTTTGACCATCCGTAAAGAACATTGCTCTTTGATCTGTGTTACCAGAAATATCATCAAATTTTTCAACAAAAGCTTTTGTTGTACGGATACCTCCCCAACCACCGTTGATACCAAAATCGGCAGCTTTCATTTTACCACCAACTGGTGCGTGAGTTAAAAATGTAGTTCCACCATAATTTTGGGTGTGGATACCATCAAAATTCACAGAATAAATAATTCCGTTTGACAAATGGTTGTCAGCTAAGAATAAGTGTTGGTAGTTTGGTTCTAAAGTATGGGAAGACTTAATTACTTTATCTGCATATTTAGCAGCGTCTGTATTTCTATCAGTTCCATTATAAACATTTGCATTTAAATACAATTTAGTAAGCAATGTCCACAAAGCACTTTGGTCAGCTCTTCCGTAATCATTAGATTTCGTTGGTTTTAACTCATCTTCGATAGCTAATAATTCGTCTTCAATATAGCTAAACAAATCAGCTCGTGTAATTTGCTCTGGAAAAGCAGCTCCAAGAGCATCTTCATCAGTAGCAAAAGGTACATTTCCGAATAAATCTAAAGCATGCCAGTAACTTAAAGCTCTTAAAAATCTAGCTTCTGCAATATACGTATCAATTTCTGCAGGAGTATTGTATCCTGTTTTTGCTTGTCGAATAAATTCATTACAAACAGTGACCTGGTACATGATTCTATCATAGATATTTCGAACAAATTGATCACTTTCTGTCCATTTTTGGAAATGAAAATCCGCAATAGTTCTATCAGCCCATCCGATTACTGCTTCATCTGTAGATAAAATTTGAGGTAGCCAATAAGCTCTAATGTATTGTGCTTCGTTTGGGTCTGAACCTGTAATGTCTAAACCGTTTCCATCATCACCTTTTTGTCCAGTAATCAACTAAATAAAAAGGAGTTTGATAAAGCAAAAATCAATTACAATAGAGCATATAATCTCTTAAATAAGTTATCCAAAAGCCCTATAAAAGCAAAACTAAAAAAAATGTTGTACTCCAATTTAGCTTGGACAAATTACAACTTAAAGGATTACAAGGCGTATGACTATTTAGCTAAAGCCAACAATATAAATGATAGTTTAAGGAATATAGAATTTGATGGTATTATTTCAGAAATTGAAGCCAAGCACAATGTAGATGTAATAAAACAAAATGCCGAAAAAAGACGCTTAAAAGACGCCCAGTCTCGTGAAAAAATGCAACTATGGGGAATGGTATTAATACTAACCATACTAGGTTTAGGAATTAGCTTTTGGATTTATAGGAAAAACACTAAACTAAACGAAGAAAATATCCAATTACAATTTAGCCAAACTGAATTACTGAAAGAAAAAGAATTGGAGAAATTAAGAAATGACACCCAAATAAAAATATTAAATGCTACACTAGATGGTAAAGAATCAGAGCGGAAACAAATTGCTGAGACCTTACACGATAGTGTAAGCGCTTTACTTTCTGCCGCCAATTTACACTTACAAGCCAGTAAAAGTCAATTCAAAGGCATCGTTCCTGTAGAAATTGATAAAACACAAGGAATTATTGATGAAGCTTCTATCAAAATTAGAAATTTATCCCATGAATTAATCTCATCGGTACTCTTAAAATTCGGGTTAAGCTTTGCTATTCAAGATTTTTGTGAAAAGTATTCAAATTCACAGATTGAAATTGTTTGCAACATTAAAAACATAGGACGCTATGAACAAAGTTTTGAAATAAAAATAAACAACATAATAGAAGAATTTATTAATAATATTTTAAAACACAGTAAAGCTCCACATGCGTCAGTATCTATACTAGAATTTCAAAAACAATTATATATATGTATCAAAGATGATGGAATTGGTTTTGACACCCAAAAAGATAAAAAATCAGATGGAATAGGAATCAATCAAATTGAAGCCCGTATAAAAATGATGGAAGGCGAATTTCTTCTAGACTCTAAACCCAACGAAGGAACCAAAATTGAAATTACCGTTCCTATAGTTTACAAATTATAACTTGTATACAAAAAATAAAAAAGCCTAAGTAAATCTTCATATACTTAGGCTTAATATAAAATATAACCCCTTTATTAATTCTTAGAATAATGAGTTTTAGGCAAAGCTTTTAAAGTTGCTGCTGCTTGTTCTGCAGTAATATCTCTTTGCGGACTAGCAAACATTTCATAACCTACCATAAATTTCTTTACAGTTGCTGATCTTAATAATGGTGGATAAAAAGACATATGAAAATGCCATCCCTCATTATTTTCTCCATTAGTTGGGCTTTGGTGGATACCTGCTGAATAAGGAAATGAAACTTCAAATAAATTATCATACATTATTGTCAATTCTTTTAAAATAGCCGCATATGATGCCATTTCACTTTCAGACAATTGACTTATATTTTGATAGTGTTTCTTAGGTATAATCATTGCTTCATATGGCCAAACTGCCCAATATGCAATCAAGGCTACGAAATCATCATTTTCAGCAAGAATACGCTCTCTATTTCCTTCTAACTCTTGTTTTAAATAATCGCCTAACAAACTTCTATTATTCGTTTGAAAATATTCTGTCTGCTTTTCTGATTTCTTTACAATCTCACCTGGAATAGAACGCTGTGACCAAATTTGTCCATGTGGATGAGGATTACTACATCCCATGATAGAACCTTTATTTTCAAAAATTTGAACATAATTAATTCCTTCTATTGCCCCTAACTCTTCGTATTCCTTTTTCCAAAGTTTGATCACTTTAGAAATCGCCTCTTCTTCCATTACAGGAATGGTTAAAGAGTGATTCGGGGAAAAACATACTACTTTACAAATCCCAGTTTCAACTTCAGATTTTAACAATCCATTTTCAAATGAAGTTGGCTCATCATTTAAAATAGCTGCAAAATCATTTTTAAAAATAAAAGTATCTTTATAATCAGGGTTTACATCATCTCCTACTCTACTGTTTGTTGGACATAAGTAACAATTTTCATCATACGCAACAGTATTCATTACTGCTTTGTCTTCTTTTTTTCCTTGCCAAGGTCTTTTAGTTCTATGAGGAGAAACCAAAATCCATTCTCCTGTTAAAATATTATACCTTCTATGCGATGTTTCGTTAATATTTGTAGCCATCTTAGTTTATTTTACTTACTCCGTTATTAGTTTTTACTGGTATTGCTGTTAACTCTAGATTACATGCTTTTTTATAGGCTATAGATACATCAGCAACAAAACTTTCAACATTCTTCTCATCAATTAGGTTGATTGTACAACCTCCAAAACCGCCTCCCATCATTCTTGCACCAAGAACACGGTCGTCATTTTTAGCATATGCTGCCAAGAAATCTAATTCTGTACAACTTACTTCATATAAATTCTGAAGTCCATCATGGGATGCATTTAGCAACTCTCCAACCAAAGCAAAGTCGTTGTTTTTTAATGCTTCTACAGTAGCTTCAACTCTTTTTTGCTCTTGAATTACATGAGTTGCTCGTTTTACACGGTCTTCACCTAATTCTTCTTTAAACTCCTCAACCATTTCTTCTGTGGCTTCCACCAAAGTTTTTACTTGAGGATATTTAGCTGAAATAATTTCTAATGCAGATTCACATTGTGCTCTTCTTTCATTATAAGCACTGTCTGCCAAATTATGAGATACATTGGTATTCAATAACAACAACATATTTGTTTTCATTGCTGCTGGAATTGTTGAATATTCTAAAGTCTCACAGTCCAATAAAATAAAGTGATCTTTCACTCCTTTAACAACAGCAAATTGATCCATTACTCCAACATTTGCCCCAGAGAAAATTCTTTCTGCATTCTGACAAAGTTTTATAATTGAAATATCATCGATTCCTAGATCAAATAATTCATTTAACCCCTTTGCAAAACCACATAATAAAGCAGCTGAAGAACTAATTCCCGAACCGATTGGTAATTTACTATCTAAAGCACAATCAAAACCTGTTACTTTTCCTGGAGCAATCTTATCTATTTCAGAAAGTACACCTGACAAATAACTCAACCATCCATCTCCTGGCTTTTCTGGAATAGTAATATCAAAAGAAAAACCTTCAGAAAAATTTTTACTCAAAACATTAGATATTGTCTTTCTGCCATTTTTCTTTATTGCAAAATAAATACATTTATCAATGGCAGCCGGTAATACATTACCACCATTGTAATCAATATGCTCTCCAATCAAGTTAATTCTACCTGGTGCTTCCATTAAAACAACACCATCTTTAGCTGAAGTAAGAGACAAATCTACCCTCTCATAATCAGACACACTCAATTTAGTACTCATAATATCTATATGTTTTTAGTTAAAGTTCTACAAATATAATAAATGTATTTTATACATTTATTATATTGTACTTTTATTTCGAATAAATTTAACTATTTTTGAAAAATATGAGCGCACAAACAGTAGACTATTACGCATCGGAAAGTAAAATATATATCGCCACAGATTGTATCATTTTTGGATTCGACAATGAATCGATTAAATTATTAGTTTTTAAACGTCGAGTTGCACCGTTTGAAGGTGAGTGGTCATTAATTGGAAGCTTTGTAAAAAATAATGAAAGTGTTAATGATGCTGCTAAAAGAGTTTTAACCGACATCACTGGCTTAGAAAATGTTTTTATGAAACAGCTTAAGGTATATGGTGCTGTAGATAGAGATCCAGGATCTAGATGTATTACAGTTGGACAATATGCCCTGATAAGAATTGAAGAACAAGACAAAGAATTAGTTGAAAAACATGGTGCTGTATGGTATGATTTACACGATTTACCAAATCTAGTTTTAGACCATAACACCTTAGTTAATGACGCACTTACACAACTAAGATTACGAGCTAGCTACCAACCCATTGGTTTTGAGTTACTTCCTGAGAAATTTACCATACCTAGTTTACAAAAATTATATGAAGAAATTTATCAAAAAAAATTTGACGCACGGAATTTCAGAAAAAAAATAATTGCACTAGACATACTTACTAAATTAGATGAAAAAGACAAATCTAGCTCCAAAAAAGGTGCCTTCTTATACAAATTCAATTCTAAAAAGTACAACAAACTTATTGAGGCTGGAATTAACTTTAAACTTTAAATTAATATTGTTCTAACAAATATTTCAATAAATCTGTTGTAGTAACAATTCCTTTCAATTCGTGATTATCCACCACAGGTAAAGCATGAAACTCATTTCGAGATAAAATCTCCGCAACCTCTTTTATTGTTCTTGTAGAATTTACGAAAGTTGGATTCTTAACCATTATCTGCTCAACACTATACATAGAATAGACAGAAGTATCTAAACTATCTACACTTGGCTCAAAGGCATCAACAAAACTAATTCGCAATAAATCTGTTAAACTAAGTATTCCTACCACATCGTTATTTACAACAACAGGAATATGCCTAATCTTGTTTTTCTTCATCAAGCGTTCGGCTTCTTCCAATGACTCCGTTAATTTTAACGAAACCACTTTTGTGGACATAATTTTAGATACAGGTTCTCGTCGTTTCATAAGGTAAGTTTTTTTATTACCCCATAAATTTCAAACAATAAAATTCAAAAACACATGACAAGTATCATCAAAAAACAAAATAAGATTATGTAACTTAAATGCTTGCTTTTAAGAATGCTTATCTTCTATCTCCTAGAAAACGTAATAAGTATAAGAATAAGTTTACAAAATCTAAATACAACATCAAAGCGCCAAAAATTGATTTCTTTTTTGAAGATTCTGCATCGTCCTCAAATGCAGCCATACGTTTAATTTTTTGAGTATCATAAGCCGTTAAAGCTATAAAAATTAACACTCCTGCGTAGCCAATTATATAATGCAACATTTCACTTTGCATAAACATATTTACTACCGTAGCAATAATCAAACCTATTAACGCCATAAACGCCAAATTACCAATCGATGTTAAATCTCTTTTTGTCATATATCCATAAGCACTCATCACCCCAAAGGTCATGGCAGTTATCAAAAACGTAGAAGCAATGGATTGGGAGGTATATATTAAAAACACCATAGAAAGTGTCAATCCATTTAAAACAGAATACAATAAGAAAACAGTTCCTGCTGTTTCTGCAGACATTTTATTGATGCGTGCTGTTAAATAAATTACAGCGCCAAACTCAGCTGCAATAAGTAAATAAAAAGGCAGACTACTCCCTCCTCCAAATAATAAATTAATAACCGCATCGGTTGATGATGCCCACATGGCAACTACCCCAGTTACTACCAATGCACAACTCATCCATCCATATACTTTTGAAATGAATGCTGCTTGTAATTGTTCTCTTTCTTGTTCTAATGATATTTGTTTTGTATCCATAGTTTTTTATTTTACCAAGCTATTTTCTGCTCTTACTTATTTGTTTCAATTTACATACCAAAATCAAAATACTGCAATATTGTCATATACAAGAAAAGTAAGTCTTATAAACAGCTTACAATTCATTTTTTATTTTCAATAATTCAGCTTTTACTGCTTCCAATCTAGTAATCACTTCATGTGTATTTACAGTAGATTTTGGTTGTGTTTTTAATTTATTTTTTGCGCCATCTAAGGTAAATCCTTTTTCTTTTACTAAATGAAAAATTAATTGGAAATTTCTTACGTCCTCTTGAGTAAACATTCTATCTCCCTTAGCATTTTTTTTAGGTTTGATTATGGAAAATTCCTTTTCCCAGAATCGAATTAAGGAAGTGTTAACACCAAACGCTTTTGATACTTCACCAATCTTGTAATAACGTTTTTCAGGTAGTTCTATATTCATTTAGTCTAAAGATTGATTTTCTTGAGAAGATAACTCCAACATTTCATCATACTCTTCAGGAGTTAAATCGTTAAAATAATAATACACAGGATTTACTTTTCTGTCACCTTTTACTACTTCATAATGCAAATGCGGAGCCGTAGATATCCCTGACGAGCCAACGTAACCAATTAAATCGCCACGTTTTACCTTTTGGTTTTTACGAACAATATACTTTTCTAAATGTCCGTAATTGGTTTTATAACCAAATCCGTGATCTATCTGAATATGATTTCCCAATCCTCTTTTTGATTTTATAGCTTTCACAACTTTTCCGTTACCTGTAGCGTAAACAGGCGTTCCTTTGGGTGCAGAAAAATCCATACCCCAATGGTACTTTTTAGTTTTATAAATTGGATGAATACGATAGCCATAACCCGAGGCCATACGCTTTAAGTTTTTATTAGCAACAGGTTGTATTGCAGGAATTGCTGCCAACATTTCTTTTTTGTTTTTAGCCATTTTCACAATCTCATCTAACGACTTTGATTGTACTACCAATTGTTTTGACAAAACGTCAATTTTTTTAGTGACTTCTTTAATCATGGTGGAATTTTCAAAGCCATCAAGTGATTTATATCGATTTACCCCCCCAAAACCTGCTTGACGTTGTTCTTTAGAAATTGGTTCTGCTTCAAAATACACTCTGTAAATATTATCGTCTCTCTCCTGAATATCACTCAACACTTCTGTACTTTCATCAACCCTTTTAGAAAGTAATTGGTAATGCAATTTTAAGTTTTCCAACTCACTTTCTAACTTAATTTGGTTAGGAGATTTAATAACAGGACTAAGCCCTACAAAACCAATAATTGCAATTAATAAACTAGCAACAACAAGCAATAAAGATTTCTTGACTTTGGCACTCTTCTTAACAGTAATTCTCTTGTAAGAAAGGGTGTCTGAATCGTAATAAAATTTTACTTTTGCCATAATGCTAAATGTAGTACTTTTGTATGCTCATTTTAACATACAAATAATCATTTTTTTGTTTGTTTAATGAGAGCAAATTTACAAAATGTTTTAGACTTACTTAGGTAAGATATTTTTTTAGCATTTTATTAATAGTTGATAACAGATAATAGTCCACGATGAAGTCACAAGAAATAAGACAACAATTTTTAAACTTTTTTAAAGAAAAAAACCACAAAATTGTTGCCTCCGCTCCAATTGTTTTAAAAGATGACCCTACTTTAATGTTTACCAATGCAGGTATGAATCAGTTTAAAGAATATTTTTTAGGTCAAAAAACAGTAACAAATTCTAGAGTGGTTGACACTCAAAAATGTTTACGTGTTTCTGGAAAGCATAATGACTTAGAAGAGGTTGGAATGGATACATACCACCACACCATGTTTGAAATGCTAGGAAACTGGAGTTTCGGAGATTATTTCAAAAAAGAAGCCATTGAGTGGGCATGGGAGTTTTTAACTGAACGTTTAAAAATAGACAAAGACTCATTATATGTAAGTGTTTTTGAAGGAAGTGAGGGTGCTGATAATTTAGAAATGGATCAAGAAGCCTACGATCTTTGGAAAGCCATTGTTCCAGAAGATAAAATTATCATGGGAGACAAAAAAGATAATTTTTGGGAGATGGGAGCCCAAGGACCTTGTGGGCCATGTTCTGAAATTCACATTGATATTCGTTCAGAAGAAGACAAAGAAAAAGTTTCAGGTCGTGATTTAGTAAACATGGATCATCCGCAAGTTGTTGAGATTTGGAATTTGGTTTTTATGCAATTCAACAGAAAGGCAGACGGATCTTTAGAAAAACTTCCAGCACAACATGTAGATACAGGTATGGGATTTGAGCGTTTGTGTATGGCCATGCAAAAAGTACAATCCAACTATGACACCGATGTATTTACTCCGTTAATTAGAGAAATTGAAACGATTACCAATACAACTTACGATAAAAATTCAATTGCTACTGAAGAAAGCGGAAAACCAAGTGTTGCCATACGGGTAATTGCAGATCATGTCCGTACCGTAGCTTTTTCAATTGCAGATGGACAATTACCAAGTAATAATGGTGCTGGTTATGTAATTCGTAGAATTTTAAGAAGAGCTGTACGTTATGGTTTTACTTTCTTAAACACAAAAGAGCCATTTATTTTCAAATTGGTAGAGACATTGAGTAATCAATTAGGGGATGTATTCCCTGAATTGAAAGCTCAGCAACAATTAATTAAAAATGTAATCAGAGAAGAGGAGCATTCTTTCTTAAAAACACTAGACCAAGGTTTATTGTTATTAGATAATATTATTTCAAAAACAGAAGGTAAAACTATTTCTGGAGAAAAAGCTTTTGAACTATATGACACCTTTGGATTTCCAATTGATTTAACAGCCTTAATTTTAAATGAAAAAGGACTTGAGTTAGACGAAAAAGGGTTTGAAGCTGAATTACAAAAACAAAAAGATCGCTCTCGTGCAGCTGCGCAAGTTACCGCCGGTGACTGGCAAATTATTGCCGATAATTCTGATGAAACTTTTATTGGTTATGACCATACGACAGCGGTAGTAAAATTAACACGTTACAGAAAAGTAGAAAGCAAAAAAGATGGTCAGTTATTTCAATTAGTTTTTGACCAAACACCGTTCTACCCTGAAGGAGGAGGGCAAGTTGGTGACAAGGGATACTTAGAGGCTTCTAATGGAGATGTTACCTATTTAATTGACACAAAAAAGGAAAACAATTTGATCATTCATATGACAAAGAATCTTCCTAAAAACATTAATGCAACATATACAGCTGTAGTAGATGCTAAATACAGATCTAGATCTGCGGCAAACCATACTGCAACCCATCTATTACACCAAGCTTTAAGAACTGTTTTAGGAACTCATGTAGAGCAAAAAGGATCCTATGTACACCAAGCTTCATTACGTTTTGATTTTTCACATTTCTCTAAAGTTAGTGCCGATGAATTATCTCAAATTGAAAACTTTGTAAACACTCGTATTCATGAAAAACTAAATCTTGAAGAAAACAGAAACAACACTTACGACAAAGCTATCTCTGAAGGAGCAATTGCATTATTTGGAGAAAAATATGGAGATACGGTAAGATCAATTCGTTTCGGAAATTCAATGGAGTTATGTGGTGGTATTCACGTTGAAAATACAGCAGACATCTGGCATTTTAAAATTACAGGAGAAACAGCTGTTGCTTCAGGAATTAGAAGAATTGAAGCGATTACTTCAGATGCAGTAAAAAAATATTATAAAGATCAAGATAGCTTGTTTACAGATGTAAAAAACACCTTGAAAAATGCAAAAGATCCTGTAAAAGCTATTACTACTTTACAGGATGAAAATGCAGCATTAAAAAAACAAATAGAAGCTTTGGTAAAAGAAAAGATCAAAAGTCTAAAAGCTCAATTAAAAAACGAAATTACTGAACTAAATGGAATCAACTTCTTAGCAACTCAAATTGACATGGAAGCTGGAGCTTTAAAGGACATTGCTCATGAACTTGGAAATGAAATAGATAATTTGTTCTTTTTTGCTGGAACTGAAATCAATGGAAAAGCTTTGCTTACCTCTTATATTTCGAAAAATTTAGTGGAAGAAAAAGGCTTAGATGCTGGTAAAATTGTTCGAGAACTTGGAAAATTAATTCAAGGTGGCGGAGGTGGTCAAAAATTCTTTGCAACAGCAGGTGGTAAAAACCCCGCAGGCTTAGCGGAAGCAATTTCTAAAGCCAAAGATTACATCTTATGATTTATAATTTTGAATATTATTTACAAAAACCTCATTTGCAACTCAAATGAGGTTTTCTGTTTTCAATTTGTACCTTTGTTCTATCTTTAAATTAATACTCGTGTCAAACTCAACCTTTAGAACCGTTTTAAAATCAAAAAATAATTTTAAATCCATTCATCACGAATCTTCTATTCTATTATTTGGGTCTTGTTTTTCTGAAAATATTGGAAAAAAATTAGCCTATTACAAATTCGACACAACAACCAATCCATATGGTACATTATTCCATCCCTTAGCCATTGAAAAAGCAATATCCGACTGCGTATCTTTAAAAAAATATAATAGTAAGGAACTCATCTTTCACAACGAACTATACCATAGTTTTCATCATCATTCTGATTTTTCCTGCAGCACTGAAAAAGAAGTTCTAACAAATATCAACCAAACTATTGTTCAAAACCACGATAGACTAAAAAAAGCATCTCATTTAATAATTACCCTTGGTACGGCATGGGTTTATAAACATCTTAAAACAAATACTGCTGTAGCAAATTGCCACAAAATACCTCAACAAGAATTTTCAAAAGAATTGTTAAGTTCTGAAGAAATTTATCAAAGCCTAAAAAGGATACAAAAAACAACCAACCTTATAAATCCGAAAATAAAAATTATTTATACGCTTAGTCCAGTAAGACATTTAAAAGATGGTATTTCAGAAAACTCCTTAAGCAAAGCACTTTTATTGGCTGGAATTCATAAAGCAACAAAAGAGGAAAATATTTTTTATTACCCCGCTTATGAAATCATGATGGATGACCTACGAGACTATCGTTTTTACGGATCAGATATGATTCACCCAAACGAAACTGCCATTGAATATATTTGGTCAAATTTTGTAAATGAATGGATTTCCACTTCAGAAACTGTATTAACAAAAATTGACATTATCCAAAAAGGGCTAGCGCACAAGGCTTTCAATCCAACGTCAACAGCACATCTAAATTTTATAAAAAAACTTAAAAGAAACATTGAATTACTAGAAAATGAAATTCCTATTAAATTTTAAAAAACCGGTTTAGATTAAAAATTACTGAATATTATTTCACTATATTTACTATCGAAATTCATAAACTAAACCATGAAGAAAATAAGTTTAGGCATTTTGGCAGGAGCTCTTATCGGAATTCTTATTAGTTCATATTTTGTGAATGATTATACATTTGAAAAAGTCATTTACACAAAAATTACACTAACTTCTATAATAACAGGTTTTATTTGTGGTTTCTACGCTATTTATTCTAAAAGAGAATTTCCCTTATTTATTGGATGCTTAATTATTGGAGCCTTCGTTTTTTACACAAAATACCTTATAACAGGTCACGACTTTGACCCAATTAACATGGGTACTTTAACTGGTGCTATGTTAGGTTTTATTTTTTATGCTATGTTAAGAACTGCTCGTAAAGAAAGAGCACGTTACAAAGGAGAAATAAGATAGCCATTTTAACAATATTAACGCAAGACCTGTAACCACACTGTAAACAAGATACTTAGTAACAATATAAGGTTATAATTTTTATCCTTCCTAAATTAACTTCAACAAAAACCATTATATTTCTTCAAATAACTTGAGCTTTAAAAAAGTAATACTTTATAAATATTAGACTTTAGAATACTTATCCTTTATTGAAAATACTCCGCTAGAGCTCTTCACATAAAAAAAGCCCAACTTTTAAGTTGGACTTTTATTTTATTTTTGTCTGAAATAAATTACGATTGGTACTCCGCTAAAATCATAAATTTCACGCATTTTATTTTCTAAATATCTACGGTACGGATCTCGCACATATTGAGGAAGATTGGCAAAAAACGCAAATTGTGGTGTATGTGTAGGCAATTGCATACAATACTTTATTTTCACAAATTTCCCTTTTATTGCTGGTGGCGAATATTGTTGAATAATATCCAACATCGTATCATTTAGTTTACTGGTTGTAATTCTTCGTTTTCTATTTTCAAAAACTTGAACTGCAGTTTCTATCGCTTTTAACAAACGTTGTTTTGTTACGGTAGATGTAAAAATAATAGGCACATCTGTAAATGGCTCCATCTGTTTTCTTACATATGCTTCAAATTCTTTCATGGTATTGGTTTCTTTATCTACCAAGTCCCATTTATTTACAAGTACCACTATTCCTTTTTTATTCTTTTCGGCCAACCAAAAAATATTTTGATCTTGACCTTCAAAACCTCTGGTAGCATCAATCATTAAAATAGCAACATCACAATGCTCAATTGCACGCACGGCTCTCATAACTGAATAAAACTCTAAATCTTCAGATACTTTAGATTTTTTTCTAATTCCGGCAGTATCTACCAAATTAAATTTAAAACCAAAACGTGTATATTCTGTATCAATTGAATCTCTGGTAGTACCCGCAACATTTGTTACAATATTTCTATCTTTTCCAATTAAAGCATTGATAAAAGATGATTTTCCTGCATTTGGTCTTCCAACTACAGCAAACCTTGGTAAGTCATTCGCTCTACTTTCATCCTTTTCATCAAATTCTTCAGGCAACGGCATTTCTTTTACCACCTCATCTAACAATTCTCCTGTACCTGAACCGTTAATCGATGAAATTGTATAATAATCTCCCAAACCTAAATTGTAAAACTCTACTGCATCCGCCTCTCTCATGGCATTATCAACCTTATTTACAGCTAAAAAAACTGGTTTTTTAGACTTTCTTAAAAGTTTGGCTACAGCTGTATCCATTGGAGTAATTCCTTCTGTTACATCTACAACAAAAACTACCGTATCACATTCTTCTAATGCTAAAACAACTTGCTTACGAATTTCTCCTTCAAAAACATCATCAGACCCTACTACATAGCCACCTGTATCAATTAAAGAAAATTCTTTTCCATTCCAATCGCTCTTCCCATAATGTCTATCACGAGTTACTCCACTCACAGAATCTACAATAGCTTCTCTACGTTGTACTAATCTATTAAATAATGTTGATTTCCCTACATTAGGTCTTCCAACGATGGCTACAATTGTATTCATTTGTACTGTTTAATTTTTTGCAAAATTACACAATTTTATTTCTATAATCTCCTATTTCTCAAGGCAAAAAAAAACCAGCAATTATTACTGGCTTTTTTTTCATACAAAGGGGTAGATACTTACATTAATTTTCATAGATAGTTACCGTTCCACTTACTTCATTAGAAACCACTAACAATGCTTTTCCTGTTGGGCTATCAGCAGCTGGAATTGATAATAAACCTTCTGGTCCTATATCTCCTGAATTTTCTATAATAGTTAAAAACTCGGGTGATGTAGGGTTACTAATATCGTAAACCATTACCTGATTATTTCTTTCTAATCCTACAAACAAGATATAGCGTTCATCACCAATATTCAGTACTTCAACACTTTCTGGCTCTGCTCCTTTGTCATCACTTCTTTTATCTTTTCCATTAAACAAGTTAGGCGTAAGTGCTAATGTATGCATCGCAATTGAATTTGCACTGTCATAAATTAAATTTCCGTTTGCAGACCAAATTGAAAATGATCTAGCCCCATAAGAATATATCTGATCTACTTTTCCATCATTATTGGCATCTCCCAAAGTAGTCGTTGTTTTTAATCTTCCTAAATTAATTTCATTTTGAAAATCCTCTAAAACAGGATAAACAGATTCATCTAGAATTAAATCCTCTACACGTACTTCTTCACTAAACCCGTCATAATCTCTAGAATCCCCTTCATTTGCAGAAATAATATATTCTACACCATGAATATTAACTGCTGTAATAGCATCTGGCTGATAGATTCCTTTTACATTCCAATTCCTTAATTCGGTTTCTCCATCTTTATCACTCGCATCAATGGCGTTTTTTGTAAGATTGTAATCTTTAAAACCTAATGGAAAAATAGCTTCAATAGATTTTGACACTAAATTAATTTTTGCAATCCCATTATTTTCTTGAAGAGAAACCCAAGCAGTTTTTGAATCTTTTGAAACAGCAATATATTCTGGTTCTACATCTTTTGCCAAATCCGCTCCAGGTCCAAAAACTCTAAAGCCATCATTCTCTAAACTTGCTTCTTGACTATTAAATGAAGTAAAATCTAAAGTGCTTACCAAATCCGTCTCTATTTCAATAATACTAACCGTTCCCATTGGATCAACAGTATAAGCATTATTAGGCTCTCCTTCATTGGCACAAATAATTAATTTCCCGTCTTTTGAAAAAGTAACCATATCAGGCAAAGCACCCACATCATATGTTTTTTCTAAGACCGAAGTACTTGCATTATAAACCAAAACCTTACCGTTATTTTGTTTTACATCTGCTTCCACAGCTACAGCTAATTTTCCGTTATAAACAGCAACACTGTTGGGAGAACCATAGTTTGCTAAAGCAATAGAAGACTTCTTAATAGGTGTACTTAAGTCTTCAATATTATAAATGGAGACCTCTTGACTCTCAACATTTACAATAAATAAATTTTTAGAGTTGGCATCAAATGCAGATATCTCCGCTGCTCCCTCACCTCCTACCTGAATGGTGTGTTTTTTAATAAAATTTACAGTCGTGTCTATTGGTGTTGTTATAGTACCTGATTTATCTTCTTCTGTACAACTTGTATGCACCAAAGAAACCAATGCTCCTGCTAAAAATAGTTTGTTAAAAGTTTTCATTATTTTGATTTTTGTTTTCATCAAAAGTAGATTTGAAACAATGACGAAAGGTTACTTAAAAATCAAGAAAAATTTAAGATGATGTTTTCCCTTTGTTAAAAAACAGAAAAAAATTATAAAATACTATTAGCTCTGGGTTAAGTAAAATAAAGGTCTAACAAAAACAGTTCTGTTAATCGACTGAAACAAGACAATTTAACTATATGAACAAATTGTAGCCTAAATAAAAATGACTATATTTCAACAATAAATAAGTTTACATGCAGGAAACACAGAACAATCCTATATTCTTAAGACCTCGGTTTCAAATTGATTTGAAAGAAGATCAACAAATCATTTTAGAAAAATTTGAGAAACATCTAAAAAAAAATGAATGCCCTGTAAAAGGTAAAATTGTGGATGGACATATTGTATTAGATGTTTTAAAAGATGAAAATCATTTTTGGTCGCCACAGCTTCATTTAGAAATAGAAGCTGCCAATAACAACTGTTCTTTGTTAAAAGGCTTATTTGGACCTAAACCTCAAGTATGGACTTTATTTATGTTTGTACATTTTGGGTTGGCAGTTCTTTTTATTGGTATATTAATTTCTACCTATGTACAATGGACTTTAAAGAATGATTTTACACTCTCCCTAATAATTCTCATCACCATACCAATTATATGGTTTATGCTTTATTTTGCAGGAAGAATGGGTAAAAAAACAGGTCATGATCAGATGCAAAAATTACATGATTTTATGGAACATGTTTTAGAGGCTAAATAATACAAAAAAAAAGGATTTCATTTTAATGAAATCCTTTTTTACTAATCGTTATATCCAAATCTTTTAAGCTGTTTAGAGTCATTTCTCCAATTCTTATTTACTTTAACATAAAGATCTAAGAATATTTTTTTGTCGAAGAATTTTTCCAAATCTTTTCTTGATTCCATCCCTACTCTTTTTAAAGCAGCTCCTTTATGTCCAATAATAATTCCTTTTTGAGTTTCACGCTCTACCATAATAATAGCACGAATTTTTATAATCTTTTCATCCTCAAAAAATTCTTCTGTTTCAATTTCTACTGAATAAGGAATTTCTTTTTTATAATGCATCAATATTTTTTCACGAATACACTCGTTTACAAAAAATCGTTCTGGCTTATCTGTTAACTGATCTTTTGGATAAAACGCAGGTGACTCTGGAAGAATTTCTAAAATTTTATCCAAAACAATATCCACTCCAAATTTTTCCAAAGCAGAAATTAAGTACACATTTGCACTAGGAACTTTTTCTTCCCAATAAGCTAATTTTTCCTCTACTTCTTCCTGATTTGATTTATCAATTTTATTGATCAACAACAAAACAGGAATTTTAGCATTTTTAATTTTGTTAAAAAAGTTCTCATCTTTCAACTCCAACTCTCCTACTTCAACCATATAAATTAACACATCAGCATCGTCAAAGGCAGATTTCACAAAATTCATCATCGATTCTTGTAAATCATAAGCAGGCTTAATAATCCCAGGAGTATCAGAAAAAACAATTTGAAAATCGTCTCCATTAACAATTCCTAAAATTCTATGTCTAGTTGTCTGTGCTTTAGAGGTAATAATAGACAAACGCTCTCCTACTAGAGCATTCATCAAAGTAGATTTCCCTACGTTTGGGTTTCCTATAATGTTTACAAAACCAGCTTTGTGTGTCATGATAATAAATTTATGCTGCAAAGGTACTCGCTTTTTACTTAATTAAAAGTGATAACGTATGAAAGTTTAAAAACGAATACTACACTAAGCTACTGGTTAAAAACAACTTATATTTTTTAGTAAAAAAAAGCTATTTTTTATTTGGATTAAACATTTTAAATGACGTATCTTTGCAGCACGAAATCGCGGGATAGAGCAGTAGGTAGCTCGTCGGGCTCATAACCCGAAGGTCACTGGTTCGAGTCCAGTTCCCGCTACAAAGCTTATGCTAATTAAATCAACGAATTGTGTCTCACAATTCGTTTTTTTATGTCTTCAATTTTCTTACTTTTACAGAAAGTACACGATAACGTACACGATTCTGCTATGAAATTGAATTATTCTGAACCAAATATCTACACTGGTGGGGTAGATATTTCGGATCAAGACTAATTGTTGTGTTTATGCAAAAATTACAGCAACTCATTAAATTTATGCCTAAATTTGATTTAGCACGAACGACAAACATTCAACTAACTATTTGCTTCACCCGAAAAATCTCTGATTTTTCATTCACACAAATCCTATAGAAACTGGTGAAACAATTAAAATTTAATAGAGATATTTATGCAAATTTCACCCGAAAACATGCAAATAGTTCTTTACAAACTATTTATCAAGTATAAGTTCACCAACGAGAAAGCGAAATTACTTGCAAATACATTTACTGAAAGTACTTTAGACGGCATAAGTTCTCATGGAATCAATCGAGTACCTCTTTTTATTGAGTATATAAAAAAAGGAATAATTAAAATTGATTCTGAAGCAGAGAAAGTAGCTTCATTTGGCAACATAGAACGGTGGGATGGTAATTTAGGTCCTGGTATTGTAAACGCAACAAAATGTACCAATAGAGCTATAGAATTAGCCAAACAACATGGAATGGGAATGGTTGCATTACGTAACACTAATCACTGGATGAGAGGCGGAACATATGGAAAACAAGCAGCTAATGCCAATTGCATTTCGATACTTTTTACGAATACTAAACCCAATATGCCACCTTGGGGAGGAAAGGAAAGCAGAATTGGTAATAACCCATTTGTCGTATCTGTTCCTAGAAAAAATGGACATGTTGTATTGGATATGGCAATTTCACAATTTTCATTTGGTAAGATTAACGAGTATAGATTAAAAGGAGAAAAGTTACCTTACCATGGTGGTTGGGATGAGAACAACGAACTCTCAAATGATCCTGATAAAATTTTATCAAAAGAACGCGGATTACCAATAGGCTACTGGAAAGGCTCAGCACTTTCTATGGTATTAGACATGCTTGCTACCATACTTTCGGCTGGAGACTCTACCTACAAAATAAACTCAAAAGAAATTGAGACAGCCATTTCTCAAGTCTACATCTGTATCTTCCCTGAGGTTTTTAATGATAATAGACTTCAGGAAAAACTCTTAGAAGAAATTATTAATTTTACTCATGACGTAGAACCTATAAATTCTGGAGATAGTATTTACTATCCTGGAGAACGAAGCTCACAAACCAGAGCAAAAAATTTGAAAGAAGGCATTTTTGTCGACGAAAGTATTTGGGAAAAGATTATGGCTCTTAACTAAAAACAAAAACTCTACTCGTCTTTAAATATTAATACTATGAATACAACACGAAGAAACATTTTAAAAAATTTAATACTAGCTCCTTTAGCCTTAGGAGCTAACAAACTATTGGCTCACACCAGTCCTCTAAATAAAAATACGACATCAAGACTGCAGTACAGCATTAATGCGTATTCTTTTAATTCCGAGCTCAGAAGTGGAAAAATGACTTTTTATGACATGATGGAATACGCAGCAGATATTGGTTTGGATGCGGTAGATTTAACAGGTTATTATTTCAATTCTTACCCAGAAACACCTTCAAACATAGAGCTTTTTGATTTAAAAAGAAAAGCACTTGAGTTAGGACTTGATATTGCATGGACTGGTGTTAGAAATGACTTTGCCACTCCTGATCTTGTAAAAAGGAATAATGACATTGAACTTATCAAAAACTGGTTACAGACATCTTCTAAAATAGGGGCACCTATAATGAGAATTTTTACAGGAAGACATAAAAGTGAAGCCTATTCAAAAGATGAGGTAAAGGAATGGATGGTGGATGACTTAAAAACCTGTGCCAAATATGGCGAACTTCACGGTGTCATTGTCGGACTGCAGAATCATGATGAATTTTTATTTACTAGTGAAGAAGTTATTGACATCTTAAAAAGAGTAAATTCAAACTGGTTTGGATTAATTTTAGACTGTGGAAGTTTACCTTCCAGCGACCCTTATAAAGAAATTGAAAAACTTGCTCCTTATGCCAACTACTTTTTTGTAAAAGAGCATGTAAAACAAAAAGATAGCACTAAAGTTTCGGCAGATTTACAACATATCGCTAAAATAATACAATCTAGTAATTTCCGTGGCTATGTTTCGTTTGAAAGCCTTAAAGAAGGAGATACAAAAGCAATTATAAAAAATATGTTTAGCGAATTTAAATCAGGGCTTAACTGAAATGGCAATTGATATCATTGTTTGAGATACTATAAAGCTGAAATAGTTTAGTATGCAAAATAACAGCAAAAAATAGCTTACTATCAACTGAATAAAAGAATAAAAATGTATGCAAAACATAATATTTTTTTTATCAAACCTACAGCTTTGGGTAACAGATATTACTTTTATTAAAACTCAAAAAGGACACGCTCATTTAGCCCTAGTAACGGACACATGTTCTAAACAAACAATGGGCTATAAACTAAACAATAATACAAGAACATCTCTTTGTATAAATGCGCTAAAAACGGCTCTTAAAAACCGAAAAAACCTGGTCAAAAATTAATTCACCTCTCAGCTAGAGGAATACAATATTGCAATCCAACCTATATTCTATTAGCTGAATCAGATGATTTAACAATGAGTATGACCGAAAAACATGCCCCATATGAAAATGCAGTTACAGAGAGAATCAACAGAACTTTAAAATTATGAACATGGTTTGAAACTAATCATTAAAAACACTAAATTAGCATAGAAGATTACCAAAAGAGCTGTCAATATTTACAACAATATCCGACCATATTTGAATCTCGATTTAAACACACCAAAACACGTTCATTTAAATCAAAATGTAGATTATAAACCGTATCGAATAACAAAAATAAACTAAAATTACAAACCTTATAAACTTCTGAAAAAGGTCAACCTATTTCATGAAAACACACAAAATTATGAGAATGAAACAATTTTTATTATCAGTTATTACTATTGTATACATCCTATTGAACTCGGATTTTGCAAATGCGCAAATTACCGATGTTATTACAAATATTAATCAACCAACAGCTATTTACAAGTCGGGTAAAGATTTGTATTTTGGAGATTTCATAGGTGGATTATCAAAGGTAGATTTGAGTTCTAGCAATCCACCTATTACTATTTTAACAGCAAATGGTACATATCGAACAGCAGTTGATGGTACTGATTTGTATGTCTCTAGAGATTCTGAAGGTATTATTTCTAAGCTTGATATAAGCACGAACAATCACACATCTTCCGATATAATTGTCAATCTAGATGAACCTGGAGGATTAGCCATCAACGGTAATGATTTATACTTTACAGAAGTAAACTTAGGTCAAATATGCAAAATAAACATTAGTCAACCAAACCCTATAAAAACAATAGTAGCTTCAGGATTACTCTATCCTTCTGGACTTACACTGAAAGACAATTACTTATATATTGCAGAGGCGGCAGGTCAAGTATCTAAATTAGATATAACAGTTAATAACCCAACCCGAACATTCATTGTGACAAATCTTACAAATGCCACTGATATAATAAGTATTGGTAATAATTTAATAGTCTCTGATTTTGGAGGCAGCAAAGTAATACTGATAGATTTAAACACCCCTACACCTACTGTTAACGATTTAATTGTAAATATCAACCAACCAACAGGGTTGTTTTTTGATGGAACAGAACTTTACATTAGCGTATTTGGAGATAGTAAAATTGTAAAATTTTTCGATTCAAGTTTGAGCTTAAAAGAAATCAATAGAAATAACCAAAAAATAAAAATATTTCCAAATCCATCAAGCAAGTTTATCCAAGTTTCCGGTTTAACAAAAAATGAGGGATATACAATTTATAATACATTAGGTACTGAGATTAAAAGTGGTTCTGTTTCAAATAATGACCAAATCGAGATTAGAAATTTGAACAATGGATTATATCTTTTGAAATTGAAAGATGGTACAACAATGAAATTTCTAAAAGAATAAAATAACGAATACCTACAAAGAATATAAATTATTATTTTAACCTGTAGCCATATTTCAAGACAAAACAATCTCACAAACAACTCAGATTTAAGCAAATCTTAAGAAAATGCTAATGAAAGACTTACACTATCAAACCGACATTTGCTAAATGAGAATATTAATTATAGAAGATGAAGAAGGAATAGCAGCATTCCTGAAACAAGGCTTGGAAGAAGAATCTTTTGCAGTTGATGTTGCAAATGAAGGTAAAGAAGGTCTTAGCATGGCTCTTTCAGGAAACTATGACATATTGCTTTTAGATTGGATGGTTCCTGGACTTAGTGGTATAGAGATTTGTAGACTGTTCCGAAAAGAATATGCATCCATCCCTGTTATATTTCTTACTGCCAAAGACACTCTGGACGAAACCATTTTTGGTTTACAAACGGGTGCCAATGACTACATTAAAAAGCCTTTCCATTTCGAAGAGCTTTTAGAACGAATCAAAGTACAACTTAGACCAAAATCAGGTGAACACTCACTTTTTGTTTTGGGGCCAATCACCTTAAATACGGAAACCCATCAGGTACATAAAAATGAGGAAGAGATTCATCTCACACAAAAAGAATTTGCGTTGCTAGAATATCTTTTGAGAAACAAAGAAAAGGTCTGTAGACGTACTCGCATTATTGAAAGCGTATGGGATATTCATTTCGAATACAACACGGGCGTAATTGATGTATATATTAACGCATTACGCAAAAAATTAATGCTTACAGATGATGAGAACTACGTGCAAACGGTACGGGGAGTTGGATATATTGCTAAAGAATTATGAGTCTGAGCTATAAAAACAGAATTGCATTTAATTACATGATAGCTACCGCGGTTATTATGGCTTTGGTATTTAGTACTATTTATTTCATCGTCAAAGAAACAGTTTTCAATAATTTAGATACAGATCTATCTTATGAAGCTGAAAAACATACAGGAGAAATAAAGATAGAAGAGAATAACATCATTTTCAAGAACAAAGCGGAGTGGGAAGAAAGAGAACATAGAGAATTGCAGGTCAATCCTGTATTCATTCAATTGATAGACAAGCAAGGCAATATGATGGATAAGTCGCCGAACCTAAAAGAAGATTACTTGCCTTACAATGAATCCAGATTTGGCGGTCATTTTGACACTACCTTAAACAGCCGACCTATACGTCAGGTACAACTTCCGATAGAGCAAAATGGAAAAATCAAAGGTTATATTCTGGCTGCTATGTCTTCAGAAGCAGCATATTTGGTAATTCTCCGTCTCAGAAACACACTTGCTATATCCTATTTCATTGTATTGATAGGCTTATACTTTGTGTCACGTTTTCTTGCTGGCAGAAGTATAAAGCCAGTTCAAGACATCACCAATACCATAACAAAAATCACTAAACAAAACCTGAGAGAGCGAGTTGAACTACCCTCTAACAAAGATGAACTCTATGAATTATCATCCAGTTTCAATAAGCTTATTGAACGAATTGAAAATACCATTGAACGTGAACATCAGTTTACATCAGATGCATCTCACGAACTGAGAACTCCACTTGCTACACTTAGAGGGACTTTGGAGGTGCTGGTCAGAAAACCAAGAACTCCGGGTGAGTATGAAGAAAAAATCAGATATGTATTATCTGGTGTTACACAAATGTCCGACACATTAGAGCAGTTGCTTCTTTTAGCACGTTTAGAATTACCGTCAGATGCTGATAAAACTAAACTCAATATCTTGCCGACCATTATAGACAATTCATTTTTAAGCTTTAAGAATCAGGCAAGCTATAAAAAACTTACCATTGAGTTTGATTTTACACAAAATCAAGATTTTCTTGTACCTCATTATTACTCGAAGCTTATCGTTGATAATCTGATAAGCAATGCCATTAAGTATTCGAATAATGAAGCCAAGATTAAAATCAATGTCAGACGTGTGAATGAGAAGGTGACCTTGACAATACATGATTATGGAATTGGAATCAAAAAGGAAGACCTAATCCATATTTATGAAAATTTCTATCGTTCGGATGCCTTAAACCACAAACATATCACTGGCAATGGTCTGGGTCTTTCCATAGTCAAAAAAAGTGCGGAAGCAATAAAAGCTGACGTCAAAATAGAGAGTGAATTAGGAAAAGGTACTACTGTAACCGTAACATTTTAAATCAATTAATAAATAAAAGTCTCACTTGACAACTTTCTGGAGTACGGTGGCAAAGGAAACTGCCTTATTTATCCATCTCTTCAGTATGAAGTATCACCTAATCTATAATCTTAAGCCAATCTTAAGAAACACTTAAAAAAAGCCTTAGGATACCCCATCTACATTTGGTGTGTAATTTAAATATTCACATCAATGTTAGAACGAATCATTCAGTACAGCATCCATCACAAACTAATTGTACTACTATTTTCAATAGGTATTATTGGCTTTGGTCTGTATTCCCTTTCTGAGATTCCAATTGGAGCAGTTCCTGATGTCACCAATAATCAAGTACAAATTATTACTACTTCAAGAAATTTGGCTACTGAGGATGTAGAAAAATTCCTCACCTACCCAGTCGAATTGGAAATGGCCAACTTGCCTGATGTCAAAGAGATAAGGTCAATTTCAAAATTTGGACTTTCTGTAGTTACCGTGGTATTTAATGATAATATAGGAACCTATTTGCCTCGTCAACTGATTGCTGAAAAAATCAAGGCTGCCGAAGAAAAAATACCCGTCGGTTTTGGGAAGCCCTACATGGGGCCAATTACTACGGGTCTAGGAGAGATATATCAATATGTGATTGAAGTAGATTCTGCACATAAAGGTGATTACTCATTATCTGATGTGCGAACAATTCAGGATTGGGTGGTCAGGAGGCAACTTTCAGGTATCTCTGGTGTAGTGGAGGTTAATACATGGGGTGGCTATCTCAAGCAATATGAAGTAGCCCTCAATCCTGAAAAACTAAGAAGTCTCAGCATATCTGTGTCTCAAACATTTTCCGCACTAGAGAAAAACAATAGCGTAGCTGGAGGTGGATATATAGAAAAAACAAATCAGACTTATTTTATTAGAGGAGAAGGTTTAGTTAGTTCATTGGAGGACATTGAAAATATCGTGATAGAAAACAGAAATGGAACACCAATTTTCATTAAAGATGTAGCTCATGTTGGATTTGGACATGCCACCCGATTCGGAGCAATCACGGGAAATGGGGAAGGTGAAAAAGTACTTGGACAAGTGATGATGCTTAAAGGAGGTAACTCCAAAGCAGTAATAGATGCTGTAAAGGAACGAGTAGCACAAATCTCTCCCTCTCTCCCACCTGGGATAAGTATCAATCCCTTTTTAGAGAGAAGCGAGCTGATTGATAAAACCACCTTCACCATTGCCGAAAACCTTATACTAGGTTGCCTAATCGTCATTTTTGTTGTCGTGCTTCTTTTGGGAAATATTCGCTCTGGATTGGTTGTAGCTTCAGTAATACCAATGTGCTTATTATTTGCATTGTCACTCATGTACATCTTTGGAGTGGATGCCAACCTCATGAGTCTTGGAGCTATAGATTTTGGTATCATCATAGATGGGGCAGTGATCATTGTAGAGTTTATTGCCTTTAAAATCACAGCAGAACGCACAAAATTAGAGGCTTTACCAAAAGCTGAAAGACAAAATTTTATTGACAATGTCACGTATTTAGGAGCAAGTAAAATGATGCACTCAGCAGTATTTGGTCAGCTTATCATCATCATAGTATTCATTCCTATTCTCTCACTAGTAGGCGTGGAAGGAAAAATGTTTCGTCCAATGGCCCTTGTATTTTGCTTTGCATTGATAGGGGCCATGATTCTCTGCTTCACATATGTGCCAGTAATGGCTTCACTTTTCATAAGGCCCACTGATCCTAATAAGAAGACTATTTCTTCTCGCCTTATTTCTTTTTTAGAAAGAAAATATAGCCCTACACTGGCTTGGGCATTAAGAAGAAAAAAAACAGTCTTAGGATTGGCAATAGCACTATTACTATCAGTTGCGCTTCTATTTACTCAAATGGGTGGTGAATTTGTTCCCACTTTGGATGAAGGTGATTTTGTGATTCAACCTGTATTGAAAACAGGTACCTCCTTAAGTAATACTGTAATTGCAACTACAAAAATTGAGACTATTCTTAAAAAATTCCCTGAAGTAGAACAAGTAGTAAGTAGAATTGGAGCTGCAGAAGTCCCAACTGATCCCATGTCTATGGAAGAAAGTGATGTAATCATCAAACTCATACCAAAAGGAGAATGGGTTTCAGCTGAAAGTAAGGATGAACTAGCTGATAAGTTTAAAGAGGCATTATCGGAAATCCCAGGAGTAGATTTTGAGTTCACCCAACCTATTGAAATGCGTTTCAACGAACTTATCACTGGAGTTCGTGCTGACTTGGCTATTAAAATATTTGGGGAAGACTTGAATATTCTCTACAAAAAAGCCCTGGAAGTTGAAAAGGCTATCCAAGGAGTAGATGGTGCTGCTGATATTATTGTTGAAAAAGTGGCAGGACTTCCACAGATGACTGTCAAATACGATAGAGGAAAAATCGCTAAACATGGATTGAATGTAGAAGATCTAAATAATATTATTACCATGGGATTTGCGGGCAAGTCCGCTGGGACGATCTTTGAGGGTGAAAAGCAATTTGACTTAGTTGTCAGATTTGATAAAGCACATCATCACGATATTCGTGATATAGAAACTGCAACTATTCAGCTTTCCAATGGCAATCAACTACCATTGAGTGAATTTGCTAGCATTTCATATACCAAGGGCCCAGCTAAAATTTCTAGAGATAACACCAAAAGGAGAATTGTAGTAGGGGTCAATGTGAGAGGTAGGGATTTGGAATCGGTGGTAAAAGATGTACAACAAATAATTGATGAAAATGTCAAATTACCAACAGGGTACACGCTAGATTATGGCGGTCAGTTCGAGAATTTGAGAACTGCCAAAGAGCGACTAATGATTGCCGTTCCAATAGCACTAATCCTTATATTTGTTCTGCTTTATTTCGCCTTCGATTCCGTGAAAGAAGCCCTAATTATTTACAGTGCTATACCTATGGCAGCTATAGGTGGAGTAATACTGCTTTACTTACGCGACCTTCCTTTTAGCATTTCCGCAGGCGTTGGTTTTATTGCACTTTTTGGTATTGCAGTATTAAATGGTATCGTATTGATTGAGGAGTTTAAGGAACTAAAAGCTCACGGAGTCAATGACATCAATAGACGAATACTAATTGGTACCAAGAACCGATTGCGACCTGTTTTACTAACTGCTACCGCAGCAGCGTTGGGATTTCTGCCTATGGCAATCTCTACCTCAGCAGGTGCAGAGGTGCAACGACCCTTAGCAACAGTAGTAGTAGGTGGACTAATATCTGCAACTGCTCTTACGTTAGTTGTTCTACCTGTGCTTTATGCTTTATTCGATAGAAAAAGATATATACCTAAACTGAAAGTCCCTGTGAAAGGACTTGTGATTTTGACGTTGATTTCCATTCCCTTTATAGGTCATAGTCAAACTCATAAAATAACTGTAGATCGGGCAGTAGAAATTGCTTTGCAAAATAACCTAAGTTTAAAAGCCTCGGCCCAACGCATAAATCAGAGCAAACAACTTATTGGAAGTGCAATAGATATTAATAAAACAGAAGTGTACTACAATAAGGATGCTGCCAACATAGCTCCAAATAACTTGCCCCTCAACACTTGGGGTGTAAGTCAAAATTTTCAATTCCCTACCGTTTATGGCGCTCAACGGAAAGTAATGCAGGGCAAATCAGAATTGACCAAAGACCAATTCATGATCGATAGGTATACAGTCATTAAAGAAGTTCGCAAGGCTTACACTGAAATAATGTATTGGCAACAAATGCTAAAGAACTACAGCTATTTAGATAGTCTTTACACCTCATTTGAACATGCAGCTATCAGAAAGTTTGAACAAGGAGAATCCAATTATTTGGAGAAGTTGACAGCCGAAACAAAGAAGAAGGAAATTTCTATACAATTGAGTCAAATACGTGAAAGTATTCAAAAACATCACATTGTGCTTAATCGGTGGCTACAGTCCGACACCAGTTTTACCATATGTGAAGAGCATTTTCAAAGAATTGAGCTCATACCACTTGATACAGTTGCTCATCCAATGTTGAGCTACTACTCTAATGCACTTAAACTTGCCAATCAAGAGCAAGCTTTGGAAAAACAAAATCTATTACCTGATATAAATGCTACCGTATTCCAAGGAAGAAATATTGGGTCAGGTACTCAGTCATTCACGGGTTTTCAGGTAGGAGTTGCTATTCCATTATGGTTTGGAAGTCAAAAATCTAAAATAGCCGCTGCAAAAATAGCAATAAGCATCCTTGAAGTCGAAAATGATAATTACAAAATACACTTATCCTCCCGGTATGAAGCAATCCAATCGGATTTAAAACAATATGAGAAAGAGCTTAACTACTATGAATCAACTGGTAAAAAACTATCCAAAGAGACCTTATTCTATGCCAATAAAGCATTCCATAGTGGAGAAATTAATTTCCTTCAATATACTCAGTTGCTGGAAAATGCAAAAACGATTGAATCTAACTATCTCAAATCTCTTTTCCAGTATAACATGACTGTTTTGGAATCCAACTACTTAATGAATTAACGATGAAAAAATATATCAATACTAAAATGAAAAACCGTTCTCTAAGCTACCTGATAGTAGCCTCTTTACTGACTTTAGCATCATGTGTATCTAAAACTGATTCAAAAGTGGCTGACCAAGTCAATACCCAAATTCCTTTAGAAGGCGCTTATGAATTGAGCAAAACACAATTTGAATTCTCTGATATGAAACTAGGGAAATTGGAGAAAAAAAAATTTAATGAGGTTACTAGAGCGACAGGAATATTAGACGTTCCACCTGAAAGCAGAGTTTCTGTCAGTTCATATTTTGGTGGCACAGTTAAATATTTAAGTCTAATTCCAGGTGAACTTGTTAAAAAGGGGCAATTGCTATTTACTCTAGAAAATCCTGATTTTGTGCAGATGCAACAAGATTATCTAGAAGCTAAGGGACAGCTCAAATATCTAACGTCAGATTATGAAAGACAGAAGAATCTGGTTAAAGACAATGTAACATCTCAGAAAAACTTTCTAAAAGCAGAATCAAACTACACAGTAATTAGAGTCAAAGTAGAATCCTTAGCTAAAAAGCTATCACTTATGAATATTAATGGAAATACACTCACTATGGAAAATATTCGCACGACTATAAATATCTACTCACCTATTAGCGGATACGTTACTAAGGTTGGTGTTACAAGAGGAGGTTTTTTAAATCAATCTCAATCTGCCATAACAATAGTCAATACAGACCACTTACACTTGGAATTGAGTGTTTTTGAAAAAGATTTACCCAAAGTAACTATTGGTCAAAAAATTCAGTTTAGTATTCAAGATGACAAGAGTCAAAAATATGAAGCTGTGGTTCATCTGGTAAATAAAACGGTAGACCCTATAGACCGAACCATTGGTATTCATGGTCGTTTATCGGATGGAAAATCATCTGCCAATTTTAGTCCGGGAATGTATGTAGAGGCTAATATATTTTCAACATCTTCAATAAAGATGTCCTTACCAGAAAACGCACTTGTAGAAGTGGAAGGCAAGTATTTCGCACTAGTGCTTCAAGATAACTCAACTACTGGTTTGTCATTTCAAAAAAGAGAAATAAAAGCGGGTGAATCGAGCAATGGTTTAGTGGTCATCTTAAATCACGAAGACTTTAATAAAAACACACAATTTCTAACAAAAGGAGCATTTAACTTAATAACAGAATAATCATGAATAATACACATTTTCATTTAATTGTAAATCATCTACCTATAGTTGGTTTATTGATTGGAATTCTAGTCCTCATTACTGGTTTGACACTCAAAAAAAGAGAGGTAAAACTAACGGCCTTTGGTATATTTATATTTAGCGCGATCACCTCAATTGTCGCATTTTATACGGGTGAAGGTGCAGAAGAAGTAGTAGAGCATATTTCAGGAATTAGTGAGACATTCATCCATACGCATGAAGAGTATGCTGAATCATTTTTCACCCTTACACTAGTCCTTGGAGCCTTATCCTTTATTGGGTTTGTTGCAGAATTGAAAAAATATAAATTCGCCAAGTATTTGGTGATTTTCACCCTATTACTAGCGGTAGCAGATGGCATTTTAGCTAAATACGTCGGAACAAGTGGTGGTGAAATCAGACACACAGAAATAAGGAGCAATGCTATAATGGCCCCTTTAGAACTGGGAAGTAATGATTAATAAAATGGCATACAACAAAAAACTGAGATAAAAACAACTCTTTTTGATTATTTAGAAGAAGTAGGAGCTAAATTTCCTGTTAAAGATTCATTATACAGTTCAGAATTAGAAGAGGAATATCTTAAACATATTTCAACTAAGAAAATTCAAAATTTGGAAAAACAACGATTGGAATTTCTATCTACAGATTTCAACCCAAAGAATAATTAGTGGGGAAGCAATTCGACAGTAGATCAAAACACAAAACACTAACTCAACATAAAAAATTGCAAGTTTTACCCTAAACCAAAGTTAGTTGCTTTCTTTAAACCAACCCGCGTACTTTATATAATTTTCTGCGATTCTATGAATTTCTCCAGTCAATAGCTCTTCACTAATATCTTTTATTTTTTTTGCAGGAATCCCTCCAAACACACTTCCTGATGGAACATGTGTACCCTTTGCTACCACAGCACCAGCCGCTATAATAGAATTACTCTCTATTACACAACCATCCATTACAATGGCTCCCATCCCAATCAAAACATCATCCTTAACCGTACAGCCATGAACTATTGCATTATGCCCCACAGAAACATTATTTCCAATATTGGTAGGATACTTTTCAAAAGTTGCGTGAACTACTGCTCCGTCTTGTATATTTACTTTATTCCCCATAGTAATGTAATGCACATCTCCACGCAACACAGCACTATACCAAATACTACACTGATTCCCCATAGTTACTTCTCCTAAAATAACAGCATTTTCAGCAATAAAACAATCGTCACCAAATTTTGGTGTATACCCCCTTACTTCTTTAATAATCATAAAATTAATTTTTAATGAAAGAATGAAGAATTTATGTTTGGACAAGCCGCCAATCTTGAATGTTTTTCAAAAACATTCCATCCTAAAGTTATTTGATGATAGCCCCCGTTTGGTACAAAACTTAGGTTTCCCAACTGTTCTCTATACGTATAAGCAAACATTAAACTCTTATAATTTAAACCTAATATAGGTGACAAATAATTCCAGTTTTCAGAAGATTGTCTATAAAAAGATTGTCTAAATGACAATGCAAACCATAACTTACTTTGCTCTAAATTCTTATATAATTTCATATTCAAATCCAAAGTAGTTCTTTCAAAATATTCTTCATGTAACATCATCAAAGAGGGCTCATATTGAA
>JBHOTE010000019.1:0-40795 GCA_042584125.1 Bacteroidota bacterium
TAAGGTTTCAGGTCTGTCATATATGTCGTGATATGCTTTGATTCCTCCCAAGGTATAGCTATAAAAGGTTTTTATACCAAGAGTGTCAAAGTAACAATGATCACTATTGCAAGCCTTTCCTCTTTTTTGAATGCTAGGAAGTAAATTTAGTTTGTTATTGATGCTAATGAGTTGGTTTATTTCTTTGGGGTACTCTGAGCCGTTCACTATTTTTATTCCTTCGCTTCCAGTGCCTGCTAAATCAAAATTCCACAGAAATTTTATGTTTTTTAATGGGAATAAAGGGTTTTCTGTAAAATATTTAGATCCTAAGAGACCTATTTCTTCTGCTCCAAAAGCCATAAATACCAAAGTGTATTTAGGAGGATTTTCTGTAAAATATTTGGCTATACTTAATAGTAGAGCAATACCGCTAGCATTATCATTGGCACCCGGGAAATATGTTTTCTTTCCCATGCGCCCTAAATGATCATAATGAGCTGTTAATGCAATAATAGAATCGCTCTTAGTGGTTCCTTTTATATGTCCAATACAATTTCTTGAGGTGTGTTTTTTATAGAATTTACTTTTGCAATTTACATTTATGGTGTTTATGTTTTTTAGGTTTGTTTTTTTAGAAACAGTAAATGAGGGTTTAGGGTTTTGTTTTGTGCTTCCATGCCAAGTAAGTTTGTTGGTGTTAAAAACAATGATACCAACTGAAGGGTGGTCTTTGCTGTAGCGCAAAAAATTAATAATTTCCTTAATTTTGTTTTGTTGTTTTCTGTCCAATTTCTCTAGATTATAGCAATCTATTAGTAAAAATTTATGGGCAGTGTTTTTTAGTTTTTTTAAAAATTTTTCCGTTTCAAGTAATTCGTTACAGTTGGTTTTTACGGTTTTAAAAGAGCCTTTGATACTAGGGCTTCCAGGATCAATTAAAAAATCTTTTCCTGGAATTAATTTTTGATTGTTTAAAGAAAGTGTTAATTCTCCAGGTTGTGTATTTACGCTAAATGAAAATTTTTGTGAGTAAGATTTGTTGAATTTTTTTAGTCCTAATTTTTTATACTCCTTTTGAATAAATTTAGCTGCAAGTTTATCTCCATTAGAAACATAACCTCTTCCATGGTAGCTTGGAGAGCTTAAAGTATTGATAATTGTGTTTGCGTAATTTAATTGTGCGAAACAGAAGTTGCAAGAAGCAGATAAAAAAATAATATAGAATATATAGTTTTTAAAATTCATGGAATATATTTCAAGTTTCATCAAAAATAGGGAATAACTATCTTTGCATTTATGGATGAAGAAAAATTTAACATTTCAAAATTGATTCAAAAACAAAAGAATAAAGAAAAAACGACAAATAGGCCAATTAATTTGGAGGCATTAGTAAACTCAGGAAAAATTCGTGTAGAAAAAGGAGAGCTAAAAGTAGTGATAGATGCTTCAGAAAAAAGAAAGTAATTATTGGTTGTATACTATAAGAGTTGTTGATTTAGTTTTGTCTGTTTTGTTTGAAAATGATTGGAGGTATTTATCTAGGTAAAGGATTGCTCTCTCTTGAGGGTAAAACAAAACTTTGTTAACTTCTCCAGCCCATTCATTTGGGTATAATATAGACATTCCTTTATGTGGGCGAATGAATTTTTTTATGTGTTCTGGTAGCTTATCTTCTAAATCTTTATCTTCAATAATTATGTAATAATATTTTAGTTTGGAGGTGAAAAAACTAAATGATAGCAGGTGGTCGTAATAACCGAAAAAATTGGATATCGGCAGCAAAACGGTAAAAACTATTAATATTGATTTCCTGTAATCAAATTCATAAATAAATATATCCAGTCCAGAACGAGTATCTAATGTCCAAAATAACACCAATACACTAGCTATATTTTGTAAATTCCAAGGTACTACATTGAATCCATAACCAAGATAAAATAACATAATTACAATAGTACTATGCATGCATATAATAGAGAATATAGCAAATCTTCTTGTGTGGTTAAATAGCAAAAACACCCCCATAAGTAATTCTAAATAAGGAACGAGGTAAGTGAATATTTCCAGCAATTCAAAAGGCATGAATGAGAAATGTTTTACAAGTGCTCCCATCCATTGCTCGTAAAATATTTCATTTAATTTTTGCGCACCACTCCAAAAATAGGTTGCTAAAAAAATTAGTGATACAGTGTAAAGTATGGATTTCGAATTGTGTTTTTTAGGGAATAAATTAATAGCCAATAGTGTAAGCATACTTTGGTAGTAGTATGGTTGTAGTCTGTTTTGATCTATAAAACATAAATAAACGTAGAAAAAAACAATAAATAAACCTAAGTATTGTCTAGGTCTGGCTAATTGTAAAACTAATAAAACAAAAAAAACTGAGGCAATAATATAGTCGAAAGGAGCACTAGGGATGGGTAAAGATTCAAAAAGAGGGATTACTGGAAAGTCTTTAGAGTTTAGCCATAAATTTGGTGTAATGATAGAAGTGATTAAAAATCCGAGTATGGCAAGTTGTTCTAGCCAGTTTATTTTTTGAATATTATTTAGTTTTCTTAAGTTCATATTATTTTTGAAATAAGTTGGCTTTATCAAATATGCTTAATGCCTCACAAAATCTTTGAGTTGTATTTTTGTCACCATAAACATCTAGCTTGAGACGATAATGACCGTTGTTTTTGTTTTTTAAATAAATAGTTAAGTTTTTGGAGGGGAATCCAAGGTTTTTTGAAGAGGAAAGAATGTAGTAATATGCTCTGTTTTTTTCATTGAAAGTTCCTTTTTTGATAATGTTATCGTTAGATAATTCGTTGGTAAGATTACTTATAAAACTGTTGTCGAATTTAATTTCATTGTTGAAGTATCCAAGATCAAAAATATAGGCTTCATTTAATTCTTTAGTTGTGTCAGCACAATAAAGGCGTGATTCATTTGTGTCTACAAAAAGTTCTCTTTTCCAATTTTCAGGAATGCTTAATTCAAATGTTTTTTTAGCATCTTTTATTTTTATGAGTTGTTGTAGATAGTTTGTTGTTTCGCAATCAAACGCTAATGTGTGTTTTATGGATTGTTGTTTGCAGCTACTAAAAAAAAGCAAAATAAATAGCGATATTAGGGTTGTTTGAGTACGCATCACATGAAAAAGAATTGTTACTTTTAGGTTTTAAAAATCTATTTTAATTAGATTTATCAAACTTAAGAAAAATCATTCAAAAAAAGATGAAAGCATTAGTGATATCAGGAGGTGGGAGTAAAGGTGCATTTGCTGGAGGGGTTGCTGAGTTTTTGATTAAAACCAAAAAGAAAAAATACGATTTATATTTGGGTACTTCTACTGGAAGTTTGCTTATTCCTCATTTGGCTTTGGGTAAAATTGAAGAACTGAAAGAAATTTATACCAATGTAAATCAAAGAAGTATTTTTAGTAACAGTCCTTTTTTTGTTAAAAGAGTACATGGTGAAAAAGTGGTAGCTATAAATCATTTAAATGTGCTTTGGAATTTTATACGTAAAAGAAAAACTTTTGGTGATAGTAGTAACCTTAGAAAACTAATCAGAAAAAATTTAAAAAATGAAGATTTTTTAGCCTTGAAAACTTCATTGGTAGATTTGGTGGTTACGGTATCTAACTTAACCACGAGTCAAATAGAATACAAGTCTATTAAAGATTATTCATATGATGAATTTTGTGATTGGATATGGGCTTCTTGTAATTATGCTCCATTTATGAGTGTGTTTGAAAAAAATAATTGTGAATATGTTGATGGAGGCTTTGGATGTTTGGTTCCTGTTAGGGAGGCTATAAATCTTGGTGCTACGGAGGTAGATGTTATTATTTTAGATACAGAGGTTTCCCATTTTAATAGGTTGTCTTCTAAAAACCCTTTTTCGTTGCTGTCTGTTATTTTTGATTTTATGTTAGAGCATGTAGGAAAACATAATTTAACCATAGGTAAGCTAGCGGCAAAAAATAAGGACGTAAAATTAAATATGTATTATACACCCACTGTTTTAACTACAAATTCTTTAATTTTTGATAAGAAAAAAATGACAAAATGGTGGAAAGATGGATATGAGTATATGGAAGAAACTTATGATAATAAAATGAATCAAGTAAAATACGATAAATAGTAATTGCTTGTGATTTAACAATATATTATGGGCGAAAATGAAATTGTATTTTATTTTTGTCAAAATTATTAAATACATCATAAGAAAGTTAAACCATTGTTGTTGGGTTGATATGGTGTTTAAAAAGAACATCCATTTTTGATAGGTGCTAAAAATTCATATTGAATGAAGTTTAAAACGATTACTACATACTTGCTGTTATTTGTGATGGCAGTTTCTTTTGCTCAGGTTTCAAATAAGCATATTAAATATAAAAATGCTCTGGTGTATACAAAGGCATTTGATTTAATGCGTACTAAATTAGATGTGAGTTTTAATTTTTCTGAACAATACTTGTACGGAAAAGCTTGGATAGATTTACATCCACATTTTTATAATACTGATAAGTTGGAGTTAGATGCAAAAGGCATGTTAATTAATGAGGTTTCTGTTGCAGGGAAAAAATTGGAGTATCATTATGATGGGATGAAGATTTATATTGATTTAGACAGAGTGTATAGTAAAACGGATACCTTAAAGTTGTTTATTGATTATACAGCAAGACCTAATAAAGTTAAACAGGTAGGCAGTAGTGCGATTACAAGTGCAAAAGGTTTGTATTTTGTAAATTCTACAGGTATTTCAAGTAATAAACCAACACAAATTTGGACACAAGGCGAAACTGAGGCTAGTAGTTGTTGGTTTCCTACCATTGATAAGCCTAATCAGAAAACAACACAAGAGATTTATATAACCGTACCGGATAAATATCAGACTCTGTCAAATGGTAATTTGGTAGCAAGTAAATCCAATGCTGTTGGTTTTAGAACGGATTATTGGAAAATGGATCAAAAACACGCACCGTATTTGTTTTTTATAGGGGTTGGTGAATTTGCTGTTGTAAAAGATAAATGGAGAGAAAAGGAAGTGAATTATTATGTAGAAAAGGAGTATGAGCATTTGGCAAAGAAAATTTTTGGAAATACTCCAAAAATGATGGATTTCTTTTCGGAATTAACGGGGGTAGATTTTGTTTGGGATAAATACAGTCAAATTGTGGTTCGTGATTTTGTAAGTGGTGCTATGGAAAACACAACAGCTGTTGTGCATGGAGAAGGAGCGTACCAGTCAGAGGGAGATTTGGTTGATGAAAATAAATGGGAGACTATTATTGCGCATGAGTTGTTCCATCATTGGTTTGGTGATTTGGTGACTACAGAGAATTGGGCGAATTTAACCTTAAACGAATCGTTTGCAAACTACAGTGAGTATTTATGGATCGCTCATGCTTATGGAAAAGACAGGGCAGATGCTCATATGTATCAACAAATTGAAGATTATAAAAAAGGAGGGAATTTAGGCAAGCATCTTGTTCGTTATAATTATATAAGTAAAGAAGATATGTTTGATGCTGTTAGTTATAACAAAGGAGGGGTGATTTTACATATGCTGCGTAATTTTATTGGAGATACTGCTTTTTTTGAAGGGATTAAAAAATATTTGAAAGATTTTCAATTTAAGACAGCGGAGGCTCATGATTTAAGAATGGTTTTTGAAGATATTTCTGGAAAAGATTTGAATTGGTTTTTTGATCAGTGGTATTATGGAGCAGGGCATCCAATTGTTACGGTTTCTCATGATTATAATATTTTAGAGAAAACGGTAACCGTTACTTTAAAGCAATCTGAAAAAGATGTGTTTTATTTTCCTGTAAAAATTGTTATTTATGAAAAGGGGCAAAAAACAGAAAGAGAGATTTTTGTGGATACCAGTGAGAAATCACTTGTTTATTCCTATGATAAATATCCTGATTGGATTCATGTCAATGCAGATCATGTGGTTCTAGGAGATTTTAAGCAGCATAAGACTTTAAAGGAATATAAATTTCAGTATAAAAATGCACCTCATTATGTAGATAGAATGGTTGCTTTAAAGGAGTTGATAAAGCATCAAGATGATAAAGAAGTTTTTGAATTGGTGGTGAGTGCCTTTAATGATCCTTTTTATAAATTACAAGTAATTGCCTTGGAAGGTGTTGATTTAAGTAATAAATATGCCAAGCGTGGAGTTATTGAAAAGATAGAGAGAATTGTAAAAACAGCTTCTAATAATTTTGTAAAGGCGGCAGCTGTAAAGGTTTTGGGGAGGCTGGTTTATTTTGATTATGAGGCTGGTTTTTTGAAGGAATGTGATAGTGAGTCGAATTTAGTTAAAGCAAATGCTTTAGAGGCTCTTTATTATTTAAATGAACCGTTGGCAATGAAAAAAGCTAAAAACCTGCCACAGAGCGTTAAAAAAGCAATCGCTTTTCCTTTGTCTAAAATGTATTTTAAAAACAGAGATGTGGAAGAGATGTCTTTTGTGGCTAGCAATGTTATACAGGGCATGCATGTTAATAACGATAAAGAAGCGAATGAGCTTTTTGCAAAAGCTTTTGAGTGGATTGTAGAGAGTAATAATGTTGCGGCTTATAAAAATTTGGTAGCAGATATGGTGGTCAAAGGGAATCAATACAAGAAATATGATTTTGATAAAAAAATGATTTCTTTGTTAAGGAGAATGGTGTATACACAAGAGAAGTTAAATAATTCAAATTCTCAGGAGCTTATTTCTATAGTTAAATCGGGGCTAGTGCAGCTGGTAGAATAGTAAATGAATTATATTGTGAAATTATTAAGACAGCGTAATGCTGTCTTTTTTTTTGTTGTCTAGTCTCTATTATGATATTCTTTAAATGTCCCATCTTTATAAAAAATAAATACTTTTTCTATTTCTGAATTTAATGTAGTCTCAATTTTGTTTTGTTGTATTACCTCAGAATCAATTTTCTCGTGCTCTTTCTTTTGAAGTTTAAGAGGAGTACTATTTGACTTTGAAGTAGGAGAGGGAGTTTTTTTTGGAAAATGTCCTTTTCCGTTTAGGAGCCAGTACAAATCTACGTCGTTATATGTGTGCGTTATTTTCAAAACAAAATCTAAGCTAGGTTTGTTTCTTCCTGATAGAATATGTGATATACTAGATCTAGGAACGTCTATTGAATCCGCAAAAGCGGAGGCGGAAGTTCCGTAGTAATCCATTATTTTTTTTATTCTCGTGGAAAAATCTATGCTGTTTAACATTGTAATATTTTTTGTTGTTTACAAATGTAATTCATTTTAATGCAAGAACCAAACAATAGGTTTAGGATGGTTAAAAACATCAACAAAAACTTTAGACATGAGTGTTTAAGTAGTTGGTTTGTAGGTTTTTATAACCTGTTTTCAATAGTGTTGTTTTTTCGTGCTGTTTGAATAACAGTTTTTGAATAAATACCCACTACTTTTGTTTCCAATTGTAAACAAAAACAAAAAACAAACTTATTACAAATGTAAACAATGGATTTTTTACATTTGTAACATGAAAATTATGGATATTAAAAACCTTAAAAATTGGTACGATAACAATTTTGAAAAGGCCTTGAAAGGAAGAAGAATTTTATTTGAAGATATAGAACCTTTGATAGAAAAATTGAATGAAGAATTATTTCAGAAAAATATTGAAGGAGTGTCTGAAAATAATACAGACATATACAAGTTAAAAATTGGTACGGGACCAAAGAAGATTTTAATTTGGTCTCAAATGCACGGAAACGAAAGTACTGGAACAAAGGCTATGTTTGATTTGTTTCGTTTTTTTGAAAATCCAGAACAGCTATTAAAAGAGCAAAAAGAGATTTTAGAGAATTGTTCTATCGTTTTTTTACCAATTTTAAATCCAGATGGATCAGATGTATTTACGCGAGTTAATGCAAATGGAGTTGATTTAAATAGGGATGCGGTTAATTTAGAGGCTAAAGAAAGTAAGTTATTACGTGCGGTTTTAGATGATTTTAATCCTGAGTTTTGCTTTAATTTACACGACCAGCGTACTATATTTAATGTGGAAGGAACTAAAAATCCTGCGACAATATCATTTTTAGCACCCTCAGAAGACTTAGAGCGTACCTTAACGGATGGACGTAAAGAAACCATGAGTGTAATTGTTTCAATGAATGCTTTGCTTTCTAAGATGATACCTGAGCATATTGGAAGGTATACAGATGAGTTTTATCCTACCGCTACTGGAGATAATTTTCAAAAGTTAGGACATAATACTATTTTAATAGAAGCAGGGCATTATTATAATGATTATGATAGAGACGTAGTTCGAAAATTTAATTTCTTTGCGATGTTGCAAGGTGTGTTATTTATAGCTCAAGAGTCATATTATTCTAATTACGAGCCATATTTTGAGATTCCTAATAATGATAAAAAGTGTTACGATATAATTTATAGAAATGTAAAGAATGAACTTGGGGTGATTGAGGATGTAGCGGTTCAATACAATTATGTGGTTAAGAATAATACTTTACATGTTGAAAAAGAAGAAGTTACAAGAGGAGGTTTAGAGGACTTTGTTGGGCATAAAGAAATTGATTTAAACAAAAGCTGCTTAAAATCAATTTAAATTATGTTTTTCGTAACAAATATTCATTTTTCTTAGAAATATTTTATTATTTTTGCATATAAGTAAATTTGTAATAAATCAGTGAGGATATGAAAAAATATCATTTAGATGAAGTAGATCATCAAATTTTGGATATGTTAATAGAAAATGCAAGAACACCTTTTACGGATATTGCAAAAAAATTATTAGTATCAGCGGGAACTATTCATGTTCGTGTGAAAAAGATGGAAGAAGAAGGGATAATTAAAGGGTCAACTTTGACACTTGATTATGAAAAAATGGGTTATGCTTTTATTGCTCATATTGGAATTTACCTAGAAAAGACTTCTATGACTCAGGATGTGATAGCAAGCTTAAGAGCAATCCCTAACGTAACGGTTGCTTATGTAACTGCAGGCAAATTTAATATTTTCTGTAAAATTAGAGCTAAAAATACAGAGAGTGCTAAAAATATTATCTTTCAAATTGATGATGTTCCAGGGGTAAATAGAACAGAAACAATGATTTCTTTAGAAGAAAGTATAAACGATAAGAAACGTATGATGCATGCAATCTTTAGAGATTATTAAAATCCTCAATCAAAATAAAAAAACTCATCTAAAATCTAGATGAGTTTTTTTTTAGCTCTATTTTTTGTTGTTGTAATAAAGATAATTTGTTGAGTGGTAGAATGCTTGAAGTAAGCTATCCATTTCTTTTGCTCTATCTGGCTGTTTGTCTTTGATGTCAGAGAGTTTGTCTTCTGATAAGTCGTACAATTCTTTTTTGTTAGAATGAATTCTCCAAGCATATGCATATCCATCTTTTATTAATTCTATTCCCGGCTCTCCTTTTAGGTATAAAAATGAGACGTTTTTTGTACGGGTACTATCTAGTAAATCAACTCCTAGTGTATAGTTGGTATAGTCCATTTTTGCAAGACCTGCTGCTGTAGGATATAAGTCTATTAGATTAGCTTGGGTGTCTATTTCTTTAGCTTTTATAAAATTAGGAGCATGGATAAAGAAAGGTACATGATGTACGCTTAAACCTAATGCAAATTCTTTTCTCTCTAGGAAATCAAATTCGTTCATTGCTGTATTGTGGTCTCCAAAAAACAAAAAGATAGAATTATCGTAGTAACCAGATTTTTTGGCTCTTTTTAGGAATCGGTCAATATTAAAATCTAGATATCTTAATGCATTTAGTTGTGCCACTGACTTGAAACCAGATTTGGCTAGCAAATCTGCATCAATCTTATTTTCTTGTAAAGGTTTATAGCTTTCTTTTACGTCAGGTACAGTAAAAGGCATGTGGTTGGTTGCTGTTTGAATATAAGTAATAAAAGGTTTTTGTTGTTGATGTAGTTTCGTTAATTCTTTGTCGGCTTCTTTAAAAAGTTCGTAATCATCAATACCCCATACGTCAGCTCTGTTTTCAACTTCGTAACTTCCTTCTTCAAATATTTTTAAATCTTTAATGTTAGATTGGAATAATCCACGGATATTAGCCCAATTGGCGCTTCCTCCTAGGAAGTATAATTTTTCATAACCTTTAAATTGATCAAAAATAATTCGTTGATCAATGACCATGGGGTTTCTAGAGGCAGTTTTTACCATATCTACATCAGGTAATCCTGTAATACTTGCAAAAACACTTCCTGCGGTTCCTGCTTTTTGAACAAAGAAATTAGTAAAATGGACACTCTCTTTAACAAGGCTATCCATTTTAGGGGTGCTTTCTATAGGGTTTCCGTAAAAACTCATGGGAGCGGCTCCAACAGACTCCATCATTACTACAATAATATTAGGTTTTGTGTTGTGTTTATGATCGAAGGTGACTCTTCTTTCAAAAGAGATGCTGTCTTTTGGAAGGTTTAAGTATTCTGCAATTACAGGGTAATACTTTTTGGTAGCTTCTAGGTCAAACCCCGTGCTTCTAAACGCAAAACTATCAAAAAAATACAGTACTGGGTTTAATGCAAATTGGTTTATGGCATTGTCTTTAGAGAAAAATGCTTGACTCCAACGCAATGGATAGTGAGTAAAACTATTGTATATTCCAAAAGACATTAGAAAAAAAGGAATAACAACAAAAAAAGCTTTCTTTCTATTACTGACAGTTAAGTTGTTTTTGGCATAAAATTCATAAATCTTCTTACTCATATATCCTATGATGAAAAGGAAAATAAGTAAAATTAATGTGCCTTTAAATATAGGGTAGCTTTCTATTAGTACTTGTGTGGAGATTTGAAGATCATTAAAAAATCGAAGCGAAGTAGCGTCTAATCGAGTGCTTAGATAATCGTAGTATCCAAAATCAAACAAATAGAACAGTGTTAGTGTTAAGTAGGTAATTACTAGGTAACCAATACTAATTTTTTTGAATATTTTTTTTGAAAAGAACTTGGTATTGAAAATAAAAATAAGAATAGCCAAAGGAAATATTGATAACATGGCTAGTTTAATATCAAAACGTATTCCATATAAGCTAGCTTGAATAATATCTTTTTGTGAAGATTTATTTAAATCAGCAAAGAAATAATAAAAGATAGCTCTGTGCAGTGATGCATAAAGAAATACAATGATTATTTGTGAAATTAAATATTTTATATAGCTCGGTATTTTTTTTAACATCTAAATTGTTTTTTTCTCAATAATTCTGTGCAAATGTACGCATTTTGATTATTTCGTTTTTAAGGAATTTTGTTAGAAATACTATTCGATGAAATTTTTTAAGCCAAATTTTAATAAAGGGTTCTGATTTAAATTTTAATTAAGAAAACTAGCTCTTTTTAAATTTTATCATCTGCTAATTGTTGTTATCTTTACGCTCTTTAAGAATAAGAGAAAACACATGGGTTTATATAAAAAAAATCAACTTAAAGTATATAATTCTTTAAGTAAAGAAAAGGAAATTTTTACTCCTATAAATGAAGGTTCGGTAGGTATGTATGTTTGTGGACCTACGGTTTATAGCAATGTGCATTTAGGAAATGTAAGAACTTTTATGTCTTTTGATTTGGTTTTTCGTTACCTAAAACATTTGGGTTTTAAGGTGCGTTATGTGCGTAATATTACGGATGCTGGGCATTTGGAGAATGATGCTGATGTTGGTGAAGATAGAATTGCTAAGAAGGCAAGATTGGAGCAAATTGAGCCAATGGAAGTGGTGCAACGTTATACGGTAGACTTTCATGATATTTTAAAGCAGTTTAATAATTTGCCTCCGAGTATTGAGCCTACAGCTACAGGACATATTGTAGAGCAAATTGAAATAATTAATGATATTATTGAAAAAGGATTGGCATATATTGTTAATGGTTCTGTTTATTTTGATGTGTTAAAATATAATGAAACAGAGCAGTATGGAATTCTTTCAGGTAGAAATATTGAAGACTCTATTCATAATACAAGAACTTTAGATGGTCAGTCTGAAAAGAAAAATCCACAAGATTTTGCTTTGTGGAAAAAAGCAAGTCCAGAGCATATTATGCGTTGGCCTTCTCCTTGGAGTGATGGTTTTCCAGGATGGCATTTAGAGTGTACTGCTATGAGTACAAAATATTTGGGAGAACAATTTGATATACATGGTGGTGGAATGGATTTAAAATTCCCACATCATGAATGTGAAATTGCACAAGCAAACTGTACCAATGGTAAAAATCCTGTTAATTATTGGATGCATGCAAATATGTTGACTTTGAATGGTCAAAAAATGGCCAAGTCCACAGGAAACAATATTTTACCAGGAGAAATTTTTTCTGGTGAGAATGATAAGTTAGATAAACCATTTACACCTAGTGTAACACGTTTTTTTATGCTTCAAGCGCATTATAGAAGTATTTTAGATTTTTCTAGTACGGCTATTGAAGCTTCTGAAAAAGGTTTTCAAAAATTAATGCAAGGAGTACAGTTGTTGCCTGGCTTAAATCCTTCTGCTAGTTCAAGCTTAGATATTTCAGCATGGGCAGATAGTTGTTATGCAGCAATGAATGATGATTTTAATAGCCCTATTTTGATAGCAAATTTATTTGAAGGGGTTAAATACATCAATTTAATAAACGACAATAAAGAAACGGTAAACAAGGAAGATTTGGATCTGTTTTCAGAATTGTTTAATGCTTTTGTTTTTGATGTTCTTGGTTTAGAAGATGAGTCTAGTCAAGATAATTCTGGAAAATTAAGTGGCACTATAGAGCTTTTAATAAAGTTACGTAAAGAAGCTAGAGATAATAAAAACTGGGCTTTGTCTGATCAAATTCGTGATGAATTGGCTGGTCTAGGTATTCAGCTTAAAGATGGGAAAGAGGGAACAACTTTTTCTGTAAGTTAATTGAAGAAAATATTCATATATCCTTTCGTGCTTTTGGTTCGAATATATCAGGTGATGATTTCGCCTTATACACCTGCTACATGCAGGTATTCTCCAACTTGTTCGCACTATACGTTAGAGGCCTTAAAAATTCACGGCTTGTTTAAAGGTGGTAAATTGGCACTAAAGAGAATTTTTAGTTGTCACCCTTGGGGAGGGAGTGGTTATGATCCAGTACCTAAAAAAGATGAGAATAAATAACTGTGAATATTTTTCACAAGTAAAATAAAAAACAAATGAAATTATTAGCTATTACTTGGGATCCTAATTTGGGAATCGATTTAGGTTTTTTTGTTATTCGTTACTACAGTTTAATGTTTGTATTGGCGTTTGGTTTGGGGTTGAATTTAATGAAGAAAATTTATATTAATGATAATATCCCTTTAGAAAAGCTCGATAAATTATTTATTTATACGGTATTAGCTACTATTTTAGGAGCTCGTTTAGGACATGTTTTCTTTTACGATTGGACTTATTTTCAAAATCATTTGGCAGAAATTTTATTGCCTGTAAAATTTTCACCTTTCCGATTTACCGGTTTTGCTGGTTTAGCTAGTCATGGAGCAGCGGTTGGTATTATTACAGCATTGTATTTTTACAGTAAAAACATTCTTAAAAAGCCTTTATTATTTGTTTTAGATAGAGTGGGGATTGTTGTAGCCTTGGCAGGTTTTTTTATTCGTATTGGAAATTTGATGAATTCTGAGATTATAGGAAAGGCTACAGGAAATAATTTCGGAATTATATTTAAAAAATTAGGTGAAGATTTTCCTCGTCATCCAACACAAATTTACGAAGCAGTAGGATATTTATGTGTGTTTTTAATACTATGGAAAATGTATTGGAAAACGAATAAAAAAGAAAAACAAGGGTACTTGTTTGGTTTTTTCTTTGCCACACTATGGTCAATAAGATTTGTTATAGAGTTTTTAAAGGAAGCACAGATAGAGGGAAGGGAAGATTTGTTTTTAACCCTAAATACGGGGCAATTATTGAGTATTCCACTAATAGCTATAGGTTTGTATTTTATGCGCAAGGCAAAGTAATAATTAAATAACATCATAAAAAAAGCCCGAAATATTTGAATTTCGGGCTTTTTTTATAAGAAAAATAAATCAAGCAAATTGACAAATAATTCCTCCCATTAGAGCTATAGTAACAATCCAGTAGCCACTGTTAATAATTATATATTTAAAAGTTTTCTTTTCAAACATAGCATTAGTAGCTAATATTGGTAATGCAATAAGCAAACCTACCATAGTTCCATGAAGTGCCCCATGTTTAAAAGTTCTAAAATTATTTCCGTATTTCGCCATAAAATCAGTGAAATAATTATGTACATCAGAGCCAGCTTCTGTCATACCAGGTTCATTAATTAAAACAGAAAACATTCCAAATTGGTGAATTACAATTGGGCTTAGCATAAACGCAAGTAAAAAACTTAATACATAAGAGTATAAAAAAATCATCGGATTGGGTTTTCCTATAGATTCAGGAGTAAACTGACATTCTTTCATCCAGGCTTTTCCAAAAACACTTGGATTGTACCAAATAAATCCCATTACTAAAGGCATAATTGCTGCCACTGCGGTAATCATTAAGTTAAATTTCATTGTAAAATGTTTAAAATTAGTTAGCTAAAGATAAATAATAAAATTTACATATGTTTATAAGTGTTAGTTTAGTAACAGTTTTACTGTTTTATTTGAGATATCTGCAAAGTCTATAAAAATGAAGTAAAGTACGTTGCTATTAGGTGGTGTAACATGATTTTAAAGAAAAATATTACAGGTTTAATAGCAAATAGATTAATGGTTTAAGAAAATAAATTATAAGTTTTTGAAAATAAGTTAATTAAAATATTGTTTATCTAAAAAATGGAGTCACCTTTGTGCCATTAAAATAAAATATTAAATATTATTACAATGAGTAAAGGAACAGTAAAATTTTTCAACGAGTCAAAAGGATTTGGATTTATCACAGAAGAAGGAGTAGATAGAGATCATTTCGTACACATTTCTGGATTAATCGACGAAATCCGTGAAGGTGATGAGGTTGAATTTGAATTACAAGAAGGTAAAAAAGGATTAAATGCAGTTGACGTAAAAGTTATCTAAGACATATAATTTTATTATTATAAAAGCCCATCATTTATTGATGGGCTTTTTTTATGTGATTTTTCAGAAATGATTAATTATTATATAGATACGTAGTACAAGCAATTAAAGTGTGGTTATCTTTGCACAAAATTAATTTATATGAGTCAACAGTTTTCAGATTTAGGTATTAACGCAGAATTACAAAAAAGTTTAGCAGCTTTAGAAATTACTGCTCCAACCGTTATTCAAGAAAAAGTAATTCCCGTAGTCTTAAATCAAAAAGAGGATGTTGTTGCATTGGCAAAAACAGGAACCGGTAAAACTGCCGCTTTTGGTTTGCCTTTATTACAATTGATTGATGTAGAAAACACGGATATTCAAGCAGTAATTCTAACACCAACAAGAGAACTTGGTCAACAAATTTTTAACAATTTAGAATCTTTTGCAAAAAATAGTCCTAAAATTTCTATCGCCTCTGTTTGTGGAGGTGCTTCGATAAAATCGCAAGTAGAACGTTTAAAAGAAGATACGCATATTGTTGTAGCTACTCCAGGACGTTTGGCTGATTTGGTCGAACGTAATGCCATCAATATAAAAAACATCTCTTTTTTTATTTTAGATGAAGCCGATGAAATGGTGGTTGCTTTAAAAGAAGGGTTGGATAGTATTATCAAAGAAATTCCAAAAAAGAGAAGAACGCTCTTGTTTACAGCTACTATGCCTGGTGCTATTAAGCAATTGGTACAAAACTATATGTCTAAGCATGTCATACATTTAGAAGCAGATATGGCAACGGTTGGGCACCAAGGAATTGATCATCAATATGTAGTAGTAGAGCCAATAGAAAAACTAGAAGTCTTAATGCATTTCTTAAACTCTAAGGAAGGTGAAAGAGGAATAATTTTTTGCAAGACCAAAGCAGCCGTTAATAAATTGGCAAAGAATTTGGCGATAAATAAATTTTCTTCAGGGGCTATCCATGGAAGTCTATCACAGGGTATTCGTGATCGTATTATGGGACAGTTTAGAGAAGCACATATTGATATTTTAGTAGCTACAGATTTAGCGGCTCGTGGTATTGATGTGAAAGATCTTTCTTATGTAGTAAACTATCATTTACCTGATACTTTTGACGCATATGTGCATAGAAGTGGACGTACAGCTAGAGCAGGAGCGAAAGGATTATCATTAACAATATTGCAACAAGAGGAGGTTGTGGAAATAGCCGAGTTTGAAAAAGCTTTAGAGCTTACTTTCAAACCCTTTAAAAAAGCAGATGCTCAAAGCATTGAAGAAAATAATGGTTTGTTATGGGCTAAAAAAATATTTAAAACGAAGCCAAATCGTGAAATTTCGGAAGAATTTAAAAAGAAGGTGAAAACTATTTTTCATCATTTGACCAAAGAAGAATTGGTTGAAAAAATTTTAGCGAATTATGTTGCCCAAACTACAGCTGTATCTGGTAAATCTGAGACTTCAGTTAAAAAGAAAAAGAAATAATTATTCAAATATCAGTTCAAGTGATTTTCTGAAGGAGGAAGAAAATTAGATCAAGAACTAATTAAATAGAGGTAATTCTTATTCTTAAAATATCACTTAAAAATAATGACAATCGAGTTGAATAAGTTTAATTAAAAGAAGTAACAGGTTTATTATTTTATGAGTGAGCAAAAGAACAATACAAACATAGACAATTGTATAAGTACGCTTCAAAATTTATTGGAGGATACGAATCAGCTTTTTGAATTACCAGAAGCTCAAAGAGTACAACTTTTTAAACTTGCTGGTGAACTGTCTAGACCCAATCGTGATGAATTTCAACGAAGAAGAAAAGATGCTAAGAAAGCGGCAAAACGTAAAATGATTGCCAAAGACACGCATGCTAGAAAAACTACTGGAATTAGATCTGCTCGAGAAGCATCCTTATTCGTGGCGCCAAAATTATTAGCTCCAGCAGCTATTCCTGAAGACACACCAGAGTTAGAATCTCCAAGGAACTGTTATGTTTGTAAGGCAGTATATACAAAATTGCACCATTTTTATGATACGATGTGTACAGAATGTGGCGATTTAAACTATGCAAAACGTTTTCAAACAACTGATTTAAATGGACAAGTAGCAGTTATTACAGGTTCACGATTAAAAATAGGATATCATATTACATTAATGCTTTTGCGTTCGGGAGCAACCGTTGTGGCAACGACACGTTTTCCTGCCGATTCTGCTATTCGTTTTTCTAAGGAAGATGATTATAAAGAATGGAGCAGTCGTTTGCATATTCATGGTCTAGATTTAAGACACATTCCAAGTGTTGAGATTTTTTGTAACTATATAGAACAAAAATACGATCGATTAGACATCTTAATTAATAATGCGGCACAAACAGTGAGAAGACCATCAGGATTTTATTTTCATTTAATGGAAAATGAAAAATTACCTGTAGAGAAATTACCCAAATTGGCACAAGAATTACTTAAGGATCATTCTAGTTGTTTACAGGAGTTGGCAGATTTAAGTACAGCAACAGCTAAGACTAGTAAAAATAATGTTCTACCAGTTACATGGCATGGTCCAGAACCTGGAATTGGTTTGCGTAATTCAGCAGAATTATCTCAGATACCGTATAGTTTTGACAATTCATTACAGAATTCAGAAGTTTTTCCAGAAGGAGAATTAGATGAAGATTTACAGCAAGTAGATTTAAGAAAAACCAACAGTTGGCGTTTAAAACTGGGTGAAATTGAAACTACTGAAATGGTAGAAGTACAGTTGGTCAATGCTGTAGCACCATTTGTATTGTGTAATCGATTGTCTAATTTAATGATGAAAGAAAATACAGGCAAGAAGCATATTATCAATGTGTCAGCTATGGAAGGGAAATTTCATAGATTTAAAAAAGTAGACCGTCATCCACATACTAATATGGCAAAAGCCGCCTTGAATATGTTAACACACACTTCTGCAGCAACTTTTGCTAAGTCGGGAATTTATATGAACGCAGTAGATACAGGCTGGGTAACCGATGAGGATCCGGCAGAATTATCAAAAAAGAAAGTCGAAGTACATGATTTTCAACCACCACTAGATATAGTAGATGGAGCAGCAAGAGTTATGGATCCATTAATTGATGGAATTAATACAGGGAAACATTGGTGTGGCAAATTTTTGAAAGATTATTTCCCTATTGATTGGTAAATTTTTTAGCAAAGGATTTTTGCTTTTAGAAGAAGTTGGAGAAATAAAAATAGAATAGATACAAGCGTGTATAATGCATACATAGGATAAGATTAAGAAATTATGGCAAACATTATAAAAGAACAAGAGGAAATTTTAGCAAAGCTAAATATTCATACATTGAATCCAATGCAAGAAGAGGCATTGGAAACAATAAATAAAAATGCAAACACTTTATTGTTATCTCCAACAGGAACTGGTAAAACCTTAGCGTTCTTATTGCCTGTACTAGCTCAGTTAGATCCAGAGTGCTCAGAAGTACAAGCGTTAATTGTTGTGCCTTCTAGAGAATTGGCTATTCAGATAGAACAAGTAATTCGTAATATGGGATCTGGTTACAAAGCCAATGCTATTTACGGTGGAAGAACTATTTCTAAAGATAAAATAGAATTAAAACATACGCCTGCAATTTTAATAGGTACTCCAGGAAGATTGTCAGACCATTTTGAACAAGCACGTTTTACGACTAAAGAAATTAAAACTTTGGTAATTGATGAGTTTGATATTTCTTTTGAAGTAGGTGCCGGTGGAGATATGCGAAATATTATTAGTCACTTACCAAATTTGACAAAACGTATTTTAACATCTGCCACGCAAGGAGCTGCTATTCCAAGTTATTTTAGAATGGATAAGACGGTTACTTTAAATTATTTGAAAGAAAAAAAGAGCTCTAAATTGGTTGTGAAAACTGTTGTTTCACCATCAGTAAACAAACATAATACACTGGTTGATTTATTAAATTATTTAGAGAATGAACCTGGAATTGTTTTTTGTAATAAAAAAGGAACAATTGAGGATATCAGTCTCTTTTTAGATAAAAAGAAAATAGCACATACTTGTTTTCATGCGGGAATGGAACAAAAGGATAGAGAGCGAGCTTTGATTCAATTAAAAAACGGAAGTGTTTCTGTTTTAGTAGCAAGTGATTTAGCATCGAGAGGAATTGATATTCCAGAAATGAAATTTATTATTCATTTTGAAACACCTGATGCTTATGAGGAATATACACATAGAAATGGTAGAACGGCTAGAGTAGATTCTAAAGGAACTGCCTATTTAATAAAAGGAACCAAAGAAGTTTTTCCAGCGTTTATTGAAAAGCCTAATGTAATAGCACTTCCAAAAACAGGAAATCGTAAGCCACAATTTTGGGCAACTTTGTTTATTTCTGGTGGACGTAAGGATAAAATATCTAAAGGAGATATTGCTGGTTTATTCTTTAAACAAGGAGAAATTAATAAAGATCAATTAGGAGCTATTGACTTAAAACAGGATTGTGCATTTGTGGCTGTACCACTTACGATTGCAAAGAATTTGGTTGAAAAACTTAATAATTCTAGATTGAAAAAGAAAAAAGTAAGAGTAACACTTTTGTAAAAAAGGCAATCATATTATTTGGAACAAAGCCTATCTGTACTGTGCCGATAGGCTTTGATTATTTTATAGGATATCTTCTGGTATTTCTTTTCCTAAATAAATCAGTTTTGTGCCTTTTTTAATATCTGCTAACTGAGTCCTATTTACATAAGTAATAATGTCTAAATGGTTATTTGGATATTTCACAAATAAAGGAATCATATCTTCGTCTTTTTCGGTAATTCGGATAAGGTTAATGTATTCTTCTTTTGTGTCAAACGTTACTTCTTGAATTTGAGGGTATTTGTTAGCAACCTCAGAAACAGACACATAATCATTTTTATGATACATTAAATTGGAGGTTTTACTATTCTCAATAACTTCATCGTGTGTTCTAATTCTAAAGAGACCATTTTCTCCAAATTGTTTTTTAAAGCGCCTTAAGGCATATTTGTTTATTTCTGCATTTCCAGTTAAGGCAATTAAAAAACCTATATTACTTAACTCTATATTATCTACCAATTCATCAGAGTAGATGTCAATAAGAGAAGCGTCTAAACCCATTTTTTTAGCTTTTTCAATATTGGCCATATTGGAATCTATCAAAACAATTTGTCTATCGTTTTCGTTTAAGTAGGCTGCTATAATTCTAGAAAATTTTGAAGCACCAATAATTAATATTCCATTAGAATCCTTTAAAAACACACCTGTTATTTTAGCAAATACACGCGCGGTAGTTGCATTAAATAGTACCGTTCCTAACACGACAACAAATACTAAAGGAGTTATGTATTCTGCGCCTTCAACACCGCTTTTAACCAATTTTAAACCAAATAACGAAGCAATACCTGCTGCTACAATTCCTCTAGGTCCCACCCAGCTTATAAAAAGTTTTTCATTAAATTTTAAGGTAGATTTTGTAGAGGATAAAAACACTCCTAATGGACGAATTACAAAAACAATTACGGATAATAAGACGAGAGTTTGCCAGTTGTAAATCAACATTAAGTCGGCCCAATTTACGTTTGCAGCCAATAGTATAAACAAGATTGAAATTAATAATACACTCAAAGACTCTTTAAAATCTAAAATATCTTTTATATAGGGAAGATTTGAGTTTCCAAGAACCATTCCCATGACTACTACAGATAGTAATCCTGATTCATGAGAAAAGGCATCAGAAAGCACAAAAACACCTAATACAGAAGCTAAAACAAAAACATTTAGTAGATAATGCGGAATAAGTTTTTTACGCATAGCAAAGCTTAGCGCATGGGCAAAGGTAAATCCAAAAGTAGATCCAAATAAAACAATTTTACCAAACTCTAAAAAAGCAGTTTTAGTATAAGTAGTACCAGTTCCAACGTTTATAAATTCAAACACCAAAACCGCAACCAGAGCTCCGATGGGATCAATTAGAATTCCTTCCCATTTTAAAACAGCAGAAATATCTTTTTTCAAAGGTATATTACGTAGAATTGGTGTTATAACAGTAGGACCAGTAACAATTATCAACGCCGAAAACAGGAAAGAAATTTCCCAACTTAGGTCAAATATAAAATGAACTGCAAATCCGGCTCCAAAAAATGTAACTGCAGAACCAAGTGTTATTAGCTTGGAAATTACCGGACCTACATTTTTAATTTCATTTAATTTTAAAGTTAAGCCACCTTCAAAAAGAACTACGCTAATTGCAAGGGAAACAAAATAATACAAACTTTCACCTGGGAACAAACCTTTTTTTCCATTCCAAACGGGTTCTATCCATTTGGTTCCGTCAGAACTTAGCCATTCTGCAGCCATAGGACCCACCATTAATCCAATTAGAATTAAGGGTAAAATAGCTGGGATTTTAAATTTCCAAGCTGACCATTGTGCTAAAATTCCTAAAATAATAATTCCTGATAGCTCTACCATATGTTTTTTTTAAATAAATATATGCTTTATAACAAATATAATTATCATTTTTTTATGATAGTAATACTATCGACAATTATGTAGGGTAAAATAAAACATTTCAATCATTCTTTTCAAGATTATGGAATAAATAATGTTTTATCTTATTTTGTTTTAGAGATTATATTTTAAAATTCTTGATTTTTATCATTTTTAGAAAAGTTTATACACATTATTTTTGCGCGTTGAATTAAATATATAATTTAACATTTCAATAATTGAAAATTTAAGGATGGAAAAAAAGAAAGAAAATTCGTATAAAAAACAGCGAAAAAAATCTAGTGAATTTAATAGTAGAGAAGAATATTTAGAACATGAACTTTCTATTATGAATTTTCGTCGTTGGGGAGTTTATCTTCCTTTTAGAGATTTCCATGTAGAAATTGAGGACTTAGTACCTGCTTTGGCCGCAACAATAGGTAAAGTTGTTATGGTAACAGCAATGGTTGCTGCATTTGCACTTCAATTTGGATTGACACCTGAGTTTATTGCTGAGAATGTACGATATGAGCTACTTATTGCAGGAGGAATTTTTGTGATTCTTTTTTCAGCAATCTTAAATCCAAATGCAAATTTGGCAGGTACTCATGGACCAATGATTCCATTAATACCGATAATAGCTTTGGCTGGTGGGCATCCATTAGCTTTAGGGATTTTAATTGGTGTATTTGGTATTTTATTAAGTATTACCAAGGGAGGTTCAAAATTAATGAACTTGACAAGTGTAGGTGTAAGAGGAGGTTTACTTATTTATTTAGGTGCAGTTGGATTGATTAGCCAAATTGCAAAACTTCAAATATGGTCTAAAAGCACAAATATAATAGCACTTTCTTTTGCAATTATAGGTATCACTATTTTTATATACGCTTATTTGGCACGTATAAATAAACGTTGGTTAGCAATTCCATTGTGTTCCGTTTTAGCAGGTATTATAGCATATGCTATGGGGGCAGAATTTTCATTTACAACAGAGCCTGGATTACCTCACTTTAGTCCTTTTTACTGGTGGGGAGAGAATACGGGATGGCAATTAGGATGGCCTACAGCTGAACATTTTATTGCGGTAATTCCTTTTGCTATTTTAGCAGTAGCAATGTGGTCTCCAGATTATTTGGGACACCGAGTTTTTCAAGAAATTAATTATCCAAAAAAGGCTAAAAAAGTATTGATGGATGTAGATGATACTATGACGGTATCTTCCATAAGACAAATTGTTGGATCTATTCTAGGTGGTGGTAATATTGCTTCTTCTTGGGGAACTTATATGATTCCTGCTGCTATTGCTAAACGACCAATTCCTGGTGGAGCAATATTAACGGCAATTCTTTGTGTTGGTTTTTCAATATTAGGATATCCAATGGATTTAGCCATGTGGGAACCTGTTTTAAGAATTGCATTGATAGTAGGAGTGTTTTTACCGTTATTAGAAGCTGGAATGCAAATGGTAAATACTCAAAAAAACTCATTAAGTGCGGGGACATGTATTTTTGCTTGTGCATTTGTAAACCCAGTTTTTGGTTGGGCATTAACAATGTTACTAGATAACCTTGGTTTGATAGGTGACCGTGAAAGACCAAAAACGTTAACCTTAAAAGAAAAATTAATTATTCCTGGCGTTATGTTTTTAGTTTGTGCTATATCATTGGCTTTGGTTGGTCAATTACCTGGTATTCCTGGTCTTTTTTAGTTGTAATAAATCATTTAATTATATAAAATCCCATCAATATTTTGTTGGGATTTTTTTTGTTGCATAAATATTTTTTTAAACACAACTGATTTTAGCTATTGTATAGTTTTTTTGATTGAAAAAATGAAATAATTAACCGATGTATGGTTTTTGTATAGCTTCTATATTTCGATTCTTTTATATGATGCTATAATTTTGGATGGTAAAACTAAAATTAAAATTTATGCGAGATAACCATAATCTTATAACCAAAAGCACATCATTATTTATATTCCTTTTCATTTGTTTATCTATTTCAGCTCAAGTTCCAGTTGGAAGTGGAAGTTATACAACTATTTATCCAGGTGCTGATTCTGCAGGAAGAAATGGTTTTCCTTCTGGAACACCTCAATTGAGTGGAAATGCTGTTGGGAAGCCAGTTCCTACCAATGATTGGTGGTCGAAACTAGTAAAGGAAAATCATGCAGATAATTTATTCAATTACCCAATGACTTTGAAAACTACCAATCAAGGCTTAGTAGTTACTTATATTCCTTGGGGTGTAATAGGTGATTCTGCACCTATTGAAGTAGGATTAACAGGACTTAATACGACACAGGCTACCGTGTCAGATTATTCTGATTGGACAGTTACAATGAACTGGAAAGATGGCTCACATAACTTAGAGGCGACTTCTGGTATTGGAATGCCTTTTCTATATTTTGAAAAAGATGCTAATGATATTGTTGAAATTAAAGTAAATTCAGGAAGTGTAACAATTTCTAATGAAATGTTAGTCATAGAAAATGCCTCTGGTGTAGCAGATTTTGTTTTTTATGCACCTACTGGTGCTGTTTGGTCACAATCGGGTAGTGTGTATACATCAACTTTAAATGGAGAAAATTATTGGTCTATGGCAATGCTTCCTCAGAGTACGTCTAATGTAAATACGGTTGCTCAAGAATATAAAAAATATGCCTATGTTTTTCCAGTTAACACATCTACTTCATGGAATTATAATGAAAGTACTTCTAAAGTTACCACAACATTTTTGGTTACTACAGATGTAAAAGAAGGGATAAATACGAATGTTCTATTAGGTTTATTGCCTCATCAGTGGAGTAATTTGTCATCAAGTTCTCCTTTACCTAATGGCTATAATTACGATGTTGTTAGAGGAGAGTTGAAAACAATGGATGGGAATAGTTTTGAAGTTGAAAATACGTTTAAAGGTATTTTACCAACATTGCCTTATTTAGCAAATTATAGCAATGGATTTAGCCCTTCAGATTTGAACGCCAAAATAGCACAAATAGAGAATGATGGTTTGGCAACATGGACAGATTCATATAACGAAGGCCAAGTTTTAAACAGACTTATTCAAACAGCAAGAATAGCAGATCAGACGGGGAATATTATAGCAAGAAATAAAATGATTGCAACCGTTAAAGAAAGGTTGGAAGATTGGTTAACATACCAATCTGGAGAAGTCGCTTTTTTATTTTATTACAATACAAATTGGTCCACAATGTTAGGCTACCCTGCGGGGCATGGACAAGACAGCAATATTAACGATCATCATTTTCATTGGGGGTATTTTATACATGCCGCAGCCTTTATGGAGCAATTTGAACCAGGTTGGGTAAACCAATGGGGTGATATGGTCAATTTATTGGTAAGAGATGCTGCTTCTTATGATCGAAATGACACAAAATTCCCGTTTTTAAGAAATTTTAGTCCTTATGCAGGGCATAGTTGGGCTAACGGATTTGCTACATTTCCACAAGGAAATGATCAAGAGTCAACTTCTGAAAGTATGCAGTTTGCTTCTTCGTTAATTCATTGGGGAACTATTATAGAGGATAATGCCATTAGAGATTTAGGGATTTATATTTATACAACGGAACAAACAGCAATTGAAGAATATTGGTTTGATGTATATAAACGCAATTTTAAAGCTTCACAAGCATATAGTTTGGTGTCTAGAGTATGGGGGAATTCTTATGATAATGGTACTTTTTGGACAGCTGATATTGCTGCATCCTATGGTATAGAAATGTATCCAATTCATGGAGGTTCTTTGTACTTAGGTCACAATAAAACGTATACGGAATCTCTTTGGAATGAAATTTCTGCTAATACAGGTGTGTTAAGTAATCAAGAAAACCCAAATTTGTGGCATGATACTTATTGGAAGTATCTTTCTTTAATTGATGCTCAAGCTGCTATAGATTTATATGATTCTTACCCAAATCGAAATATTAAATTTGGAATTTCAGATGCACAGACCTATCATTGGTTACATTCAATGAATGCAATGGGAACTGTAGATGCATCAATTACAGCAGATTATCCAATAGCAACGGTATTTATCGATAATGAAATTAAAACCTATGTAGCTCATAATTATTCTGATACTTCTATAACAGTAAACTTTTCGGATGGTTTTTCTTTGAACGTTCCTGCAAATCAAATGGCAACCAGTAAAGATATTGAGGCAACTGGAGTATTGACATCAGATTTTACAGAGGCTTATCCAAATGGTAGTGTGAATTTAGCAGTTGAAATTTTAGGATCCGATGTTACAAAAGTTGAGTTTTTTGATGGTAAAAAATCATTAGGCATTGATAACACTGCACCCTATGGGATACAAGCTGCTAATTTATCTTTAGGAGTTCATGGTATTTATGCCAAAGTATTTGTTAATGATAAATTTAATGTAACAAATATTGTTAAGGTTCAGGTTGGAGAACAAGTGCCTTATTTGGGAACTTCATTTGCTATTCCAGGTAGTATTGAGCCAGGGTATTATGATAAATTTGAAGGAGGTATTGGACAAAATATTTCATATGTTGATGTTTCTCAGGGAAATGAAGGAGATTTCAGGATCAATGAATATGTTGATGCAGTAACAGATATACAAGAAGGAGAAATAGTAGGTTGGAATTCTGCCGGAGAATGGAGGGAATACACGATAAATGTACAAGAAGCAGGTGTTTACAATTTGGCTGTTAGATATGCATCAGGAAATTCAAGTGGAGGAGGTCCTTTTCATTTAGAAATAGATGAAACCACGATTAGTCCAGCTATTTCTTTGCCATCTACAAATGACTGGGACACTTGGGCTACTAAAAACGTATCAAATATTGAATTACCAAAAGGAGAACATATAGTAAGACTGGTTGTTGATAATGGAGAATTTAATTTAGGTAAAATGACATTTTCTTATGCAAGTTCTCTCGGATATACGAAACCTATTGCAAATGCAGGAGAAAATGTATCGGTAATATTACCTAATTCTACAGCTACTTTAAACGGATCTTTAAGTAAGCATCCAGCAGGTCAATCTTTTTCTTATAATTGGGAGCAAATTTATGGACCAACGGTTGTTAGCTTTAGTAATACATCAGTTGAATCACCAAATGTATCTAATTTAGTTGAAGGTGTTTATAAATGCAAATTAACCGTTAATGATGGTACGTATAGTGTAGCTGATGAAGTTTTAATAATAGTTTCATCAACAGGAAATACAAATCCTTCTATCTCTATAAATACTCCAAGTGATGAAGCTACCTATTCAGCTGGTTCGGCTATTACAATTTCGGCTTCTGCTAATGATTTAAATGGAGATATTACCTTAGTAGAATTTTATGATGGTGCTACAAAAATAGGAGAGGATGCAGTAGCACCTTATAGTTTTGTTTGGTTAGATGCTAGTGTAGGTAGTCATCAGATTAAAGCAGTAGCAACCGATAATGAAGGTGGACAAGGTGCTTCACAAATTATTAATGTTTCAGTAAATGCAGTTATGTCTTGTACAGAAACTTCAAATGAAGCACAACAGGGAGCTTTTTCTGTTGGATATGAAACTACTTTCGAAACAGTTGGTACAAATGTTACCATTAGCTTTACATTATTGGATACTGATAAATCAGGTGTTGTTGCTTATTTATGGAAGCAATCACCTTTTCAGGAATCGCAATTAACACATGTCTCAGGATTAACTTTTTCAAAAACATTGAGTGGATTTACAACTGGAGAAACAATAAATTACGCATGTAAATTTGCTTATGCAGGAGGGTTGTCAGCTACTAAATACATGACTTATGTTGTGGGAAGTAATTGTTCTGGAAGTGGTAGTGATATGGAGGCTCCAACAAATTTTACAGCAAGTATAGGAACTGTTTCTGCAGGTTCAATTGAATTGTTACTAAATGGAACAGATAATTCTGGAACTGTAGTTTATGATGTTAGTTATGGTGAGAATTCAATATCTAAAAATGGTGATTCAGGAACTCAAACATCTTTAGTTATTTCTGGGTTAAGCCCAAAAACACTTTACAACTTAAGTGTGTCAGCAAGTGATTTAGCAGGTAATGTAGCGACTAACAACTCTATTGCTTTACAGGCAACTACATTGGAAAATAGCAATACGGAGTGTTTTGGAACAGCTTCAGAAGCACAACAAGGCTCATTTAGTATTGGATATGATTATGGTTTTGAAACTAATGGAACAGATGTAACGTTTACTTTTAAACTTTTAGACACGGATAAAACAGGAGTTGTTGCTTATTTGTGGCAGCAATCTCCATTTACTGAAACTTCAATGTCTGCATCTGACTTAACTTTTACAAAAACTTTAAGTGGTTTTACTTTAGGAGAAACAATTAATTATGGATGTAAATTTGCCTTTGCAGGTGGCTTAGCAGTGACTAAATACTTTTCCTATGTGGTTGGAGATAATTGTCCTTTAAGTATAGAGGATTCTATTTTGGAAAGGTCACTTAATTTATATCCAAACCCCGTAACTAGTGTTTTGTATATAAATTCTCCAGAGTTATTGATCAGCAAAGTAGAGATCTATTCATTTACAGGAAAGAAAGCTCTTGAAATTATAAGTAATTTGAATGCTATAAATGTTGATAAACTGCCAAATGGAATTTATATGGTTAAAATTTATAGTTCAGAAGGATCAACAGTAAAAAAAATGATTAAAAAATAAAAAAGAGTTCAAATAAAATGAAAAGACTTCATAAGAAACCTTATGAAGTCTTTTTTATTAATTCGTCTTATTATAACTCCAAATAGCTAAACCATTCATAAATATTGCATATAAAACTGTTTTTATTAGCTGTGGAAGAATATCCTTTAAACCAGAACCTTTTAACATGACCATACGCATTACTTCTACAAAATATTTTATGGGATTAAATTCGGTAATGATCTGAGCCCATTCTGGCATACTTTCTATAGGTGTAAATAAGCCACTCATTAAAATAAAAATTACCATAAAAAACCAAGCGATAAACATAGCTTGTTGCTGAGTTTCTGTAAAGTTTGAAATAAATAAACCAATGCCTAAAACCACTAAAATATAAATAGAAGTATAGAAATACATCAAAAATAAACTACCTACTATGGGAACATTGAATATTATTTTAGCTATGATTAGTCCAACTGTTAATATTCCCATACCAATTATCCAAAAAGGAAAAAGTTTCCCAATTATAAATTGACTTTTTTTAATAGGTGTTACATTGATTTGTTCTAGTGTGCCAATTTCTTTTTCACGTACAATATTCATTCCTGAAAGAAATAACGTTATCATGGTGACAAGTAATACTAAAATTCCTGGTACCATAAAAGTTTTGTAATTCAACGTTTTGTTGTACCAAAATAGAGGGATAGTTTCAATATTTGTCGGTTGTACTTGTTTGTCTGAAGTTTGCAATAAATCTACTTTTATGTCTTTATTGAAACGTTGAATAATTTGTGTGATGTAAACATTTTCAACGCCAGCAGCGGCGCCATCTATTGCGTTTATAATGACATTTAAGTTGTTGTGTTTTTCTTTTTGCAAATCACGTTCAAAGTAGCGAGGGATTTCTAACACAACATCAACCTCACTATCAAGCATTGCTGAACTTGCCAATCTTTCCGAAGGAAAATCAGTGAGAACTTTAAAATAAGTAGATGCATTAAATTTTTCTATTAACGCTCTTGATGTTGAAGTATGGTCATTATCTATATAACCAAATTTAATATTCTTAACCTCAAAGGTTGCTGCATTAGATAGGATGATCAGTTGAATAAGTGGTAAAATAAAAATAATTGGAAGCATTCCTTTATTTCTAAAAATTTGCTTAAACTCCTTTTGTATGATGTATAAAACTGTTTTCATTACTCTAATCTTATTTTATATTTTTTTACACTTAAAGCAATAAAAAATATAGTCATACCCATTAATATTAAGGTTTCTTTCCATATAAATTGGAACCCCACTCCTTTAAGCATAATTCCTTTTATGATAATTATAAACCACTTGGCAGGAATAATATTGCTGATTATTTGCAGTGGTAAGAGCATACTTGCAATTGGAAAAATAAATCCAGACAATAAAATTACAGGAAGCATGAGTCCCATTAATGAAATCATCATAGCTGTTTGCTGTGTTGATGAAACTGTAGAAATTAATATTCCTAAGGACAATGCGCTTATTATGAATAAGATGCTTTCTAAAGCTAATAAAAACAAGCTACCTTGTATAGGCATCTTAAATATAAACACACTCAATAGAACAATGATTACGGCGTTGATAATGGAAAGAAATATATATGGAAACACTTTTCCTATAATGACTTGAATTGGTTTTAAAGGCGAAACGAGTAGGATTTCCATAGTTCCTAATTCTTTCTCTCTGGTAATTGAAATGGAAGTCATCATTGCAGAAACTAGCATTAAAATAACAGTCATAACTCCTGGTACAAACATAAAAACACTTTTTAATTCTGGATTGTAAACCATATGTGTTTGAGGAATAATTTGATACGCTATAGAAATATCTTTGTTTTGGTTTTTTTGATAATTTTTAAGAATAGCATTTACGAAATTACTGATGGTATTAGCTGTATTTGGGTCTGTTGCATCTGTAATAATCTGAACAGTTGCTTTGCGATCTGTAATTAAATTCTTGCTAAAATCTTTTTCAAAATTTAAAACTGCTTTTATTTGCCCTTTTTGAAAAACAGATTCAATAGCTCCTTCATGTGCTACCATTTGTTTGATGCTAAAATATTTTGAAGCAGCTATTTTATTGATAATTTCTTTTGTCGTGGCATCTTTAGAATGGTCTAAAATAGCAATATCTACATTGTTGATTTCATTGGTAATAGCAAAACCAAAAAGCAAAATTTGTGCAATAGGCATTCCAAAGAGGATAAACAGAGAACGCCTATCTCTAAAAATATGGTAGAATTCTTTTTTTACAAAACCTATAAATCTCTTCATCCTCTTGCTAGTTTTAAAAAAACATCGTTCATATTTGTCGCATTAAACTTTTCTTTTAAGTTTTTAGGTGTATCCAAAGCTTCTATTTTTCCATCAACCATAATGGAGACTCTATCGCAATATTCAGCTTCATCCATATAATGTGTAGTAACAAAAACGGTGGTTCCTTGGTGGGCAGCTTTATAGATCATTTCCCAGAACTGTCGTCTCGTTATTGGGTCAACTCCGCCAGTAGGTTCATCTAAAAAAACTATTTTAGGATTGTGTAGTAAGGAAACTGAAAAAGATATTTTTTGTTTCCATCCTAAGGGCAATGAACCGACTAGTGAATTTGCTACATTTTCTAAGTCTAATTCCTTAATTAAAACTTCCGATTTTTCTTTTATTTTTTTTCTTGTCAAACCATAAATACCTCCAAAAAAAGTAATATTCTCTTTAACGGTTAAATCATCATACAGGGCAAATTTCTGACTCATATAACCAATGTTTTTTTTGATGTCTTCGGCTTGCGTAAACACATCAAACCCTGCTACTTTGGCAGTTCCAGAAGTTGGGGTAGAGATTCCAATAAGCATTTTCATAGCTGTAGTTTTTCCAGCTCCGTTAGCTCCTAGAAATCCGAAAATTTCTCCTTTTGTAACATCAAAACTTATAGCATTTACCGCTGTGAAGTCACCAAAAACTTTGGTTAACTCTTTTACTTGTATGACTTTGTTGTTGTTCATTATTTGGCTAATTCCATAAAAGTATCTTCAATGGTAGGTTCTGTTTTATATAAGGTTATCTCTTCTAAGTTCTCAGATTTTAAATACTGTATTACTTCTTCTGTATTAAAATTTAATCGCGTATCTGTATAATGTACAAATTCACCAAACGGATAGATACTGTATTTGTATTTATACGCATTTAAACTTTTTAGTAACTGATACATATTGTTAGCTTTAACGTTGTAAATGGGTTTTGGAAAATGTTTTACAATTGCTTCAGGTGTATCAATTTCTAAAATTTTTCCTTCTTGAATCAATGCTATTCTATCGCATAAAGCAGCTTCGTCCATATAAGGTGTTGAAACTAGAATGGTGATGCCTTTTAGTTGTAGTCTTTTTAGCATTTCCCAAAATTCTTTTCTTGAAACGGGGTCAACTCCTGTAGTTGGTTCATCTAAAAACAAGACTTTTGGTTTGTGAATTAAAGCACAGCATAAAGCAAGTTTTTGTTTCATTCCTCCAGATAATTTTCCTGCACGACGATTTTTAAAGGGTTCTATTTGAACATAAATTTCTTTTATTAAATCGTAGTTTTCTTCTAGAGTAGTTCCAAAAATAGTTGCAAAAAAGTCTAGGTTTTCTTCAACTGTTAAATCTTGATATAAAGAGAATTTTCCGGGCATATAGCCAACATGATTTCTAATTTTTTTATAATCTGAAATTACATCATAGCCCGCTACAGAAGCAGTACCTTCATTAGCAAATAGGAGTGTGGTTAAAATTCTAAAAAGAGTTGTTTTACCTGCACCATCTGGACCGATAAGGCCAAAGAGTTCTCCTTCTTTTACATCAAAAGAAATGTTTTGTAAGGCTTTTAGCTTTTTATAGGATTTTGATATGTTAGAAACCTTGATGCTCATTTATTTAAAATACGTGTAATAGATTTCGATATTTTCTTGAATACTTTTTTTTATAGCTGAAGCATTTTCAATTGTTTTTGCTTCTGAAAGTGCATCAATTTTAGCAATTAGTGGTAATAGCCATACATGTAAATTATCATGAGATTCACCTTTCATTGAACAATTTCTAATTACATAATTCTTTCCAATATTCAATAATTTAGCCAATTCATGATATTCTTCTAGTGTATTTGTTGATTGAGATTTAAGACTCTGTTGCATCTTTTCAACACCTTCATTTGTTTCTATATTAGCATTCCATTTTTCAGTATGATTCAATTGAATGTTTTCTATCCAATTATTGCTTGTAATTTTATTTACCTGCTTATTAGAAACCTCTGTATTGGTTTTAATTACTTTTTGATTGTCTGTGTTTTTACAACCTGATACTAAGGTTGCCATTAATATGAGAATGAAGACTAAATTTTTCATGATTTGTTTATTTTTTTTACTTCTCTATCCACATTTCTGCTGGCATTCCAATTTTTAGACTACCGTCATTTTTTACATTTATTTTTACCGCATATACCAAAGCAACACGCTCTTCTTTTGTTTGAATAATTTTGGGAGTAAACTCTGCTTCAGAAGCAATCCAGCTAATGTTTCCTTTAAAGCTTTTCATAGTGTCTTTATCATCAATTTTCACGGTAACTTCTTGTCCCATTTTTATACTTGCTAGTTGTGTTTCGCTAACATATACACGTAATTGCATGGTGGTTAAATCAGCAATTTTATAAAGTGGTTTTCCAAAAACTGTAATTTCGTTGGGTTCAGCATACTTGGTTAAAACAGTTCCGTTTACAGGATTTATAATTTTACTTTTTTGTATCTGATCTGCAACTTGTTTAAGCTGTGTATCAATGTTTTTTAGTTCATTAAGTACAGATGTGTTTTGAATTTCAACACTGTTTATTTGTTGTTTTATTACATCAATTTCTCCTTGTACATCATCTAATTGTTTTTGAGTACCTGCGTGATCATTAATTAAATTAGTTATTCTGGTTTTATGGGTATTGGCTGTTTTTAATTTAGCGTTTAGTACATTGATTTGAGATAAAACAGCTTTAGATTTTGAGTTAATCAGAGCTTTGGCAACCTGTAGTTGCTCACGTTTTAAGCTCAAAGGAATACTATCTACATATCCAATAAATTTGTTTTTTTGTAGGATATCTCCTTCGTTGAGGTCGAGTTGCATTAATTTCCCATTGTTTTCAGCAGAAATAGTTATTTCCGTAGCTTCAAAATTTCCATAGCCATCTGCTTTTCCGTTAGAACTGTTACAAGAAAATAAACTTGAAGCGATGATACCTAATCCTAATATATAATTGTAATTTTTCATTTGTTTATTTTTTTTTGTCCTTTTATAACATTATAATTTGCTTTCGCCAGTTGTAATTCTATATTATGTCGAATTAAAGTGTTCTCAGATTCATATAAATTAGTTAATTCTGTAACATAAGCAGAAGATGTGATCACTCCATTTTTAAGTTGAGAACTTGCAGTTTTCAGCACTTCTTTTCTAAGATTAACGATCTTTTTGTCTGAAGTAATAATAGCTTTTATTTTTTCTATTTTTTTTTGCTGCTTTCTAAGTGCTATATGTGTATTTAACATAAATACTTCGACTTCATTATCAATAATTTTTTTATTGATGGCTAAAGATTTTTGTTCAATTTTATTGGTGTTCCAGTCAAACACACTCCAATTTAATTTTACACCTACTGTATAAAAAGGTTGAAAAGAATTGTCAAGCATGTTTAATCCAGGGTTTCCGTATCCACCCGTTGCAAAACCAAATAGTTTTGGAGTATTTTTTTTAGAAATCAAACTTTTAGAGTTTTCAATTTCTTCTTTTTTTAATTGAAAAAAATCCAATTCAGGTCTATTTAATGCTTCTTCCAGATTTAGCTCAATGAAAGGATTTTGAAAAAGGGTAGTGCTAGTAAGAGGTTGAGCTATAAGACTAGAAAGTGTTTCAATAAGTGACAATTTGTTACTTTCTAGTTCTTGTAACTGTTGATTTATTTTTAATAATTCGGCTTCTAATATTATATCAGAGGAAGGTAAAATAACACCATGTTTTATTCCTGATTTAATTTCTTTATGCTTGGCTTGTAATTTTGCTTGTTTTGAGCTTATCAATACAATAGCTTCTTGAGAAAGTAAAATAGAGAAATAGAGTTGATTTACCTGTTGTTTTAGCTGATATAAATTGACTTCAATTTGTTTTTGTTTTGTTTTTAATTGTGCCAATTTCACATTTAAGGAAGCAGTTGTTAGTCCACCATTATAAATAAGTTGATTAACAGTCAGAGTTGCTCGGTATTGGTCTTTGTTTAAAGGTTCTATGTTAGCATTTGGAATTGGAATTTCAACAACATCCGATTGATAAGTTGCTTGTGCATTTAAGGAAACTTGTGGTAATTTCGAATTTGAAATAATGTCTGTGTCCAGCTTGTTCTGTGCTTCCATTAGAAGTGCTTGTTTTGCTAAAGGGTAGTTTTTAGCCACTAATTGGTAGCATTTTTCCAATGTTATTTTTTCTTGAGCAAAGCTAGGATGTGTTGTTAGGAATAATACTAATATTGCTGCTAATCGTTTCATTTTAGTTGTTCTTTATAGAATTGATAATAAAATCAGAAACTTCAATTTTTCGAGCTTCAATTAATTGACTGTATGCTTCATTATCTACATTTGTAAAAGCCTTAATTAGTGGTTTAGCTACAAATGGAAAAATATTTAGTGCTAGTATATTGATAAATAATTGTTCTGCGCTTATTGGTTTTATAATGCCTTGTTCAACTTCTAGATCTACTTGTTTTGTGAATTTTTCAATATTTGGGAAACCATTGCTGTTTTTCATTTTTAAAATAAAATCTTGGTTTCTATTTAGTTCCTGTATGATGAAATTGGGTAAATAAGGATGTTTAATAATAAAGGTGATGTAATTAAAAGTAAAATTTTTTATTTTGTTTTCAATAGAGGAATCATCATTTAATACTGCGTTTAATTGTGGTGCTAATAGCGCAAATGCATTTTTAAAAACGGCCTCAAATAGTAATTGTTTACTTCGGTAATAATAATGTAACATGGCTTTGTTAATTCCCGCTTTGTCTGCAATTTCTTGCATTCTAGCACCATCCATTCCTTTGGTTTGAAATATATTTTTAGCGGCTTCTAGTATTTGTTTCTCAGTATTATCGTCTTTTGTTTTTTTCATGTTAACTATAAGGTTTAACCATATGGTTAACAAATGTACGATAAAAAAGTCGAATTCATTATTTAAATAAGAGCAAATAAAATAACAGCAATAATAATGTTATTGAAAATAAAGCTATTCGTGGATTTTGAAATGAGTAAATATTATAATTTGTTTACCACTCTTAACAAACTAGATTTACTATTTAGTAATTTGTATTCAGTATCTACTTGCTTAAGTTGACTTTCAATAAGTTTTACTTCTCTATAGTTTACAAGAAATAAAGAGCTTTCGCCCACGTTAAATTTGCGTTCTTCAGCTTTGACTAATTTTTTATAATCATTTACAAGATCTCTAAGAATAGAATCCTGTACAGTGTAGGATTCCATTTCTTGAATACTACTTTCAATTTTGTTTTTTAAGCTTATTTGTGTGGCAGCAATATCATATTTAATATTCTCTAAATTTAATTTGGCTAGTTTGAGATCAGCACGCTCTTTCCTTAGAAATAAAGGAAAGCTAATATTTAATCCACTTTTGAAATTTGATAGACTTATATAATCGGTATTATTATAATTTGGTGATAAAAAATTGTATTGAAAATCTATTTTAGGTAAAATATTATTTGTTTTCAGTTTTTTGTCAATTGCTAAACGTTCTTTTTTTAATCGCAATGATTGTAGTTTAGGATGATTTTTAATAAGTGTTTCTGTACTATTTAAAACAGAGCTATTTAATACAATATCAATTGTATGTACTGTATTTATGTCAGGTGTTATATATGCTTCTAACTCTAGAGGTAGGTTGTTTTCTAGCCATAAATAATTAGAGAGTTCTAGGGTAGATTTTATATAGCCAATTTTAGCCTTTTCAAAATTCAGTAATCTGTTTTTTAAATTGATACTAGCTTCTAAGGTGTCTATTGCGGGTTTGTCACCAGCCTCGTAATTTTTCTTAACGTTTTTTAATCGTAAGGTAGCATTGATTACATAATTATTATAAATGATTTTGGCTTGATAATTTTTCAGCCAGTTAAAATAGGTGTTTATAGCTTGGTAAAGAATATCATTTACAAGAAGCTTTTGTTTGGCTTGCGCTTGTTTGTTATACAATTTGGCTTGCTTTAATGTTGCCATACGTTGGTTTATGAGCAAACCTTTTGCAAGTGACATGGAGATACCAGCACTAAACAATCCATTATCTGGAGTGTTGTATTCTGGACTCAAATAAGCTCCTTCATTATTTTCATAATTAGCTTTAAAGTCAATTCCATACCAAGTTGGGATTTTAAAAGTTGTATTTAATTTTTTATAATACGCTGTACCTTTAAATTTTTTTCGACCATAATCTACTTCTAGTTTAGGATCAAAGGCGCCTCTTGATTTTAATAGTTTGATTTCACCCTCACTGGAAATTAAACGTGCTTGTTTTATGATAGGATGGTATTTTTTGACATAGGCTAGATATTCTTCTAGAGGAAGGATTGAATCATTAATTTGTGAAAAAATTAGCTGATAACTAAACAAGAAAAAAAGAATTACTAATTTTTTCATTTTACTTTCTTTTTTGATACGTCTTTTTTGTTTTTTGGTTGATAGAAGTTAGGAGGGAAGCTGTTTATTTGACGCCATAACTCAAACCATATGGGTACATTTTCTAACAAGGCAATTGTTTTTGCTCCTGATCCAACACGAATGGCTTCTGGCCATTTTAAATCATTACTACAAAGTAATTCAGCACGATCTAAAAAATCTCTTTCATTAATTCTTCCTCCTGCTCGAAGGTTAGGTAATGTGATTTCGAAAATAATTTGTGTATTTTCTTTGTCTACTTTAGGATCTTCAAAAAATAATTTTTTTGCGTTTTGGTAAATATCCATATTCACTTTCGTTACAGGTCTAAAACTACCTCTAAGAGCCAATATGTTCTTTTTATACAATACTTGAGCAGGTAATAAATTAACCCCACTAGAATCAAACATTACAGCATTAGTCATTCCATTTTTTACCAATTGCAGACTCATTAGACGGTTGTCTACATACATAAATCTCGGACCAGAAAAATTAATCATGTCAATTTCTAACTGATCTTCATGCAAATTATCATATAAAGAAAGTAATAAATCTTTTGGATTATCATTCAAATAAAAAGCACCATAAATTAAGTTGACACCAAGTTTCCCTAAGGTTTCTTGTTGTAATGTTGCGTCCGTTTCTTTAAAACGTAAATGCAATATAATTTCATTATAATCTTCAAGTGGATCTAATTGAAAACGAATTCCAACCCAACCATGTCCTTTAAATTTTTTAGCAAAGTCAATGGTTTGCACGGTGTTGGCATAGCTAAAAAACAATTTATCAGGATGTTTTTCTCTACTCAAACGATCTTCCATTAAACGAATCTCGTGCTTTACCATTTTTGTAAGACGCTGTTCTGTTACATATCTTCTATCATCTTCAATACCATAAATAGCATCAGAAAAATCTTTATCATACGCACTCATAGCTTTTGCTATAGTACCTGAAGCACCACCTGATCTAAAAAAATTACGTACGGTTTCTTGTCCAGCTCCAATTTCTGAAAAAGTACCATAAATATTTTTATTCAAGTTTATACGAAGTGATTTTCCTTTAGTTGTTGGAATGTTACTAATTTCCTGATCTCCATTTAAGGTTATTGCCATCTGATAAATATTAAAGAATACCTAACAAATGTAAGGAAATACCTTAAGTTTTGATAAATATATTGGTATTTTTGTTTCTGTAATTTTACATACAATACTATGTATATATAACGCTGTTTTCTATGAAAGTTAATTTTTTAGGTACAGGAACTTCTCAAGGTGTTCCGATGATTCTATCGGATCATCCAGTAAACAAATCTAACAACCTTAAAGACAAAAGATTGCGATCTTCTGTATTGGTTTCATGGAATGAATTTTCATATTTGATAGATTGTGGTCCTGATTTTAGACAGCAAGTATTAAGGGCAGATGTGAAAAATATAAATGGTATTTTATTTACTCATGAACATTCAGATCATATTGCTGGCTTGGATGATATAAGACCTTATTGCTACAAAATAGGAAAAATGCCTGTATATGCTCATAAGAGGGTAATGCGAAGTTTAGAAAAACGATATGACTATATTTTTGAAAAAGAAAATCGCTACCCTGGGGCCGCACAAGTTATTGAGAATTGTATTGATGAACAACCTTTTGAGTTAAATGGTGTTTGTGTAACACCGATAAATATAGTACACGGAACCTTAGCTATTTTTGGATATCGGTTAGAAGATTTTGCGTATTTAACAGATATTAAATACATACTTGACGTAGAAAAAAATAAACTAAAAGGTCTAAAAGTTCTAGTAGTTAGTGCTATCCGACATGAAAAGCATCCTACACATTTTAATTTAAAAGAGGCTTTATCATTTATTGATGAAATTAAACCTGAAAGAGCTTATATAACTCATATTAGCCATCATATGGGCTTTCATGATGAAGTTTCTAGAACACTTCCTGAAAATGTATTTTTAAGCTATGACGGCCTAGAAATAGAGCTATAATAAATTACAATCGGTCTACTAACCAAGCTTTTAAATCGTAAAAATTTAACGGGTGTACACCATGTCCTACTGGATATTCTTTATAACAATTTTTAATCCCAAACTCCGTTAAATACTTTGGTGCTTTTCTAGCCCATTCTACAGGAATCACCTGATCAACTGAACCGTGAGAAATGAAATAATCTACAGAAGAATTAGCTCCTTTGTTAACTAATAAATCCTCATTTAAATAGCCACTCAAAGCAACTACATATTGTACTTTATTTGTATTTAAAGACAAAGCATAGCTTAAAATAGCACCTTGACTAAAACCTAGTAAAAATATTTTAGTAGCATCTACATTCTTACTACTCACTATTTCATCAATAAACAAAGAAATTTTATCTAAAGAGGTTCTAGCTTCCTCTAAATCAGAAAACTTATTTTGATCCGCATCAAAATTAATACTATACCAAGCGTGGCTGTTAAATCCTAAGTTTTGTGGAGCTCTTACGCTTATGATATGAAATTCATCTGGTAACTCATCTGAAAAAGAAAATAAATCTTGTTCATTACTTCCGTATCCGTGTAATAAAATCAATAGGGGAGCAGGTTCACTGCTAGAAGTTGTTGGTAATCTTTCAATATACTCTAATACTGTACTCATTAATTATTTTCTTTCCTAGATTAATTATTCAACACCAATTCTTGATTGGCATAGATACCGTAAACTTTTCCTTTTGCTGATTTTTCTAAAAAGATAGAATTTTTTGATGTAGAAAGAATATCTTTTTCAGAAAATACAGAAGTTGTATCTGGATTAAACAAACTAATTCTTACGTCAGTTCCTTCTTTAACAACACCATTTTTTAAACCAAATATTTTTTTAGGTTTGTTGGTAAGAACTGAAATTAACACTTCAAGATCTACAATACCATTTAATTGTCCAAACAAACTTTCTAGTCCAATAGTACCGTATTTGGCATTATTGAATTCTACTTTTTTATGCTCTATATCAATAGGATTATGGTCAGAGGTAACACAATCAATAGTTCCCTCTAAAACTGCTTCAAGCAACGCCTTTGTATCCTTTTCGGTCCTTAAAGGTGGCCTTACTTTTACTCGTGCATCAAAACTATATAGTTCTTGGTCTGTTAATACTAAGTTATGAATTGCTACACTACAAGTAACTTGTAATCCTTTTCCTTTGGCTTCTTTTATTAAGGCAACTGATTTAGCTGTACTAACCGTTGGTATGTGTATTTTACCTCCCGTATATTCTAGTAAAAACAAATCTCGAGTTATTTGTAATTCTTCTGCTAAATTCGGAATACCTTTTAATCCTAATCGTGTACTATTTATGCCTTCATTGGCAATTCCATCACCAGAAATAGCATTATTATTAGGGAAACTTAATACCAATCCATCAAAATTTTGGGCATACTGTAAAGCAACCTTCATCAAATTGTCGTTAGAAATAGCTTTGTTATAATCGCCAAATGCAATGGCACCCGCATTTTTCATATCGTACAATTCTGCCATTTCAACACCTTTACTATTTTGTGTCAAACTAGCAATAGGATGTAAATCGGTAGCCTTACTAGCACTTTCATTTCTTAAATAAGCCACTGCAGATTTTGTGTCAATAAAAGGATTTGTATTCGAGTTTACAGCAACATCAGTAAATCCACTTTTAGCAGCAACATCCAAACCATGTTGTATTGTTTCTCTTTCTTCATAGCCGGGTTCTCCAAAAGACACACTAGAATCAAACCAGCCATTCGAAATATGAAGATTTTCAAGATGTATTTCTTGACAACCGTCAGGACATTCAATAGAATCCGAAATTTTAA
>JBHOTE010000020.1:0-36863 GCA_042584125.1 Bacteroidota bacterium
TACTTACGGATTATTCTTTTTCTGGATATAAATTTTCAGAAGAAGACATTTTAGATATTTCAGGTTGGACGCGATTTGATGTTACAGATCCAGCTTATGGAGCGGTAGCAAACGATAATATTTTTGATGATGATGCCGTTTTAGCAGCAGTTGAAGCTGCGGAAAATAGTAACCAACCAGCCATTATATTTTTTCCAGCAGGTAAATATCTTTTAGCAAATGAAGCCAATAAAGATAAACTTATTAGAATTAGAAAAAGTAATATTGTTATAAAGGGAGCCGGTTCTGGAGCTGGTGGTACAGAAATTTTTGTGAAAGAACGGTCATCCTTAACGAGCAATGGTTCTGGTATGTATAGATTTAATTTTGTGCCTGGAGGGTCATCATTTCCTACTGATGTTACAAGCGTTACTTCAGATATTCAAAGAGGAGATTTTCAGGTAGATGTTGCTAATGGTTCACTAATTAGTGTGGGTGAGGTTATTCAGGTTTATACTAAAAACAAAGAGTTACTTGCAGTAAATACGCCAAACCTAAGTTATAATCCAAGTTGGGCAAGCTGGGATATTACAAACAACGGAGCAGAAATAGTTAGTTTTCATGTTGTAGAAGCTATAGATGGCAATACAATTACTTTTAAAAATCCAATACAAATAAACCTCCCTATTAGTAATACCAATATTCTTATTCGTAAATATAATATGATAGAAAACGTTGGTGTAGAAGATATTTTATTTACGAGTGGCTGGGTTGATTATCCTGGAACTTATGTGCATAATGCAGATCAAAGTTTAGATGCTGGATGGCGGGCAATTACCATGAAACGTGTTCAAAACAGCTGGATTAGAAATTGTGTATTTAGTAGTTGGAGCGAATGTATTAATTTTGAATATAGTATAGCGTCAACTATAAACAATATTGTGTTTGGAGGGCGAGGTGGTCATGTAACTTATGAAAGTAAATATTGTTATGGTATTTTGTATCAAAATTGTGATGCTTCAAATGATACTTCAGTTCATGGACCAGGTATGATGCGTTCAACTTCAAATAACGTAGTAAGAAATTGCCAAATGTCAAATTCAACTAATCAATCTGTAGATTGTCATGGTACATATCCATTTAGTAACTTGCTAGAAAACATAGAGAATGGTTATATTGGTGGTAATGGAGGTGCTGTAGGCGCTTTTCCTAACAGTGGCCCTGATTTAACTTTTTGGAATTTTAAACACGATCGTGTGTCTTCAAACAACGTATCTTACCGGTTTTGGGATCTTGCAACAAGAAGAAATAATACATACGCAAATCCAAAGTTTGTTGGGTTTCAAACACCAACTAATGAAGTTGTTACTTTTAATGGAGAACAATTAGATGAACTTCGAAATGTACAGGTGTACCCAAATTCCTTATTTAACGCACAATTGCAGTTGCGTTTATATAGCGGCTATATGTCATCATCATCTTCAAAAATGGGTTTTGAAGCTGAATTAGCTAATGATAAAGAAGATGCTACATTTTGGGAGTCTGAAGGTGCTGGAGTAGGGCAATGGCTGATACTAGATTTAGGTACTAATAAGGCAATAAATGAGATTATTGCAAAAGAGCAATCTTCAAAAATTAAAGATTGGAAATTAGATTATTGGGATGGTACACAGTGGAAAGAATTAGTAACAGGAGTGGGAATTGGAGTAGAAAAAAATATTATTTTTAATGTAGTTTCTGCGCGTAAGTTGCGTTTTAATATACAAAGTATGTTAGCAGGTCATGAATCTTCTTCGGCTACCATAATAGCGCTTGAAATTGCACCAGGCCCCCTTGAGCTAGCAGCAGATAATTTTACAATAGAAACCATTGGAGAGACTTGCTTGGATAAGAGGAATGGTAAAGTTATTATTTCTGCTTCGGCTACAAATGATTATATAGCAACAATCAACGATACTGCTTATAATTTCACTAATACACAGACTATTGAAGGTTTAGCTCCAGGAACTTATGATTTATGCATTGAGGTTGATGATGAAGACTACAAGCAATGTTATCAAGCAACTATAGATGCTGCTGCTAGTTTAACTGGAAAAATAAGTATAGATAAGAAAACCGCTGAAATAAGTATTATTGAAGGTACAGCACCTTATACAGTTTTAAAAAATGGACAAACGGTTTTAGAAACTTACCAGTCTAATTTCTCAGTAGATGTTAATCATGGTGATGATATACAAATTAATAGTAAGGCTGCTTGTCAAGGAGAACTTGTAAAACGTATAGATTTACAACAAGACATGCAAGCATATCCTAATCCGACAAATGGTGTATTTGAAATATTTATACCTGTAAACATTGAATCAATTAATTTAGAAGTTTACAATATGCAATCGCAATTAATTTCATCAAAAGCATACCAGACAACTTCAGGTGTTGTAAGTATAGACTTGAGCGATAGACCGAATGGAATCTACCTTGTAAAAGTGAATTCTGATACCCCAATATTTGTAAAAGTAATAAAAAATTAATCCGAGTACTTCTATAGTTAAAAAGATGTTTTTGTTGATCTTTCACAATTCCCGAAAGGCATTTTTATTTTAAAAAAAACAACACTGGTGAAGTTAGAAAATTACAGTTTAACTAGTTTTAGTTTGTGGTAATTTGAGGATTGTTGTTAGGTGTTTAGAAATAAAACCCCGATGCTACAGGATACCACAGGATAGTTTAAATACAGGACTATTTTATATTTAGGAACTAATTAAAATTTATATAACATGAAAAAAATTACTTTAAAATTTAGTGCGTTTTTATTATTAATGATGTTTGCTCTTCAAGTACAGGGTCAAGCATTATATACTGAAGAGGGAACTTATAAAATTTCAACTTCTGGTATATCTCCAGTACTTTATATTACAATTAATGGTTCTACGGGTGCTTTAGAATGGGCTGAAGAATTACCAAACAATAATCCAACACAAGTTTGGACTATAAAAAACCATAGAACACCTGCATCTGCTGGATTGATGGAGATTTGGGCAACCATTCCTGGTGTAGGAAACTTTACAATGGCTACAGATGATGACTCAGCTAGTCCAAGTTTAACGCTTGTTGCTAGAGCTGGTGATCCGGTAAGTGTAGCAGAACTTACAGGAGATTATTCGGGTCTAGACCAGTTTCAAAGAAGAAAAACTAAAGTTAATGCAGAGGGACTATATGATGCTGCAGGAGCTAACCCATCAGCTGGTAATAATGCAATTTTTCTAAGAAATACAGTTACCACTACTTCAAGATATGGAGTAGTTCCAAGTGCAGCAGGTGATGCTGTTAAGTTTGACGGTGGAGGAATAGACGTGATTCAATTCCATTTAATAGCTCCTCTATTAAGTACGGATGATGAAGTGTTAAAGTCAAATGCTTTAAAAGCTTATCCTAATCCTTCAAGTAATGGGCAGTATGAATTGAATGTTGACGGTGCTTGGACTGTGTATTCATTAGTAGGTGCTGAATTGTTACAAGGAAATGGAAAAAATGTTGATTTATCAGCATTCCCAAAAGGTGCTTATGTTTTAAAAACAGAAAACTCAAGTAAAGTGTTAATTTCTAAATAGATAATTAATAAAAACACTTATTGGTTAACCATATAAAGGACTGTTCAATTTATTTGAACAGTCCTTTTTTTATTAGCCTAGAAAATAAATGATTCTTCAGGTAGAGTCTTGTTTTTCTCGGCATAGTGCAGGATACTCTTATTGTCTTATAAGCCTAAATTGCCAACAGTTTGGGTGGAGTCTCTATTTTAAGGAATCTGACAAATTGATACACTATAGAATTTAACAGTATGAATAAAATAAATTGGTGTTTAGTAGTGATATTTATAATTGCCAAAGTAACATTGGGAATTGCACAACATCAAGATAGACCAAATGTATTATGGATTACCTGTGAGGATATCAGTCCATATATTGGTAGTTATGGTTTTGAACAAGCACTTACACCACACTTAGATAGGTTGGCAGATCAAAGTATTAGGTATACAAATGCCTATGCGAATGCACCTGTATGTGGAGTTGCTCGAGTTACCCTTTTAACAGGAATGTATGCTCCAACTATTGGAAGTCATAATTTTAGAACAAATACACCACTACCTACTGTAATTCCCGCATATCCAAAAATTTTTAAAGAAGCAGGTTATTATTGCACCAATAACTATAAAAGAGATTACAATTCTAGTTACGAAACAGATCGTACTTTGTGGAGTAAATCCAGTAGTAAAGCGCATTATAAAAACAGAAAAGAAGGGCAGCCTTTTTTCTCTGTATTTAATATTAAAACAACCCATGAAAGCCAGTTGGCAATAGCTAAAATAAAAGAATATGTTGAACGTGGAGAAATTCCTGCAGAACCAAGAATAAATCCTTCAGACATTGTTTTGCCACCTTATCAACCTGATGTTCCAGAAGTAAGAGAAGATTGGGCACGTTTGCATGATTTGGTTACTTTGATGGATGAAAAGGTTGGGAGTTTGTTGCAAGAATTAAAAGACAATAAATTAGATAAGAATACAATCGTGTTTTTCTTTTCGGATCATGGAGGAATGCTTTCGCGTTCCAAACGGTATTTGTACAACGTAGGAACACAAGTTCCGTTTTTGGTACATGTCCCTAAAAAGTGGCAACATTTAGTTCCAGATTATCAACCAGGAAGTACGGAGGATAAAATAGTACGATTTGTAGATTTCCCAAAAACAATACTATCAGTTTTAGGATTACCTGTTCCTGAAAAAATGCAAGGAAAAGTGTTTTTAGGAAAAGAGATGGAAACCCAACCGAAGTATGTACATTTTTACAGAGACCGTATGTCTGAGCGTTATGATTTTAATAGAGCGGTAACAGATGGAGAGTATTATCTAATTAGAAATTTTGTACCCCATAGACCTAGAGGGCGTTCTACTAGATATGGATACACCGTACAACAAAACTGGAGAGCAAATGAGGAAAGTTTTGCAAATGGTAATTCAAATGCAATTCAATCTCAATTCTATGAACCCAAAAAACCTGTGGAGTTGTTTGATACAAAAAAGGATCCTTATCATATTAAAAGTATTACCAATGAAAAGCAGCATCAACAAAAATTAATAGAGCTATCAAAAGAATTAGATCGTTGGATGATAGAAATTAACGATATTGGGTTGATTCCAGAGCCAATGTTCCATGATCTAGTTGGTGAAGGAAAAAAATATGAAACTATTTACGAGTATGCACAAAGTTCTGAATATACTATTGAAACTATTTTGCCTATTGCAAAATTATGTGCAAATGGAAGTAAGAAAGATGTAAATGAATTTTTGAAATTTATTAAAAACGCCAATCCAATCATTCGATATTGGGGCGCTTATGGGGTCTTTAGGGTGGCTATAAATGATAAAAAACTTCAAAAAAAATTGTTAACAGCTCTTAAAAAAGAAACTATACCAGTAAACCGATTGATAATGGCACAAGCATTAGCCATTTCTGGAGACAAGAAAACTGCGTTTGATTATTTGTGCAAAGAAACAAAAGCAGCAAGAGATGGGTTTGTGTTTTTATTTGGTTTGAATGCCTTGCAATATTCTCATACAGATGAATTTCTAACAAAACAGGACTGGGGATTCTTTAAAAATAAAAAATTCACAACGGATGATGCAGTAGATAAATTTGGTAAAGAGTATAGCAAGCGAATCATAAATGACGCCCTTCAGCTATGGCCAGAAAGAAGAAGAGTAGATTAAAAATAAATATATTATTACTGATGAAAAATAAACTAACACTTCTGTTATTACTAGTTGCTTTTTGCTCATACGGGCAACAGCTTAGACATATTGAAACCATAAACGAGGCATGGAATTTTCACAAAGGGAGTTTAAAACTGCCATTTTCAAATAAAACAATTTGGGAAAAAGTTACTATTCCTCATTCATGGAATACGGAAGATATTTTAGATGATGAAGATGGTTATTATAGAGGAGAAGGATGGTATAAGAAAACGATGAATATTCCTCAGGTTTATGAAAATCAAAAAGTATTTTTGCAATTTGAAGCGGCAAATCAAGTTACGACTTTATATGTAAACGGACAAAAGGTAGGTGATGATCATATTGGTGGTTATACTACATTTGCAAGAGATATTACAGCAGCTTTAAAAGAAGGTAAAAACGAAATTATAGTAAAAGTTGATAATGCACATAATGATGAGATTGTACCACAGTCTGCAGATTTTTCTTTTTATGGTGGTATTTATAGAGATATTCACTTAATCATTACGAAACCAGTTCATTTTGAAGTGGCTAATATAGGAGCAAATGCTGTCTTTATTACTACACCTAAAGTTTCTGAGACATCAGCTCTTGTTTCTGTCAAAGCAAAATTAGAGAGACCAAAAAAGGGAAAATATTCAGTTAGAAATACACTGTATGATGCCAAGAATATTATTGTAAAAACATCTTACAGAAAATCATCTTTTGGAAAAGATGTGATTAGTGAATTTACTATTGCAAATCCTAATTTATGGTCGCCAGATAATCCGTATTTGTATAAGTTGGTTTCTGAGATAATTGATAAAAAAGGAACAATTTACGATCGTATTGAAAACTCAGTTGGGTTTAGATGGTTTAGTTTTGATGCTAAAAAGGGGTTCTCTATAAATGGTAAACAAACTAAGTTGATAGGAACCTGTAGACATCAAGATTTTTATGGCAAAGCAAATGCCGTCAGTGATGAGATTCATCGAAATGACATGAAATTGCTAAAAGAAATGGGGTCTAACTTTTTACGTATTGCGCATTACCCACAAGATCCTGCCATTTTAGAAATGTGTAACAAAATGGGGTTTATTGCTACTGTAGAAATCCCTTTTGTTGATAAAGCCGCGGCTAACGAGGCTGGTAAACAAAATAGTGTTACCATGCTAAAAGAAGCGATTCGTTTTAATTACAACCACCCAGCAATTGTGGCTTGGAATTTAGGTAATGAAACTACCATGAAAGCGCCAGATAAACTAGGAGAGGATTATGTAAAACACTTTGTTAGTACTCATAAGGTATTGGCTAAAACAATAAAAGAAGAGGATGAAACAAGGTATTCTTATACAGTGTTTTTTAGAGAACCTGCTTATCAAGATAGATTAGGTATTCGATTTACAGAAATTGTAGGTTATAATAAATATTACGGTTGGTATATTGAAGAATTGGAAGACATTGACAAAAATTTAAGAGATTTAGTGAAAAGGTCATTGGAATTAGATCCAGATAAACCTTTTATTTTAAGTGAATATGGTGGAGGTGCAGATCCAAGAATACGTTCTTATAATCCAACCCGATTTGATTTTAGTGTAGATTATCAGTTTTTGTTGCATAAATCCTATATGAAAGCTATTTTAGAAATACCTGAAATTGTAGGAGCAAACGTATGGAATTATGCAGATTTTCAAGTAGAACATCGTAAGGATGCAGTTCCGCATATCAATAACAAAGGGTTGGTTTCGGCTGATAGAAAAAAGAAAGATGCTTATTATTTGTATCAAGCACTGTTAAATGAAACGCCATTTGTAGCAATCGCCTCTAAAGGTTGGAAAAAAAGAGCGGGTATTGCAGATGTAGAAGGTGGAAATTATGCAAAACAACCTATAACAGTTGTGGGTAATGGAGAAGAAGTTGAATTAATTATAAACGGAAAATCACTTGGAAAACAAAACTTTGATTTTGCTACAGCTACTTTTGATGTGCCGTTTCAGGAAGGTCAAAATTTAATTGAAGTTGTTTCGAAAAAAGAGGGATTAACTTTGAAGGATTTTGCGACTATCGAATTTACCTTGCAACCAAAGAATTTGAAAAGTGAAAAAAATCCATTTAGTGAGATTGCAATTAATGTTGGTTCTTATTGTTATTTTATTGAAACTGATAATGTAGATTATTTATGGATGCCAGATAAAGCCTATGAAAAAGGAGGCTTTGGTTATGTTGGTGGAGAGCTTTTAAGAACTAAAACGAAACGAAGAAATAATATAGGTACAGATGTAAGTGTAAAAGGAACAGAGAATGATCCTATTTATCAAACACAAATAATAGGTCTAGAGGCCTATAAGTTTGATGTGCCTAATGGGACTTATGAATTGACTTTGTTGTTGGCAGAATTGAAAACCAAAGGAGAAAACCTTATGGATATTACCGTGAACGGAAAAGCTATTTGGAGTGAAGTTAATTTGAAAAAAGAATTCGGTTCAGATAGAGGTGTTGCTAAGAGATTTTTGATTACTGTAGAAAATGATAAAGGTATCACAGTCGGTTTTAAAGAGCAAAAAGGGAAATCAAGATTGAGCGGAATAAAATTAAGAAAAGTAAACTAAAATTAAGAGAAATGTCTTCAATAGATTTAGAATCAACAGAAGATATTTTAGGAAATTCATCGGAATAATAAACTTAGAATCTATGGCGAAAATAATTTTTAAAACAATATTTTTATTGTTATTACTCTCATGTAATGGAAAGAAAAAGGAGCAAATTGTTTTAACAGAAAAAGCAAAACCCAATATTTTAATTGTCTTAACAGATCAGTTAAGAGCTCAGGCTACAGGGTATGCAGGAGATGTAAATATAAAAACACCGCACATTGATAAATTAGCATCTATCAGTGTAAATTTTAAGAATGCAGTATCTGGTATGCCTGTTTGTACTCCTTATGGAGCTTCTTTGTTAACAGGACAAAGACCTTTAACTCACGGATTGTTTATGAATGATGTTCAGTTAGATACTAACGCGGTTTCTATGGGGAAAATATACTCAAAAGCGGGTTATGATACAGGGTATATTGGTAAGTGGCATATAGATGGTAATGGAAGAAAGAGATTTATACCACCAGGAAATAGACGACAAGGTTTTCAATTTTGGATGGCCAATGAATGTACTCATAATTACAATCGTTCTGTTTATTATGACAATGATGATCCGGAACCAAAATATTGGAAAGGATATGACACTTTTGCTCAAACAGATGCCGCTTTAGCTTACATGGATTCAAAAAAAGACGCTGACAATCCTTTTTTATTAGTGCTGTCTTGGGGAACTCCACATGCACCATATCACACTGCTCCTAAAAAATATAAAGACATGTTTAAGCCAGAAGATATAAAGCTTAGGCCAAATGTACCTGAAAAAATGCATGATAGAGTAAAGAAAGATTTAGCGGGATATTACGCACATATTGCAGCAATTGACGATATGGTAGGAAAAATAGTTGCCAATTTAAAAGCTTCAAATCAGTTAGAAAATACCATTATCGTGTTTACATCAGATCATGGTGATTTATTAGGTTCGCATGGTGCTTATAAAAAGCAACAACCTTATGGAGAGTCTGCTCGAGTTCCTATGCTATTTTATATACCAAAAGCTTATAACATAAAGCCAGGAAAAAGAGATGCTTTGATAAATTCTGAGGATATTTTACCTACGCTATTAAGTTTGTCTAATATTGATGAACCAAGTAGCATAGAAGGGTTAAATTATCAACCTTACATGAAAGGTAAGCAAAGTGATATTGGGGAAGAAACTATTCTTACCTGTGTTCAACCGTTTGGGCAATGGAATAGACCTGTACATCATGGAAAAGAATATAGAGGTTTACTTACGCTAAAATATACCTATGTAAAAGATTTACAGGGACCTTGGTTGTTGTTTGATAATGATGCGGATCCTTATCAAATGAATAATTTAGTAGGTAAGCCAGAGTTCGAGAAAATCCAAGCCGATCTGGAAGATCGATTACTAGCTCGTTTAAAGAAAAATAAAGACGAGTTTTTGCCAGGAATGCATTATATAGAGAAATGGGGTTATCCAATTGATAAAAATGAGACAGTTCCTTATAGACAACATTAATATTTTTTTTCATAATGATGCTCCTCATCAGGAAGAAAGTGGGAGTTAATTCATGCCAGTATATAGATGTTACTCCATCTAACTTTAAGGCTAAGGTTATTTTTACTTCTAAAACAGTATATGTAAATCCTGGAGCTTTTTAATTTGTGGTTGTGAAAAAAAATCATTTCACCACAAAAGGAAAGAAATAGCTTTTTGTGAGTGCTTTTGTGTTTATAACGTATTGTTTTAAAGGTTCAATTTTTTTGAGATAGAACATTTTACAGGATAGAGCAGGACAATATGTGTTAGTTAGAGAATTAATTTTAATGCTTAGTAGATATTGTAGTGAAAAAACACTTTTGTTAGTGTTTTTTCACTGATTCCCCTTTGGATAGAATCTTTTTAAGATGTCAAAGGGAATTAGTCATTATGATAATCTAATGTGAAATAATCATGGATAAATAAATTATCAAAATGTTAAAAACATATATATTATTTTCATTACTCATAATTTTTTCTATTTCAATTAATGCTCAGGTTTTTAAGCAAGATTTTAGTGCTTCAAACACGGTTTCAGATTATGTTAGCAGTGTACCTGATCTTGGTGAGTTTAGTGAAATTAGTAATAGTCCTGAAGTGGTTACAAGTATTACTAATGGAAGGTTAAGGTTTCATAAAACGGCAGTAGGGACGTCCTATTTTTACCGTACACCAAGTCCTGACTTAACTCCAGAGCCTACTTTTATTCAAATGAAATTTGATTTTGAAGTTTCTAATAATGACCCAAGCCATCCTGATAATCGTAGAAATATTCCATTTTATTTTGGACCTAGTTACAATGCTCAGGGAGCATCCGTTAATTCCTCGTTTTGTACTTTTGGGTTGAATATTAGTGCTGTTGATGGTAACTTTTTTTTAACAGTTGAGCCTGGTGGGACTACAAGTACAGAATTTTCTGGAAAGCAATCGATTACTTTTGTAGCAAATAAAACAGGTAGCACACAAACTTATACAGCTCCAAATGCAACTACTGAAAGTATCGCCAATAACAAATGGGAAATATGGGTAGGAAATACAAAAGTTTTTGATGATGTTTCTGCAAGGAAACCTGAGCTTAGTTTTGGGAGTTTTAAAATGCAATACAATTCATTTTTACCTATAGCAACATTAGACTTTGACAATTTTGAATTTAAAGATTTTTTGCATGAGTATGCAACAGCCCCACCGACACAATCTTTAGTGCACCCACATATTTGGGTTTCACCTTCAGATAGACAAGGGATACTAGATAATATTGCAAACCATGCGTGGGCAAGTAGTCTGTTTAACCAACTTAAAACAAGGCAATCTAGTCTTAAGACAAGTCATAGTTCCAATCCAGCCGCTATATTAAATCAAATTCCTGAAATACCAGGTGACAGAACAAATCACCGTAATCGTCTTAATTCTGCAGCCGAATCTGCTTTTTTATATTATTTAACTGGAGATGAAGACTATGCTCAAATATCAGCAGATATTTTAAATCACTATGTGAAATTATTAAGTGTTCAAGATCCTTTAACCTTCGAGTTTTATACGGGTAGTTTTAATCATTTAATACCACCACGTGAACTTTTTCCAAGAGTTGCTATGATTTATGATTTTGTACAACCTTATTTGTCAAAACAAGGAACTACAGTTTATGATTTGGATAGTGGTACACGAGTACCGTTTAATTTTGCTACTTCTCAAAAAGCATTTGAAGTGATGGCTGATAATGTTATACTGGTAGGAGGTAATAATTCAAATCATCCTGTTTTAGAATTACCGGGAGGTCTATATAGCGTTTTGAGTATGGAAGATGACGCAATTAGAGCAGCCTATTTTGATAAATTGCTAAATGGGAAAGCCAATTCAAGACAACCTGGAATGAATTGGATGTTGGATAGATTTAGCGATGGGGATCGTTTATGGCCTGAATCTACAGGTTATGCTAAGTTTACACATTCTATTTTTTTACAGGCTTTAAGTATTGCAGATAATTATAAGCCTGAACTCAATTTAATTGATGATAACAAAGACCTTTTAGAGAGTATCTTTATTTATGAGAATTTTTTATATCCAAATGGGGCTACTATGGCTTATGGTGATATCGGTAGAACTTTCAATGATCATTCGCCTATTTTCAGAAATATCTTGGCTATTGCAGATAGAAATGGGTATACGGATTTAAAAGAAAGAGCGGCCTCAACCCTAAAAAAAATATATACAGCAGCAGGAGGCTATGTACCCGTTATAGAAGACCAGCGACTAGAATGGAATAATCCACTTCAATTATTATGGGGAGTTCATATTGATGACTCAGTAAGTGGCTTAGGCGAACCTCAATATGGGACTGTTACAGCTACTCATGCAGGTGTTGTGATGCAACGTAATTTTGTAGAGACAGATAATGAACAGTATGGTTTGATGTATTATACTGGTGGTGGTACCTATGTACATGCGCATGCAACGGGGTTAGATATGGAATTTTATGGTGCAGGTTATGTTATCGGGCCAGATCACGGTGGAGACGCTGGTGGTTATGGAACAACGCTCCATGAAGAATATGCTGTGTCTCATGCAGCTCATAATACCATTATAGTAAATGGAACCACTAAACGTGGTGTGCCAAGTTCTGGAACCTGGGATAAGATTGTGGATCCTATTGTTTTGCAGGCAAGTGAGCCAAAAGTAAAAGAAAATCCAATAGCAGAAAACTTTAGTTTTTCTACGCAGTTTTTAGATGATAATATTAATAACCTAGATCAGCAACGAACAAATAGTATTATACGAACAAGTGCAACTTCGGGTTATTATGTTGATATATTTCGATCTGTTTCTAATACAACAAATAATTTTCATGATTATTTATTTCATGGATTAGGAGATGTAATGAAAATAAAAACAGGTGATGCTTTACTTGCTTTAACCAATACTCCAAATCGTTACCCAGTAGCCTCAGGAACACCTCGTAATCAACCAGGTTGGCAATATTATACGAATCCAAAAACATCAGCACTTACTAGTAATGCCATTACGGCTAGATTTGATTTAATGGCAACGAATGCTTATTTACATGTGAGCGTTCCAGGAGGTGTTGAAAAAGAATATAGTTCTGCTTTAGCCCCACCAACTGAAGATGTGAAAAATGGCTATGATAAGAAGGATACACAAATGTTTATTATGCGTAAATATGGTGAGGCTTGGGATCAACCGTTTATTGCTATTTATGAACCTTCCGGGAATGCTGAAAGTACTGTAAAGGAAACATCTACAATATTTTCTAACAATAAAGTAGTTGGGGTAGAAGTAACTTCAGAAGTCGGCGGTCAGAAAATTGTTGATATTATCTTGTCAAATCCTGATAATCAAGGGGTGTTGAATTTAAGTGAATATGACCTTAGTTTTTCAGGTAGATTTGGAATTGTTCGAGTTAAAGTAGTTAATAATAAAACAAATGTCTCATTGTATATAGGAGAGGGGAATCAGTTAACATTTAATGGGGAAACCTTAAATTCAGACAATGAAGACAAAGGGTTTTTAGAGTATACTTTGGATTATAAATATAAATTTTCACCAAAGGCAGATAATTTCACCATTAGAACCGTTGGGGAAAGTTGTTTTGGAGAAAAAAACGGTTTACTTCAGATAGCGGCAAAAGAGGAAAATGATTATACCGTGACATTTGATGGTAACTCTCAGAAGTTTACAACCGATGTAACTTTTGATGATTTGGAACCAGGTCAGTATAATTTGTGTATCTCTATCGATGGAGATGATTTTGAACAATGTTATCAGTTGGTTATAGAAGAAGGAAGAACTTTGAGCGGAAAAATTGATGTAAAAAAGAACACAGCAAATGTTTCCCTTAACTCAGGAGGTGGTCCATATGCTGTTTTTAAAAATGGCTCATTTTTGTATGAAACAGAATTGAAAGAATTCTCAGTGGAAGTAAGACATGGAGATAAACTGGAAGTAAAAGCAAATGAAGCTTGTCAAGGATCACTTGCCAAAGCAATTGATTTAATGCAAGATGTTAAGACATATCCAAACCCAACAAAAGGGAATTTTGAAATGTATTTATCTGATGAGTTAGATTCAGTTTATATAGAAACATATAATATTCATTCTCAATTAATTAGTTCAGGGAGGTGTGACTTGGATTCAGGAAAAATACTCTTAAATATTGAAGACAAGCCAAATGGTATTTATTTTGTAAAAGTTCATACAGAGAAACCAGTATTTGTTAAAGTAATAAAAGAATAAGTTTTTAAGAAAAATAAATTTAACTAAGATGAAAAAAAATATTTTCAAATATTGTGTTATTGCAGCCTGCTTATTCATCGTTGAAAGCACAATAGCACAATCATTATCTCACCCAAGAATTTGGGTGAAAGATACAGACAAACAAAACATATTAGATAAAATAGCACAAGTATCTTGGGCACAGAATTTATATAATCAATATGTAAATAGAAATTCTAGTTTAAAAAATTCTCATGGATCAAGCCCTCAAACGATTATAAATACAATACCAGGATTTCCGGGAAATAGAACAACCCATAGAGATGTTTTAACAAAGGGGTTTGAATCGGCACTTTTATATTGGTTGACAGGTGATGATGCTTATGGGCAAATAGCTGCTGATATTTTATATCATTATACAAAAGAAATATCTAAAATAAGTGGAAATGTGAATTTTCATAGTGGAGATTATCTAATAGACTCAAGAGAGGCCTATACAAAGCCTCCTATGATTTATGATTTTGTATATGGTTTTTTAAAGAAATCAGGAACAACAGTTTATGATAAAGATAGTGGCTTAAGAGTGCCCTTTAATTTTACGAAGGCTGAAACCACATTTAAAAAACTAGCAGATAATGTTTATGGTCGAGGAGGTCTAAATTCCAACCACCCAGTACTAGAAGCACCAGCTGCACTTTTTAATAGCCTTGCTATTGATAATGATGCCACACGAAACACTTACTTTAATAAGTTTATGAACGGTACCAATAAGCAAAATGGTTTGACTTGGATGATGAATGAATGTAAAGAATCTGGAATTTGGCCAGAGTCTACAGGGTATAGTCTCGGGCCTCAGCGTATTATTTTAGAGTTGATGGAAGTGGCAGATAAGTATAAACCATCACTAAATATCATAGATAATAATAAAGACATTTTAGAGAGTTGTTTCTTATTTGAAAACATGAGGTTTCCCAATGGCAGTGAAGTGATGCGTTTTGGCGATGCACATAGAACTAGATTGAATACACAAGCCTTAATGGAGCGTGTTATCGTGATTTCTACTAGAAAAGGATATACTAATTTTAAAGACAAATCGGAAGCACTCTTAAAAGCAATTTATAATAGTAAATCTAACGGTTATAACCCATCTGTTTCAACGCAATCTTTAGAATGGAACAACCCTTTACAATTGTTGTATAATATTGATGTCGATTTAAATAATATTTCTCCTATCACCTATAATCGTTCGTTAACCATAGATCATGCTGGTCTAGTAATGCAACGAAATATAAACACTTCAAATGAGGTAGAGTCTAGTTTAATGGGCTATACTGGAGGGGCACATTACGTACATTCTCATTTATCGGGTATTGATATGGAAATTTATGGTGTAGGTGCTGTTTTAGGAACAGGAGGTGGTGATGTTGGAGCCAGTGCTAGAAATGGTGCAGAATTTAGAAATTACCATAGAATTTATGCGGGCCATAATACGGTTATCGTAAACGGGAAATCAAAAGGAAGAGGAGTTGGTTCTTGGAAATCAGACAATCAATTATACATGAATAAAACAGCAACTGTTGCTGCTGAACCACAATCTCTCAAAGATGCTATTTCAAATGATTTTTCATTCTCTACACAAGTATTAAATGATGCTGTTAATAATGCCAAACAACAACGTGTTTTTAGTATTGTTAGAACAAGTGATAATACAGGATATTATTTTGATTTGTTTAGATCAAAATCATTAGGAACAAATAACTATCATGATTATGTATACCATAATGTAGGAGATGGAATTACCATGGTAGATGAAAATAAAAACCCATTATTATTGACTTCAAAACCAAATAGATATCCGTCTGTTGAAAGTGTCTATAATAACAAGTCTATCTTTTTTCCAGGGTGGCATTATTTTGAAGATATTAACACTTCTACCGCTATTAGTACAGGAGTAAAAGCAACCATTCCAATGACCAAACAGGGTACACGATACATGCATGTTTTAATGCCAGGTGGAGAAAATAGAGAGTATACGGCATGTAAAGGACCGGCTACTATTGAAGCGCAAATGGGATACGATGGGATAAAAACACCTGTTTTAACGGTTAGACATTTAGGAGAAGCTTGGGATAAACCTTTTATATCAATCTTTGAACCTTCTAGAAATAGTAATGGAGCGGTACAGTCTGTTGAAAATTTATACACAGGCGACAAAATTGTTGGAGCAAAGGTAGTTTCATTGGTAAATGGAAATACCATTACAGATTATATTATTTCACATGAGAACGATAATGAAACATATGCTTCAACAAGTCTAGATATGTCATTTACAGGTAGATTTGCAATCATTCGTAAAGAAGAAAAAACAGGTGATACAAATATTTCATTATATATAGGAAAAGGTCAGAAATTAACTTTTAAAGGTAAGACGTTAGATGCTGATAGCAGTGGTAAAGCGTATTTGAAGTATATGGATGGGCCAAAAGAATTTGCGGCAAGTATAATTTCACCTTCTAATAATCAATCTTTTGAAGAAGGTGCAAACGTAGAATTGCATGCATATGCAACAACTGATACAGGAGAAATTACTAAAGCTGAATTTTATATTAATGGTAGTTTGTATCAGGAAGATAACAGTTATCCATATTTGGTGAATTGGATACCTGCTGATGTTGGTAGCTATACCATTAAAACTAAAGTCTACAATAGTGGAGGAAACAGTATTGAATCTTCAGAAGTCACAATTTCTGTTACTCAAGTTGATAAAACTGATTTAACAGGAGATATTTATGTTTTGAAAAACGTTGAGACAGGACAATATCTTCAAGCACAATCAACGTCGGCCTCTCCGTTACTTATGAGTGCCTCTGGAGAAGGACAGGATAATGAATGGAGCTTTGTAGCAACTATAGTTAATAATGAAACACTTTACAACATTGATAGTGAAGTAGTTGGTATATTACGTGCTACAGGTGGTAATTTTACGGTTCCATATGCTGCAGTGAATACGACTAAAGCATCTCCTGCTTCAGATTCTGATAAAATTTGGACTGTTCATTATGATGAAAGTGATGATACCTATAGATTTGAGGCTAATAAAGGAGGACGATTTTTGTATCATGATGCAGACGGAAGTGTTAACACGAATATAGTTTCGGATACAGATAAAAGAAGTAAATGGAAAGTAATATCTACAAGTTCGTTAAGTGTTCATAATGAAGGGGTGCAGTTGAATTCAATTAAAGCATATCCAAACCCAACAAGTGGCGAATTTCACATAACGGTACCTAGTTACCTTAGTAATATTAAGCTTGAAGTTTATAATATTCAAGGACAACGTTTGAGTTCAACAATACAAAAGGTAAATAATGGTAGGGTTAGTTTAGATCTAGGTACTAGCGAAAAAGGTATTTATTTCGTAAAGGTAAATGTAGAAAAACCTGTGTTTGTAAAAGTAATTAAAAATTAAAATTGATGATGAAATATTTCAAATTACGAAAGCTTCTTTTGTTAATATCTATAACAATTGTTAGTTGTGAGGGAATAAATAAGAAAAGTATTCAAGAGGCTAATATAACGATTGGAATAAAAGAATTACGAGAAGGTTTTAAAAGACCAAAAAAGCAATTTTATCCCGAAACTTGGTTCCATCTGATGGGAAACAATATTAGTAAAGAAGGCTTGACAAAAGATCTTGAAGCAATAAATCAGGCCGGTTTACAAGGAATTCATTTGTTTAATAAAAGTGGTGGTCCCTATCCAAATGTAGATCCAATTAAAATTTTGTCTCCTGAATGGGAAGATATGATTCGCCATGCCGCGGATGAATGTAAACGATTGGACCTAAAATTCACCATGCAAAATTGCCCAGGTTGGTCTATGACGGGTGGTCCATGGGTGCCCGTAGATGAAGCGCAACGTGAAGTGGTGGAAACTGTTTACCGAGTACAGGGGGGAAAAATATTTGATGAGAGACTTCAGATAGATTCTTTATATCATACAGCCGATTATAATTATAAAGATATTCAGATTTTAGCTTTCCCAACGCCAGAAGGTGATGATTTAAAGCCTTTTAACCCTTCGAGAATTGAAACGAATAACAATGTTGTACCATGGAAAGATATCTTTAATCCTGATTCAAAAATTATAGTTACACGCAAAACAACACGATTAGACAAGGTTTTAAAAGATTATCGAGCAAAAGGTATTTCAAAAGTAAGAAATAAAAATACTTGGGTAAAGACGATCTTTGATAATTCAATAACATTGCGTACAATTACCTTTCCTCAATCGCGTCACATGATTATGGGAACAGAATATCCCCAAATGGATATAAATGTTAAGGTAGAAGCATTAGTCGGTAATCAATTAAAAGAAATTGCAGTAGTAAATTTACCAGATGTTAATTGGAATGATCGACGAAAACACCTAACAGTAGCCATTCCAGAAACAACATCCAATACCTTTGTTTTTACTTTTGGAGGAGAGCATACAATTTCTCCGGAATTTATTCGGTTGAATGCGCAACCAAAACTACATAATTATGAAGCTAAAGCAGCCAAAGTATTAAGACGTCTTGAAAAAGAAGTACACTATGATTACGCTGAAAATACTATAATTCCATCTGATAAAATCATCAACCTTTCAAACAAAATGGATGCAGAAGGTAAATTAATTTGGGATGTACCTGATGGCAGTTGGACAATAGTTCGTTTTGGTCATGTAAATATGAGATTAACTAACAAGCCAGCAGTTCCTGAAGCAACGGGTTGGGAATCAAGTAAATTAGATAAGGTCGCTATAGAGAATCATTTGAAAAATGGAATGATTGGGAATTTAATTAAAGACGGAGGACCGATTGGTGATGGTAAATTACATGGTTTGTTAATTGATAGTTGGGAAAGTCATGTGCCTACTTGGACGATGAATTCCGAAGATATGTTTACCGAATTTGAAACCCGCCGTGGTTACAGCATGAAAAAGTATTTACCAGCTACCATGGGTTATATAGTTGAAAGTCCTGAAGTAACCACTAAGTTTTTAAGAGATTTAAGACATACCATGGATGAAGTTTTTATTGATAATTTCTTTAAGCACTTCGCAACAGTGGCACATGAAATGGGGGCGGCTGTTTATACAGAAGGAGCTGGTGGAGAAGTACTTCCAGTAGACCCAATGCGTTATTATGGGGTAAGTGATATCCCTATGACCGAGTTTTGGTATCCTAAAGCACCATCAAATCAAAACGAATATGCTAAGCCTATATACAACGCGGCATCGGCAACACATTTGTATAATAAGCCAATGTTAGCTGCAGAGGCATGTACACAAGTAGGTGTAAAGTGGAATGAACATCCTTTTTCGGTAAAATATTTGATTGATTACAATTTCGCAAAAGGAGTAAATCACTTAGTGTTTCATACTTTTTCTCATACACCACAAACCGATGTGTATCCAGGGTCAAGTTTTGGAGGGAATATTGGTTTTCCATTGGTTCGAGAACAAACTTGGTGGAAATATATGTCAGATTGGACCGATTATTTGGCAAGAAATCAATTTGTACTGCAACAAGGAGAATATGTTGCAGATGTTCTTTGGTATTATGGAGATCATTATGAACGTCCGCCTTTCGATTTAGATTATTTTCCAAAAGGCTATCGTTTTGATTATTTAAATTCTGAAATTCTACAAAATAATTTGAGTATTCAAAATGGAAAAATTCATGTTGATAACGGTGGTGATTACAAAGTTATCAAACTGAGAGATGCCGATCAGATGTTGTTGTCTACAGCTAAAAAACTTAAAGAATTGGCTTTAGAGGGTGCTGTTATTGTTGGAGATAAACCTAAAGATTCTCCAAGTTTAATGGATGATGCAGATGACTTAAACGAGTTGCATTCTATCTCCGATGAGTTGTGGGGAGTCGGTAAGAGTGGTGTTAAACAAGTAGGTAAAGGAAAGGTATATTGGGGAAAAACAATAGAAGAGGTTTTACAAGAAGAAAAAATAAGTAAGGATGTTATTGTGTCAAAAGATTTGAATATCAATTGGATTCATCGTGAAACAAAGGATGCAGATATTTATTTTGTCGCTTCCAAAGAAGAATCTCCAGTTGATGTAGCTTTAAGTTTTAGAATTAACAATGCAGCGCCACAAATTTGGAATGCTTTTACAGGAGAACAACAAGATGCCAAAATATGGAGCAGTGTAGATAATAGAACAAGCGTTGCTGTTTCTTTACCCAAAAGTGGAAGTGCCATTATTGTGTTTTCTAAAAGTGATGCAAAACCGTATGCTTCTAAAGTAACTTATAATAATCAGGTTATTTTAGATTCTAAAAAAGGCTGGTATAATATTTATAATTCTAAAGATTATCCAAAGTTATCTTGGGTTGGAGATGATTTAATAACTTCAAATTCTGGAGACTATGTGTTTTCTCAAAATGGAAAAGAAATTAAAAAAACTATTTCTATTGTAGAAAAATCCCTTCAGGATAACTGGAAATTAGCTTTTGAGAAAGGTTGGGATACACCAGAAACAATAGAAATTGATGAATTAAAATCGCTTACTCAATTAGATAATGATGCTGTAAAACATTATTCAGGAACAATCACCTATTCGAAAACTTTTGAAATAGAAAATATTGGAAAGTATATGATTATGGATTTAGGTGAGGTTGCAAATATTGCTGAAGTTTGGCTCAATGGTAAAAAGGTAGGAGTCAAATGGGCACCTCCTTTTGAATTTGATATTTCCAATCATCTGAAACAAGGAAAGAATGAATTAGAAGTTAAGGTAACCAATACTTGGCGCAATCAATTGATTTTTGATCATACTCGTTCTAAAGAGAATAAAAAAACTTGGACCACCAATGGGCCTAAAAAAAATGAAAAAGAATTAGAAAAGTCTGGTTTATTAGGGCCTGTTGTTCTTAGGTCTATACGTTAATTTTTTATATAATATAGATAGCTACATTAAAAGTTTGATTAGAATTTAGGATAAATTAAAAAATTATGACAACTGTAAAACCAAATAGTTGTAAACGTATCATGTTTGCTTTTTTTTTGCTATTTCCGTTTCTATTAATTGCGCAAATAGTAGCACCTGATGAAGATACTGGTGCTTACACAACATGTAACCCTGATGGCGAAAATGCTACCAGAACATCAGATGATGTACCAAACCCTGTTAATGTTGGAACAATTGACGACAGAAGTTGTTACGCCAATTATAAAGAAAGTACTATTGATGGTGTTACTTGGGGGTATATAATATAACACATGATTCAAATAATCAAGATGCACCAAATACTTTACAACCTCGGATTGAACGCTCATTGAGTAGATCACAAAGTACGGTAATAGGAAGTTATGCAAAACTAACAGGAACCGTCAGGATTCTCGAAGTAGGCGTAACCAATATTGACGATACTGATGGGACTTATATTATGCAGGCTAAAGGGAAACATACCGGAGGTGGAGGTAGTGCCGATCCTGCAATTTGTTTATTTTTGGCAAAACCTGTTTATGGTTCGGACGGGAATGGCAATCAGGTTCAAGTGTCTTTTAATCTTTATAGGGAACAGATTAATTACAGAGGTGGTTCAGGAGCAGATGGAAGGACTATTGTTTTTCTTACTAATATTTTGAAAAATGCTCCAACTTCAATTGAATTAGAGGTAGGTTTTAGAGAAGATCCGAATGATTCTTCAAAAAAAGTGCATTATGCAGATGCTATAATTGGTGGTGTCGCCTATAATTGGGATATTCCAGAACCGGAGAGAGGTACCGAGTCGGGTATTAGGTATGGCGCCTATAGAGTGAAAGGTGGTAGAGCTCAAATTAGGTGGACAAATACAATATATCAAAAGACTGAGATTGTCAATTCAACAGATTTAACAGGAGTGATCTATAAAATCGTAAATGTTGCGACAGGGAAATATTTAATGTCCTCTGGAACTAGTGTGATAGCAAGTGACTCGGGAGATGGAACAGATAAACAGTGGCAATTTGTAAAAGCTGGGGTTTCAGGATTTGATTATTACAATATCGATAGTGAAGTAAAAGGTTCCATAAGATTTAAAGGAGGCTCTTCTGCACCTGAATTAGTTAGTACATCTTTTTCAGCACCAATTACTGATGTAGATAAAATATGGACGATTATTGACAATCAAGATGGTACATACAGTTTTGAGACTAAAGATCTAAGTAGATATTTATACCATGAAGTTGATAATAGTATGACTCATTCAGCAAATATTGATGACCGAAGTAAATGGATGTTGGAGTCAGCGACATTAAATTTAAAAAATGAAGATTTGTCAAAAGTTTCTGTTGAAATATATCCAAATCCCGCAATAGATATATTTACACTTGAGATAAAAAAACTGAAAGAAGCAAATGTTGCAATTTACGATGTTTTAGGTAAATTGATTTATTCTGGACAAACAAAATCGAAAAAATTAGAGTTTTCAAAATCTGATGGTTTTTCTTCGGGTGTTTATGTTATTAGAGTGTCTATTGGGAATGATATTTTGATTACCAAGAAGTTAGTGGTTAGGTAGTTTTATATTAGTTTGTTCTGAAATAAGAACTTGAATAAAGTGTTTAAAAAAGTAAGATTTTAGTTTGATAGCAAGGCATTCAGAAGCAGGATAGTGCAGGATAATGTTTTACTATATACACAATAATTTTATTGTTTAAGTTTCTAATTATGAGACTTAATAAATATTAGAGTAAATGCACTTTCATATTCTCAGTGTTCCTGATTTTTTAAAAGCACTATTAACACTGAAATAAGTGGCTTGTGTTACAAGTTTAATTTTGTGTTTTGATGAAGATGAAGGTGTTTGTATGCTGATATTTTCTCTTTTAGTAAAAAAAATAATATAAACTAATCAACATATTTTAAATTAATTGTTATGAAAATAATTGCAAACTCAAACTTTTTTAAACCTTACGGATTAATAATAATTATATTTATTATTACACATTTGTTTCCAAGCAAAGTTTTAGCCCAAGTAACTTTTTTAGAAAGTTCAAAAATTACTGATGAAGCATTTTATTTTTGGAAAGCAGATGACCCAAAGCCATACCATTATGGAGCTAGTATCAATCCACATGGTAATTGTATGAAAGTATCCAATGGTTTTGTATTTTATACTTGGTATCGAGGAGGTTGGGCAGACCGTACTTTAATGGTTTCAAGAAAGAAAATTGGAGAAGGTTCATGGGTACATGTAGCGCTTCCAGCGAAGTTAAGTTTAGTAGGTGGTAAAGGAGATACCCATTTAACCACCAATATAGGAATTTGTTCCATAGATGGAACAATTCATTTAATGTTTGATCATCATAATGAAGATTTAAATTACATTAGATCAAAGAAGAACATTGCTTATGCTCCGGATAGTGAGTTTACAGCATCAAACTTTCTTCCGCAACAAGATTATTTAATTCCTGGTAATAAAGTTAATGGAGTTTCTTATCCAGATTTGTTTAATAACGATCAAGGAGAAATGTATTTTGAAAGAAGATTAGGAGCTGCTGTTGGTGGAAATATTGTAATGACTTATTATGATGGAAACACATGGTCTCCTGAATCGACAATAATTCGAGGATCAGGAACGGGGGTAAGTCAAGGAGAAAGAAATTTTAGTTATGGGAGTGCTTACTATTTTAATGGTAAGTTCTATTATGCATATTCTCCAAGATGGGCAGAATCTCCAACAAGATTAGGAGAAGGCGTTTATTTAATGGAATTAGGAGAGCGAATGAATGATAAAGCAACCACTGTAGATGGAAAAAGTTATGATTTACCAATTATAGATCATGCACCTTTTTTAATAGCTGATCCAAGAAGTGTTCCTGATAATGCAGGTTGGGCAGGTGGTCCCCAGTTGGCTATTTCTCCAAAGAATGATATATATATGTATCAACAACCTAAGGGAACTAACGCCTATAACTATTTAAGGAAAGACGGAGAAACAGAATTTTCAGAAGATAGAGATAAAGGGTCTTTGGGGGTATTCTATGGTAAACGCATGTATAAGTTTAATGTATCTGGTGGGGACTTTATTGTTAGAAGTGCTTTGACAGGAACCTATACATGGCGTGAAGATTTTAGAAAAACTATTGGGTTAACGGTGAAAAAAAGCATTACTATGATGGACAATGGTATTATCTCATTTGTCTTTAGCGAAAATAAAAGTAGCGATAAAGTACCGGTTCATTGCTTTGTGTTTAAATTACAAAAAGAAGAATACACACCTCAAACAATTAGTTTTAATACAATTACATCAAAGACCGAAGGAAGTGCAGATTTTGGACTGACAGCAACAGCAAGCTCTGGTTTACCTTGTTCATATGCTTCTTCTGATACAAATATTGCCCGTATTATTGATGGAAATAAGGTTAAGATAATGGGAGTTGGAACTTGTCAGATAATTGCAAGTCAAAGTGGAAATGGTAATTATGATAATGCACCAGATGTGTCCCAAACTTTAGTGATAAATGAAAATACAAACAAATCAAACCAAACAATAGATTTTAGTTTGGCGACTACTAATTTTGTTTGGGGAAATGAGGGTGAAACATTGAATGCAACTGCTAGCTCTGGATTGGCAGTCCAATACGAAAGTAGCGATACCGATGTTGCGGAAATTGTTGATGGTAAGTTGGTAGTGAAGCGTGCAGGTACTACAACAATTAATGCTTTACAGACAGGGAATGCTACTTATAATGCGGCACCAATTGTTGGTCATGAATTAGTAGTTCCAATTCGTCAACAAACAATTAATTTTCGGGACATTCCGGAAGTAACTTCTGGTGATCCAGTATTTAGTCTTGTAGCAACAAGTAACAATCCAGATGCAAACCTTAGGTTTGTATGTCCGAATAATCAAGTTGCTGTAGTTTGGAGTAATCAAGTAAGAGAAGTTTTAGGAGCAGGTACGGCAACTATTACAGTTTCGGATACTGGAAACGAATACTATACAGCAAAACAAGTGTCAAAAACGATTACTGTTAAAGCCAAAACCCATGTCCTTCCAACAGAGATAGAGGCTGAATATTATACTACAAAAAGTGGCGTGAATGTTACACGCTGGAGTAACACCGTATTTTATTTAAACGCATGGGGTCTGAATGATTTTGCAGAATATACCATTGATGTACCAGCTGACGGTGTATATGAGGTTGAAGTGTTTGCAGCATCTCCAGGTTCAACAAAAAAACTTAAAATTACTAGTGGATCAACAACGTTGGCCACTATGTCCCTTACAACAAGTCCAAGCCTTACGGTTTTTAGAAGTACGAAAGTAAACATATCGCTTAAAGCAGGTATACAAAAAATTAAAATTGTAGGTGTTGTTGGTGGATTTAATTTTGATCGAATGAAAATTACAGCAGGAGATGGTGTTGTTATAGTTCCTGAAGAACCTCAAGAAGAAGAAGGGGTGTACAAACTTGTTAATGTAGCAACGGAAAAATTACTTGGATCTGCAGCTACTGCACAACCTGTAGTTACCCATGATTCGGGTGATACAGCGGATAGGAAATGGGTATTTGTTAAAACAAATGTAGGTGGTACAGATTACTATAATATAGACAGTCAAGATAATGGAATCATACGAGCTACAGGAGGAGGTTTTGCAGCTGGAGCCTATTTAGTAGTAAGTACAACTAAGGCATCACCAGCAGGTGATACGGATAAAATATGGACAGTGCATCATAATACAACTGACAATACTTTTAGGTTTGAAGCAAAAGATTCGGGCAGGTTTTTATACCACCATTCTGATGGGAATTGTTACAACCTTGCAGTTACGGAAGATGATGCTAGAAGTAAATGGAAAGTTTTAGGTACAGGAGGTCCTTTGTTAAGTATTAATAATTATGATTTAAAAACTTCTTCTTTAAAAGTGTATCCGAACCCAGCTAATAATAGATTTACAATTGCAATTGATAATGTAAATATTACGAGCGTAAAAGTATTTGATGTTTTTGGGAAAATTATTTATAAAAAAGAACCGAACCAACAAAGTGTACAAATTGAAAATGATGGAAGGTTTGTCCCAGGGATGTATCTTGTTAAGGTGCTTGGTGATGGTGATAGGGTATATCACACAAAGCTAGTAATTAAATAAAAAATATTTTAAATTATTACTTCAAACATTTTGGAGCAAAAGATAATATAACAAAACATATGAAAATAAATGCTTCAAAATTTCTACTAAGTTTAGCCTTTATACTTTTTTCTCTTTTAATGAGAGCCCAAGAAACAGTGCCTGATGAAGACATTGGTACTTATAGCACTTGTAACCAAGATGGAGAAAATGCTACTAGAACATCTAATGATTTACCAAATCCAGTTAATGTAGGTACTATTGATGACAGAAGTTGTTACGCAAATTATAAAGAAAGCAATGTTTATGGGAAAACATGGGGTGTATATAATATAACACATAATTCTAATAAATTTGATGCTACTTTACAGCCTCGAATAGAAAGAGCCTTAAGTCCTTCTCAGGAAACAGGTGTTGGTAGTTTTGCTCGATTTACGGGAATTTTTAGAGTCCTTGAAACGGGTGATACTTCAGGAACCAGTAGTGATGGAAGTTACATCGCACAGGCAAAAGGAAAACATACTGGTGGTGGTGGGTCTCCAGATCCAGCTATTTGTTTATATTTGGCAAAACCGGTATATGGAACAGGTGCTAATTCTGGAAAGCAAGTATCGTTTAATATCTATGCAGAGCGCATAAAATATCGTGGAGGGTCTGGAAGTGGTAGAGAGGTCGTTTTTCTAAAGAATGTACTTAAGAATGTAGAAACTAGTTTTGAGTTAGAGATTGGATTCAAACAAGATCCAAACGATACATCAAAAAAAACACATTATTGTAATGCGGTAATTGGAGGGACAGCATTTAATTGGGATGTTCCTGAACCGGAAAGAGGTATAGAATCTAAGATAAGATATGGTGCATACCGTGTTAAAGGAGGTAGAGCACAAATCAGATGGGCAAATACAACATACCAGAAAGCTGAAGTTGTAGATAATGGAGATCCTATTCTTTCTGATGATGTTTATAGGTTGAGAAATGTAGCCACAGGAAAATTTTTAACAGCTGTGGGGTCAAGTGCCAATCCTGTTACAATGACCGATTCAGGTGAAGCTCAAAACACACATTGGACTTTTGTTGAGAGTGGAGCTTATTTTAATCTTGACAATGAAACTTATGGAATACTTCGAGCACCAGGTTCTGGTGGTCCGGGAGGTCCTTATGTAGTTCTAAGTACCGGAATAGAGGGACCGGATAGTGCTTCTGATAAAACATGGACAATTCATCATAACGCAACTGAGGATACGTATAGATTTGAATCTCGTACTGCAGGTAGATTTTTATACCTTGAGGCTAATGGTGATTTGACACATAATATAGTTTCAGAGACTGATGCTAGAAGTAAATGGGAAGCCATTCCGACTAGTCAAATGTTAGGTTTGAACGATGAGATTTTACAATCAGTTGTGGTAAAGGTTTATCCGAATCCAGGCAATAATAGATTCTCAATTACAATTGAGAATGCAAATATTAAGAATATAAAAGTATTTGATGTTTTTGGGAAAGTTATTTATGAAAAAGAACTGAACGAACAAAGTGTACAAATTGAAAACGATGGAAGGTTTGTTCCAGGCATTTATCTTGTAAAGGGACTAACAGAGAGGAATAAAAAGTTTTTTAGCAAACTAGTTATTAATTAGTGTTAATTTGTCCCTGAAGTATGAAAAATCTAGAAAATAGTTTTTTTGAGTTTTTTTTTGAAAACAAGATAGAGCAGGACGGATTTTGCTGAGTATTTTAATAATTTTCAAAATATTATTAAAAGAAAACTTTTAAACAAATGAAAAGAAGAAACTTTTTACAAATTTCTGCCTTAGCTGGGGTCGGATTGTCAATTCCAATGGCAGGAATATTTAATTCTTGTTCAAATCACCATGAACATTCATTAGAATTTAAAAATTTAATTTCTGATTTGTTAAAAGATTGGTGTGATGGTATGATAAAAGTACAAATCAACAATCCATCTAATTTAGACGAACATGGTGCGTTAGATTGTCCTTCTTGTGCTCATATTCACGGGAGGTGTATGGATGCGGTTTATCCATTTTTATACATGGCTGATGTGTCCGGAGATAAGAAATATGTTGAGGCAGCAAAATTAGTCATGACTTGGGCAGAGAATAATGTTTCCCAAGATAATGGAGCATGGACAGTTATTAAAAATCCAAAATCATGGAAAGGAATTACTGTGTTTGGGGCTATTGCATTGGCAGAAGCATTGCATTATCACGGTCATGTTTTAGATGAAGAAACTCGTGAGGCATGGACAAAACGTTTAGATAGTGCAGGACAATATCTTTACGATACCTTTACCATAGACTTTACAAATATAAATTATCCAGGTACAGCTATTTATGGTTTAAATTTAATTGGAAATGTTGTAAATAGAGATGATTTTAAAGCAAGGAGTAAAAAATTAGCTTCAGAGGTAAAAGTTTATTTTACTGATAATGAAGGATTATTGTTTGGAGAATGTAAGAAAAGTTCGAGTAAATTAAGTGAAAAAGGATTACATGGTGTCGATTTAGGATACAATGTAGAAGAAACTCTGAACAGCTTAGTGATGTATGCGCTTAAAGAGAAAGATGAAGAGTTACTAGAGTTAGTAACTAAATCATTGAATAGTCATTTAGAATTTATGTTGCCTGATGGTGCGTGGGATAATAGTTGGGGAAACAGAATGTACAAATGGAGTTACTGGGGAAGTCGTACTTGTGATGGTAGTCAACCAGCATTTGGAATGATGGCTCATATCAATCCAGCATTTGGAACAGCAGCTGTGAAAAATACAGAATTGTTAAAAGAATGTACAGCAGAAGGATTAATCCATGGAGGACCTCATTTTATAGCTGCAGGGATAGAACCATGTGTACATCATACATTTGCACACGCCAAACCTTTGGCAGCAATGTTAGATCATTGGGAGCATTTACCAGAGATTAATAAAAACACTGCATTACCAAGAGCTACTGCAGATGGCGTAAAATATTTTAAAGATTTAGATGTTTCTCTTTTTGCAAGAGGTGATTGGAGAGGTACCGTAAGTGCTTACGACGCCGAATATCATTATAAACTTGATTTCCGTCAGGCTTCAGGTGGAGCCTTGGGAGTTTTATATCACAATAAAGTAGGTCTTTTATGTGCGGCTAGTTTGGCTGAATATAGTTTGGTTGAAAAGAATAATCAACAACCACAACCAGGAAAGGACATTCCGTTAACACCTCGAATTGAAGTTTATAAAGAAGATCATTGGTATACAAACTTATATGACCTGCCAGCAACAGTTTCTTCCAAAGATGAAAATGGGACGATTGAATTATTGGCGAATGTAAAACTTAAAGATGTAAAGAGAAAAGAAGTTGAAAATACAGCCTCTGAATTTAATATCTTATATAGCTGTTCAGAAGAAAATTTTGAAATTAAAGTGAATACCAAACAAAAAATTTCTGAGCCTACAGCTTTTGTTTTACCGATTGTTTCAACTTCTAATGAAGTTGTAACTCTTGTTAGTGCAAATGAAATAACCATTCAAAAGCCAGAAGGCAAGGTAGTTGTTAAGGCAAATGTACCTTTAAGAATAAAAGAAATGGAAGGTAGTAGAACTTTTAATATGGTGCCAGGTGTTGAAGCATTACCTATTGAAGTGTTTTTTGAAGAAGATGGTAAAGCTATTGAGGTATCAATAACAGTTAGCTAAAAATTATAGATCAGAATTTAATTTACTAAGATTTCTAAATTTACCAGGTGCCAAACCTGTTTTACGTTTAAATAATCTATTGAAATAATAATCAGATTCAAAACCCAGCTCGAAAGCTATTTCTTGCTGGTTTTTTTGTGTGTTTAATAAAAGTTCTTTCGACTTCTCAATTTTAAGTAGTAAATAGTATTGTAAAGGAGATACGCCAGTTTGCTTTTTAAAGTCTAAACGGAATTTTGAATAGCTTATCCCTAATTCAGAGGCTATTTTGATTAAGTCAATAGATTTATCAATATTTTTATACATGATACTTTTTGTACGAGACACCATGGAATTTAAATTTTCAATATCGTTTCCTCCGTGTTTAATATTGTAAAGTTCAGCCATAAGTTGAATACATACACCTGATGCTAAACGTTGAAAGCCAAAAGCTTCTTCGTCAAAAAGTTTAAAAAGTGTATTAAAATGATTTAAAATGATAGGTTTATTACATTTAGATATGATAGGTTCAATAGGTTTAAAAAAACTATTAGAGAGAAATTGTTTTGCAATTTCGCCAGAGAACCCAACCCAACGTTCTGTCCATCCTGTATTTTTTAAAGGTTTGTAGCGGTGCCATACACCTGGGAATAGTAAAATGATATCACCATCAGAAATTTTAATTTTTCCTGTTGCTTTGCTTTCAAAGATACCTTCTCCCTTAGTAATTAATACGACATGAAATTCATTTAATACGCGTCCTTTATCCCATGTAAACGCATAATTGTCTGGATGACCCTTAGAAGGGTAGTCAGAGTTTTTTTCTATAACATTTCGTCCTAGGTTATTTACAAAAAACCCCCATTTTTTGTCGTTTTCTAGGGTGATTAAATATTTATTGTACATGTTGTTTGTGTCATTTTGTGCAACTAATATATCAAATTGTTAATTGATGGAGCAATTTTTATTTTCGAATTTTACATAATTATATAAATGGTAAAGTATTTTCTGCATGTTCATGGACTGATGATACGGGAAATAATAAGAATAAATAGTGAAATACCATGACATTGCAGAATAGTTGTAAGAAATAGTTGTCTTAAATTGTTAGCTTATTCAGAGTGCTTGCTTATTATGAAAGCCCATTGGTTAATAAATTAAGGAAAATACCCGTATAAAGTTTTTAACATGAAAAAGAAACAAAATTATTACAAAGTATCAGTAATCAACAAAATTTTAACATTATTGGTTTTTGCATTTGTAGTAAGTTGTGGTTTCGATAATGAATCTAGAATAAGTATAATAGATATTAAGTGTGAGTATAGAATAAACCCTTTAGGGATTGATAATACATCTCCCAGACTAAGTTGGAAACTTATTGATGAAAACCAAACCAGAGGCCAAAAACAAACCGCTTACCAAATTTTAGTGGCAAGTTCTGTAGAGAATTTAGATAACAATATTGGAGATATTTGGGATTCAGGAAAAACAACTTCAAATCAATCTGTAAATGTTGAGTATCGTGGGAACAAATTGGAGTCTTCACAGCAGTATTTCTGGAAAGTAAAGGTTTGGGATATTTCAGGAAACGTTTCAAATTGGAGTGAAGCTGCGCATTTTTCAATGGGACTACTAAAACAAGAGGACTGGAAAGGCGAATGGATTTATAAAAAAGATCAAAATAAAAAAGACCATAACTGGTATAGAAAGAATTTTTCTTTAAATGATAATCCAAACTCAGCATTTATATATGTAGCGTCTTTTGGCTATCATGAAGTCTATGTAAATGGAGAAAAAGTAAGTAATGCAGTTATGAATCCTGTGTATTCTTTTGTTAAAAAAAGATTGCCTTATTTGACTTACGATATCAAAAAACACCTTAAAAAAGGCGATAATGTAATTGGTATTTGGCACGCTGCAGGATGGGCGCGTTGGGGAAGAATTAAAACTTATTATGATGCGCCTTTTGTGTTTAAGGCGCAAGCAGATATCAAACTTGGCAATGAGAGGGTTTTGTTAAATACCGATGCATCCTGGAAATGTAAAAAGAGTTATAGTGCTTATGTTGGGCGTTGGGATATTAAAGATTTTGGTGGCGAAATTATAGATGAACGCTTGCGAGAAGACAACTGGAACAAGGCTGATTATGACGATTCTAATTGGAGTAATGCCGTAGTTTTTGATAACAACAAAGCCGAAGAAGTCGGTATTGCAAATGTAAATTTAGGGCCTAAAGGCGCCATTGTAGTACCCAGTACAGATGCAAATCCACCAACAAGTAAAATTACAGCAACCTTGAGTGCTCAAATGGTTGAGCCCCAAGTAAAGTATAAAGAAATAACCCCAATTGGCGTTCAAAAAGAGGACAATGGAAACTATGTGGTTGATATGGGTGAAAACTACACAGGTTTTTTCGAAATGAATCTAATTAATGGTAAAGAAGGCGATACCATTACGTTTAAAATTGCTGATCGGAAAGTTGTAAAATCATCTTGGAATCAGCGTAGTAAATATGTTTTTGATAAAACAGGAACTGGACATTTTACCAATCGTTTTAATTTAGCAGGAGGAAGATGGGTAACCATTAGCGGTATCAATTATAAACCAGAATTGAAAGATATTAAAGGCTATGTGATTACTAATGATAGAAAACAAATCAGCCAGTTTGAAAGCTCTAATGAATTATTAAATAAAATATATCAAATCAATTTAAACACCTACATCGCCAATACCATTGATGGTATTTTGGTGGATTGTCCACATCGTGAACGCAGAGGCTGGGGAGAAGTAACCGTAGCTGCAATGTATGGTGATGCATTGCCAAATTTTGAGAGTGGAGCGTATATGACTCAATACGCCCAATTTATGGAAGATGCGCAAGCTGATGATGGCAAGATGCGAGCAGTAATTAATGGTGATGATTTTGAGTTTTTAATGTGGATGGCAAACAGCCCAATCACTATTTGGGAAACCTACAGAATGTTAGGCGATAAAAAATTACTTGAAAACCATTATCCAACACTACAAAAATGGATGCATTGGCTTTATGAACATTCAGATTATGAAACTGGAGGTGCATTAAAAATTGGGACAAGAAGTTCATTAGAATTCCCTGGTTTAGGAGATTGGTGTACACCTAGGGGTAATTTTTGGACGTCTAGTAATTCGCCAGAATCGGCACACTTTAATAATTGCGTGTATGCATTCATGTTAGAAAATGCGCTACATATTGCAAAGACTTTAAATAAAACGGAAGATGTAGAAGTCTATAAAAAGCGCTTGGAAGTACAACGAAAAGCTACGCATAAAAATATTTATGATGCTAGCACAGGTAAATATGGTGAAGGGCATCAGGTAAATCAGGCTTTTGCATTGATTTCTGGAGTTACTCCAGAAGCCGAAAAACAAAAAGTATACAATAATCTAGTAGACCAAGTATTGTATAAATTCCCGTATTACGATACCGGAAGTTCAGGTCAGGCCTTATACTCTCGATATTTTATCGAATCTGGAGAGCGCATGGATTTAATTTATGAACTTTTAAAAGATAAACGTCACCCGAGTTATGGTTATTTCATAGAGCAAGGAAAAACTGTTTGGCCAGAGCGTTGGTCGGCTATTGGCAACAGTCAAATTCATACTTGTTATACCGGTATTGGTGGCTATTTTATAAAAGGATTTGCCGGTATTCGTCCAAATTCTGAAAAGTTAGGAATGCAACATTTTATTGTAAAGCCATCACCTGTAGGCGATTTAACCTATGCCAATACAAGCTATCAATCCATGTATGGTAATATTGAAGTGAATTGGAAAAAAGAAGGAGAAGGAGCAACATTTACTATTGAAGTTCCTGTAAATACATTCGCAAAAATTTACATTCCTGCGCAAGACAGTAAAGAGATTTTTGAAAGCAAAATAATTGCTGAAAAAGCTGAAGGCATCAAATATTTAGGGATGGAAAAAAGTGATGCTGTGGGCAATTATATCATTTACGAAGTAGGTTCTGGAAGTTATAATTTTAAAGTTTCAGAATTACCAAAAGTAGCCTATCCAGATCCGTTAGATAAAGCTGATAACCTAGCATTAATAGGTCGTATGAATGCATCTTCAATGACTATTCAATCAGAGAAACTGCCAGTTTTTGAAGCGTTTAGAGCAAATGATGAAAATTTAAAAACCTATTGGAAAGCCAATTCAACATCAAATGAATGGCTAGAAGTGGAGTGGTTTAAACCACAAACATTCAATACAATTGTTTTGCAAGAAGAAGGCGAAAATATTTTGAATTATAAAATTCAATTTTTAGATAATGGAATATGGAAAACTATGGTAAATGGTACTTCTTGTGGAACTAATAGAATTCACAATTCTAATACAATCACCGCATCAAAATGTAGATTGTTAATTTTAAAAGCAAAGAAAAAACCAATTATTTCTGAATTCCAGATTTACAATAGATAAATAGAAAAATACAGAATGAAATACTAAAATCATTAAATGAAACTTAATCCCCTTTTAATTCTATTGTCCTTTACAATAATGAGTTTAACTGCTTTAGGTCAATCCAAAGTGTCCAATTCTTATTGGCATAAAGCTAAATGGATAGGTTATACACAAGACAATCGTATAGAGAAGTATTCCGAAAGAGATTTTGTAAGAAACCAACCTCCAATGGATATCAATACTTGGCAACCAACCGATAAAGAATTAAAAGCGGTTCAACGTAAAGCACATCCTTCCGTATTACTTAGAAAATCATTTTCTGTAGAAAAAGAAATTGTATCTGCAGAAATTTCAATTTGTGGTTTGGGACTTTATGAGTTATACCTAAACGGAAGTAAAGTTGGAGATAGAGTGCTTGATCCAGCGCAAACGTCATATGAAAAACGTGCTTTTTTTGTACGACATAATGTTACAAAACTTTTGAAAGAAGATAATGGATTAGGCATTATGTTGGGTAATGGTTTTTATGGACAGAATATTGCGTTTTCGCCAGGGCTTGCTTACGGAAAACCACGTGCAATTATGGTACTTAATATAAACTATAAAGACGGTTCAATAGAGCAAATTGTAACGGATAAAAGTTGGAAGGCACATAATAGTCCTATTCTTTTTGATAATATCTATTTGGGAGAAACCTATGATGCTAGAAAGGAAATTAAAAATTGGTCTACTTCTAATTATGAAGATGTTTCTTGGAGTCCTGTAGAATTAATGAAAGCTCCAACTACTAACTTAATGGAGCAGCAATTAGAACCGATGAGAAAGGTTAGAGAAATTTCTCCGATTGCAATTCTTCCAGCTGAAAAAGGTTGGATTATTGATATGGGAAAGAATATGACGGGTTGGTTACAAATTAAAGTTGAAGAAAAAGAAGGTACAGAAATTAGCATACGGTTTTCAGAACATTTAATGCCTGATAAAAGAAATATTGATCCGGCCTCAACAGGAATTCACGTTACTGGAAACACACAAACAGATATCTATATTTCTAAAGGTGATGGTATTGAAACTTGGGAACCTCGTTTTACTTATCACGGGTTTCAATACGTGCAAATAGAAGGTTTAAAAAATGAACCTACTCTAGATCAATTTACAGGTTGGTTGGTGCGTACTGACGTTGAAAGAATAGGAACATTTAAATGTTCCAATGAACAAATTAATAGATTTTACGATGTCTCTATGTTAACCATAGAAGACAATATTCAAGGCTTATTAAGTGATTGCCCACATCGTGAACGTTGTGCTTGGATGGGTGATGCTTATGTTGTTGCTGAAGCAGCAAGTTTTAACTTTGATTTACAAGGTTTATGGCAAAAATCTGCTGACGATATGCAAACTGTTTTGGGAGTATCTAAAGCTCATTTTAAAGATCCTTTTCCTTATGATCAAAGAGCTCCTGCTAATGTTTCTGTAGGAAAGCGTTTGAACCTGCAGGCTAGACCCGATTGGGGAGCAGCTACTATAATGATTCCCTATTTTTCTTATATCTATTATGGAGATACAGCTATTATAAAAAAGTCATGGAATATGATGGAAGGTTGGATGGCGTATTTAGATGAAAAAGTGCAAGAAAAAGGCATTATAAATGGCGGTTATGGAGATTGGTGTCCTCCTGGAGGAAATCTAAATATGGATACACCACCAGCATTAACATCTACAGCATTGTATTATCAATCATTAATAGCGATGCAAAAAATGGCTATTTTATTAAATAAAGATAATGTTGCTGTCGCATACAGTGATAAAGCAAGGATTGTGAAAGAGGCATTTAATACTAAGTTTTTTAATGAAACTTTAAATTCTTATGGCTCTCAAACTGGAAATGCTTTTGCGCTTCATACGAATTTAGTGAATGAAAATACCAAACAAAGGGTTGCCGATAATTTGGTAAAACTTATCATGGAGGATAAGAACGGTTACTTTAATACCGGAATTTTTGGACATCGCCCTTTATATACAATGCTAAACGATTATGGATATAGTGAAGTAACCAAACATTTATGGGAAATTACAGATTACCCTAGTTTAGGTTTTGTAACAGAAGAACATAAATTAACCACTTGGCCAGAATTGATTGCCAATTGGGATAAAACGAAACGTTATTATCGTAATTCGTTTAATCATCCTATGAATAGCGGTTTTGCAGCTAGTTTTCATGAGAGTCTAGGAGGTATAAGACCCGATGAAAATCATCCAGGATTTCAAAAGTTTTATTTAAAACCCACTTTTTTAGAAGGATTAGAATGGTGTGAAGTGTCTTATAAAGCTCCACAAGGAAAAATTGAAAGCCATTGGAAAAGAAATAAAGAAAAGATAGTTTGGTCTTTTACAATTCCAAAAAATTCTACTGCTTTTGTTCAATTGCCAATGTTTTCAAAGAAACAGATTAAATTAAATAACAAAAAAGTTAAAAGCAATAGGTTCGAATTAACTTC
>JBHOTE010000021.1:0-36407 GCA_042584125.1 Bacteroidota bacterium
CAATACAATTATAATAATGTTTAAGCAGTCTTCCTTGTGTTTTTTTTACAGTTAGGCAAATAGTAAAAATATGTAAACGAGAACTACGAGAAAACAATAAAATTGAAGAATTTATTCAAAGTCAAAACATTTTTTCATTAAGCCTAAATTCTAATTATCAAAATATTATTTTTGCAGCCATGGAGAAAATAAAACAGGTAACCAAAAAATTACATCGAGCGGTAGGTGAAGCTATTGAGCAATTCACAATGATAGAAGATGGCGATAAAATTATGGTTTGTCTTTCTGGTGGAAAAGACAGTTATACCCTATTGCAAATGATGCTGCACTTTCAAAAGGTTGCTCCTATTTCATTTGAAATTATTGCGGTAAACTTAGACCAAAAACAACCAGGGTTCCCTGAAGAAGTTTTACCTAATTATTTGGACAAAATAAAAGTAGTCTATAAAATTATAGAAAAAAACACCTATAAAGTGGTGATGGATAAAACTCCTGAAGGAAAAACTACTTGTAGTCTTTGCTCTAGATTAAGAAGAGGTACTTTATACGAAGCAGCCAAAGATTTAGGATGTAACAAATTGGCACTTGGTCATCATAGAAATGATATTATTGAAACCTTTTTTTTGAATTTATTTTTTTCCGGGAAATTAGAAGCCATGCCTCCTAAATTTATTAACGATGCTGAAGAATTAGTGGTATTAAGACCATTAGCTTTGTGTAAAGAAAGTGATATTGAGATTTATTCAGAATATATGAATTTCCCTATCATACCTTGTAATTTATGTGGTTCGCAAGAAAATTTACAACGAAAAAAAGTGAAACAAATGATTGCTGATTGGGAAATTGAATTCCCAGACAGAACCTCAATAATGATGAATGCTTTGCAAAATGTATATCCTTCTCATTTACTAGACCATACTATTTATGACTTCACAACACTTAAAGAGAAAGTCTCAACAACTGACTTAATTTAAAAATCTTCTTTTATTGATCACAAATAAGTAAAATGTAACAAATATCACATTTAACTACTCTATCGTTTGGTATATTTGTGCATAAAATTTACGAATATGTCAAAATCAATAAAAATATTAGGTACTGGCTGTACTAAATGTAAAAACCTTGTTAGTATAACTCAAGAAGTAGTTCAAGAAAACTCAATAAATGCAACTATTGAAAAAGTAGAAGACATAGAGCAAATTATGGAGTACAATGTACTTTCAACACCCGCATTGGTTATCGACAATGTTGTTTGTATCAATGGAAGAATTCCTTCAAAAGAAGAAATTTTATCTTTCCTTAATTAATAAATAATAGTACAAATTTATCTATCAATGTTTGATTGGATACAAAACAGTGCCGATTGGCTTGTATACAAATTGCTGAATTTAAGTGAAGGACAACGTTTTTCTGATGCCCTCAACTTTTTTATTTATGATACTGTCAAAATAATTATATTATTATTTATAGTCATCTTATTCATGGGAATTGTCAACAGCTACTTCCCTATTGACAAGGTTAAAAATTATTTATCACGTAAAAAGCTCTACGGATTAGAATATTTAATGGCTAGTCTTTTTGGTGTTGTTACTCCCTTTTGTTCTTGCTCATCTGTTCCGTTATTTATTGGTTTTGTAAAAGGAGGAATCCCTTTAGGAGTTACTTTTGCTTTTTTAATAACCTCGCCACTCGTCAATGAAATTGCCATAGGATTATTTATTAGTTTATTTGGAATAAAAACTACCGTAATTTATGTAGTTAGCGGTGTGTTTTTAGGAACTATTTCTGGTATAATTCTTCAAAAACTAAAATTAGAGCGTTATTTAACACCCTGGGTTCAGGGGGTATTAAAAAACGCTCAAAGAGAACAAAATCAATTTCAAGCAGAGAAAGTTCCATTTAAACAACGTTTACCAATTATCTGGACAGAAGTTTTAACAATTATTAAAGGCGTAGTTCCCTATATAATAATAGGAATAGCTATTGGTGCTTTGATGCATGGTTATATCCCTGACAACTTCTTTGAACAGTACTTACAAAAAGATAATTTCTTTGCAGTGCCTATGGCAACCATTTTAGCTGTACCCATGTATACAAATGCGGCAGGCATACTACCCGTTATTCAAGTACTAGTGGCTAAAGGAATTCCTTTAGGAACTGCCATTGCTTTTATGATGGGAGTTGTAGGTTTGTCTTTTCCAGAAGCCATGTTATTAAAGAAAGTCATGACTGTAAAACTGATTGCTATATTTTTTGGTGTGGTAACTATTTGTATTATTTTCTTAGGTTATTTTTTTAATGGCTTTTTATAAAAAAAAGGAGTATGTTTATGACTTGTTTTTTTAGTGAGTTTGGTAAAACAAACTATCTGATAAAAATAAAATCGTATACAAATAAAAGTATACGAAAACTTACTAAAAAATGGACATAAAACAAATATTTAAAAACAACTTAGACTGGGTTGAAGGAAAATTAAATCTTGATACCAATTATTTCAATGAACTTTCCAAAGGGCAAAACCCGGACATACTTTATATAGGATGTTCTGATAGTCGAGTTTCTGCTGAAGAATTAATGGGCATATCGCCAGGAGAAGTTTTTGTACACAGAAACATTGCCAATATGGTACCTAACACCGATTTAAATTCCATGTCGGTAATAGATTATGCTGTATTACATCTTGAAGTAAACCATGTAATAGTATGTGGACATTATTATTGTGGTGGGGTAAAAGCAGCCATGCAATCAGAAGACTTGGGTATTTTAAATCCATGGTTGCGTAATATTAGAGATGTTTACCGTTTACACAGAGACGAACTAAATGCAATCAGTGATGAAGAAAAACGCTACAAGAGATTGGTAGAATTAAATGTGCAAGAACAGTGTGTAAATGTAATTAAAACGGCTGAAGTACAACGCGCTTATAGAGATAGAGGAATAACCGTTCATGGATGGGTATTTGATATTCATTCAGGAAAACTTATAGACTTAAAAATTAATTTTTCTCAGATTTTAGAAAATGTAATGGAAATATATCGCTTAGAATAATTTCATCTAAAATTCTAGAATACCAATATATTTTTATGAATAAAAAATGTGGACCTAAATGAAATAACTTTACTTAATAGTTATTTCATTTTTTTATTCAGATAGATTTAAAAACACTCTTTCATAAACTCTAAATAAATTCCCTACAAAGAAAAAAAATCTTAACACCTTATATACTTGCCATTAGCACATGATTTTTGTAAATTTGCCAAATGGAAAAAGGAATATCCGATAATAAAAACAACAGAGTCTTCACATTTAATTTTCTAATTTTTAGAGTTCAATCTAATAAGTTCATTCCTCCTACAATAAAAGATTAAGGTCTTTAAAAAAAACTTTTTTTACTATACATTATTTTTAATCTTTTCGATTAATTCTATTCATTAGTTGGTTCCAACCTTTAGAACTTTACGTTTAATTTATCTTTTATAGATATAATTTTGTTATTGATTAAAATCAATTACATTTTTAATTCATTACTCGTATAGTCATTTCTTGTTCACCTTACCAATTTTATATTTATCAGTAAAAAAAACGGAATAGCCGATTTTACTTCTATGGTATATATCTCTATTTCAAAACATTAAAATGAATTAAACAAAGTAAATATTAATAAAAACAAAATCTATGAAAGTACTAGTTATTGGTGCAGGTAATATGGGACTTACCTATGCCGAAGGAATGTCTAAATCTAGCTTATTAAAGAATGAGCCTATCATGATTACTGACAAATCTGAAGAAAAACTTCAAGAACTAAACAAACTCCCTTATTTTAAAACGTTTAACAATTTAGATAAATGTGCACCACAGGCAGATATAATTTTTATTGCCGTTAAACCATTCCATTCAGAAAGTGTATTTGAAGAGTTAAAACCTTATTTTAATCAACACCAAATTATAGTTTCGGTTATGGCAGGTGTTACCATAGATACTATAAAAGCAAATACCGGATTGACTAAGGTAGTACGTTCAATGCCTAATTTACCAGCAAAAATAGGAGAAGGCTTAACAACCTTTGTAGCATCTTCAGAAGTAAATAAAGAAGAACTAACTATTGTAGAAACATTACTAGCTACTACTGGAAAATCGATAGAGGTTGCGGATGAAAACTTTATTGACGCCTCTACTGGGATTTCAGGGAGTGGACCTGCTTATGTATTTTACTTTATGCAGAGCATGATGGAAGCTGCAGAGAAAATGGGTTTTTCAAAAGAAACTGCTACAGTATTAGTAAGTCAAACCTTTAAAGGTGCTGTTGAGCTTTTCAATCAATCTTCTATTTCACCAAGCCAATGGATGGACATGGTGGCTTCAAAAGGTGGAACAACACAAGCTGCATTAGACTCCTTAAATAACGACAACGTAAACAAACATATAAAAAACGCTGCTTTTGCTGCTTTTAACAGAGCCGTAGAATTAGGTAAAAACCATTAAACATGTACAAACAAAGAATTGTTATTAAAGTCGGAACCAATGTAATGACTAACAAAGACAATAGAATTGTAAGACCCGTATTAAAAAGATTGGTTGAACAAATAGCTCAACTTTATGAAAGAGACATTATTTGCATTCTAGTATCTTCAGGATCTGTAATTGCAGGTAGAGAAGTTTTAGGAAAATGTACTCTAGAAAACAAAACTCAGAGACGACAAGTATATTCATCAATTGGACAGCCACGTATGATGAGACTTTATTATAATATTTTTAATGACTTTGGATTAAAATGTGCACAAGTACTTCCAACAAAAAGAGATTTTACCCCTGGTGTTCATCGTGATAATATGATTAGTTGTTGTGAAGGGTTATTAGCTCAGGGTGTAATTCCTATAGCCAATGAAGATGATGCAGTTTCTGTTACTACATCTATGTTTTCTGACAATGATGAATTGGCTAGTTTAATTGCTCAATTAATTAATGCCGACAAACTTATTATATTAACAGATATAGATGGTGTGTATAACGGTCATCCAGATGCTCATAATACTGACTTAATAAAAAACATAAATCCAAATGAAGATTTAAATAAATATATTAAAGACAGCAATAAAGATGAAGGTGAAGGAAGAGGAGGAATGGGCTCTAAACTAGACTATGCTCAAAATGCAGCAGCAAATAATATTCCAACATACATTGCCAATGGTAAAAAAGACAATACTATTATTGATATTATTGATGGTAAAAATATTGGAACAAAAATAGCTTTATAAGAATATTAACCTTTAACAAAAACTATGGTCATTCGACCATAGTTTTTGTTAAAGGTTTCAAGTAGTTTAATCATTAACTATGTTTATCGGTGTTTTATTCACAAAAGCCTGTAAATTAGTTACTGCAGTATGCATTAATCTCGCTCTTGCTTCCTTAGTTGCCCAAGCAATATGAGGAGTAATTATACAGTTCTTAGCCTCTAACAAAATATGATCACTTTTAATCGGTTCTATTGTTACTACATCCAAAGCCGCACTAGCCACCTTGCCACTATCCAAAGCTTCTTTTAAATCTTTTTCATTAACTAGCGGACCTCTTGAAGTATTGATAAGCAATACTCCATTTTTCATTTTCGCTAAGTTTTGTTTATTAATAATCCCTTTTGTTTCTTCAAACAAAGGACAATGTAAGCTAATAATATCTGAACGTGACCACAATTCTTCTAAAGAAACATATTTACAATTTTCTGATTCTAATTCTAAATTAAGGGTTCTACTAAAAGCTATAACTTTTAAGCCAAATCCTTGGGCCAACTTGGCTGTAGCCTGCCCTATTCTACCAAACCCCACAATGCCCATTGTTTTTCCTGCTAACTCAATTAGTGGATAATTCCAAAAACAAAAATCTGCACTCTTACTCCATTCACCATTAAAAACAGCATTAGAGTGCGCTCCAATATGATGACACATTTCTAACAACAAAGCCATAGTAAACTGAGCTACCGCAGCGGTTCCGTAAGCAGGAATATTCGTCACCGAAATATTTAGTTCCTTTGCAGCAATAGTATCAACCACATTATATCCAGTTGCTAAAACTCCGACATATTTCACATTCGGAACGTTTTCTAAAATATATTTATTTATAGGTGTTTTATTGGTAAAAACAATCTCTGCATCATCGATAGCCTTAATAATGTCAACATCATTATAAGGCGTTCTATCGTACACTATTAGTTCTCCAATATTTTTTAAAGACTCCCAATCTAAATCTCCCGGGTTTAAAGTATACCCATCTAATACTACTATCTTCATATAAATAATAATTCGCTACTGTATATAAATAACTTTTAGTTAATTTTTTATAAATATATAGTTTTTTACCTTAGCCAAAAACCTATTAATTTGAAACAAAAATTATTACGCATTTATGGAATCAAGTAGTGTATTTACTTTTTTGTTTGCATCCATGGCACTCACCATTATGCCTGGACCTGATAATATTTATGTCTTGACTGAAAGTTTAACAAAAGGATTTAAAACCGGATTTACAATTTCAATTGGTCTTTGCCTTGGGGTATTTATTCATACAATTGCTACTGCAACAGGTATATCAATTATCATACAAAAATCTGAGTTGTTATTTAACAGCTTTCAATATTTAGGGGCAGGTTATTTATTATATCTCGCTTTACAGGCCTTTCAGGAAACTCGTTTAAATGTTAAAGAAAAATTTACAGATACAAGCTCGCGAAAAACTACTTTTCAAAATCTAAAAAAAGGTTTTTTTATGAATCTTTTAAATCCTAAAGTTTCACTTTTTTTTATTGTCTTTCTACCAAGTTTTATCAGTCCAAATGGATTATTACCATTGTATCAAATGCTAATACTCGGTTTCTTATTCGTATTGCAAGCACTGCTAATTTTTGGAATTATCGCAAAACTTTCAAGTAGTTTTTCTCATCTATTTACAAAAGAAAAATTTTGGGAAATTTCAAAATTTGTGAAAATAATTATATTGATTTCATTAGCCGTGTATTTAATAATATAAACATACAAATACTGACTTTAAACAAATTAAACCACTCAACCTAAACCAATAGTTTAATCAAAAAAATATAGTTAATTCATTTTATGGATAATTAAACTACTTCCTAAGTTAACTAAAAACACCTCTATATAATTACAAATAATTGAAATTATACTAGTTTATTATTTCTTAATAAATTCTTCTTAAAAAACTGCATTCGAAAATTAATAAAGGAAGAATAAAAAATATGCACTGATAATTTTAAAACTTACACTTTAAAAAATAATATCCTATAACATAAACACATTCAAATTTTTCAACAAAAAACAAAAGAACTCCCATTAATTAATGGTGAAAATAATTTTTGGATTTTGCATTATTTTGAATTCTCCATTCTAAAGAAAATAGTTTGTAATAAAAATGAAAAAACCTGCATTCTAAATCAAAAATAAAGTTAAATTTGCCTTTTGCTATTTTAAAATAGTCAACAAATGGAAACTAAAAATAATAACCAAGAAACTGTAAAAGGAGTTTTTGTGAAGTTTTTGGAAAAAAACAGTCACAGAAAAACACCTGAGCGTTTTGCTATTCTTCAAGAAATCTACGATTTAGAAGAACATTTTGATATTGAGTCTCTTTATATCAGTATGAAAAACAAAAACTACAGGGTAAGTAGAGCAACACTTTACAATACCATTGAGTTACTTTTAGATAGTGGATTGGTAAGAAAACACCAATTTGGTCAAAACCAAGCGCATTACGAAAAAAGTTTTTTCAACAAGCAGCATGACCATGTGATTTTAGATGACGGACAAGTAATTGAGTTCTGTGATCCTAGAATTCAAAATATTAAAAAATCTATTGAAGAATTTTTTAATATCGACATTCAAAGTCATTCACTTTATTTTTATGGAACAAAAAAAAACAACAACAAATAATTCATTAATTTTTTAGATAATGGCTGTAGATTTATTACTTGGCTTACAATGGGGTGACGAAGGAAAAGGTAAAATTGTAGATGTACTTACAAGAAATTACAATTTAATTTCACGTTTTCAAGGAGGACCAAATGCTGGACACACTTTAATTTTTGACGGACACAAACATGTATTGCACACAATTCCTTCAGGTATATTTCATGACGATGCTCTAAACATTGTTGGAAATGGCGTGGTAATTGATCCTGTTATCTTCAAAAAAGAATTAGAAGATTTAGATAAATTTAATTTAGATTTAAATGCCAAAATTCTAATTTCTAGAAAAGCACATTTAATTTTACCTACACACCGTTTACTTGATGCCGCTTCTGAGGCTGCTAAAGGAAAAGCAAAAATTGGTTCTACACTAAAAGGTATTGGTCCAACTTATATGGACAAAACAGGTAGAAATGGAATGCGTGTTGGTGATTTAGAGCTAAACAATTGGAAAGAAATTTTCCAAACTCTTACCAACAAGCACTTAAAAATGTTATCATTTTTTGATGTAGAAATAGAGTTCAACCTAGAAGAACTAACAGAAGAATTTTACACAGCTGTAGCTCGTTTAAAAGAAATGTCTTTTATTGATAGTGAAGAATATTTACATCAAGCAATCAAAGCAAACAAAACTATTTTAGCTGAAGGAGCACAAGGTTCTTTATTAGATGTTGATTTTGGAACTTATCCATTTGTAACTTCTTCTAATACTACTGCTGCTGGAGCTTGTACTGGTTTAGGAATTGCACCTAATACTATTGGTGAAGTTTATGGAATATTCAAAGCTTACACAACTCGTGTTGGTTCTGGACCTTTCCCTACTGAATTATTTGACGAAGACGGAGCTAGAATGGCTAAAGTTGGACATGAATTTGGAGCTACTACTGGTCGTGCACGTAGATGTGGATGGTTAGACATTGTTGCTTTAAAATATGCTTGTCAAGTAAATGGAGTAACGCAGTTAAACATGATGAAAGGTGATGTTCTTTCTGGTTTTGAAACTTTAAAAGTTTGTACTGCATACAACTATAATGGTGAAATTATCAAACATTTCCCTTATAATATTGAACCAGAAAACGTAACACCTATATATACTGAATTTAAAGGTTGGAGTGAAGATATTACTGAAATTACTTCAGAAGCAGAATTCCCTAAAGAATTATCTGAATATATTGCGTTCATTGAAAAAGAAACAGGTATCAGAATTTCTATTGTATCTGTAGGACCAGATAGAAAACAAACTATTGTAAGATAATCTTACTTATATATACATTCTAAAAACGGACACTTTATTAAGTTGTCCGTTTTTTTATTTTTAAGAATAATAGCTTTGTATATAATTTAACAAAAATTAAAAATTACTCCCCACTTTTTCTTTATTTTTGTGCATCAAAATAATAAATTTGAAACAACTCATCCTATTTTTTACTTGTCTTATTACTTGCTTTGGGTTTTCTCAAAACAAAAAAATAAAAATATTAAACTCAGAGCAAACCTATAAAAATGAGGTTCAATATCCACGAGCAATAATTTTAAATGGAAATGTAAAAATAAGTCATGATGGGGCTATTATGACTTGTAACAAAGCCCTACTCTATTCTTCTACAAATTTATTGCATGCTTATGGCAATGTAAGAGTAAACCAAGGAGACACCATTAAACAACGTTCTGACTATATGAACTATAATGGAAATACTAAAAAAGCAATTTCATGGGGAAATGTTGTTCTAACCGATCCTAGCATAAAAATTGAGACCGACACCCTACATTTTGATAGAGTTCTACAAGAAATGTACTATAACTGTCATGCAAAAATTACCGATCAAAATAATAAACTGACTAGTAAAAATGGGACATACTACACAGAACAAAAAAAATTCACAGCAACGAGCAGTGTAGTGGTAAGTAATCCTGACAATAAACTAACCTCAGGTCATTTAGACTATTATACAGAAAGCGGTCAAACTTATTTTTACGGTCCATCTACAATTGTCACTAAAGAAAGTGTTGCCTTTAGCGAAAAAGGTTTTTACGATACCAAAACCGGATTGTCAAGATTGATCAAAAATGCTAAAATCAACTACAATAACCGGATTATTGAAGGAGATAGTATTTTCAGCAATAAAGAAAAGGCTTTTGCTTCTTCAACAGGAAACACAGTTGTTACCGATACAATTAACAACATGATTATTAAAGGAGGTTATGCAGAATTCCATCGACTAAAAGACTCTATTTTAGTGATAAAAAAACCTGTCGCTATTTCTATCGTAGAAAAAGATTCTACTTTTATTCATGGAGACACTTTATTAATTACCGGAAAACCTAATGACCGAATTGTAAGGGCCTATCATCATGTAAAAATCTTCAAATCAGATTTACAGGGAAAATGCGACTCTTTGCACACTAAACAAAGTATTGGCTTGACAAAATTGTTTAAAAACCCTATTCTTTGGTCAGGAAAAAATCAAATAACTGGAGATAGCATTCATTTGTTGTCAAACACCAAAACAAACAAATTAGACTCGTTATTTATTAAAACAAATGCCTTTATTATTCAAAAAGACTCTGCTGGTTTCAACCAAATAAAAGGAAATAATATGTTTGGAAAATTTGAAAACAACAAGTTAAAAAACTTATTAGCAAAAGGAAATGGCCAAGTGATAAATTATGCCAGAGATGAAATGAAAAAGCTAATTGCCATTATGAAAATGAGCTGTAGCAATATTCTTTTTGAATTAGACAAAAATGCGGTAAAAAATATCAAATTTTTAAAAATGCCCGATGGTAAAACATACCCTCCATCTAAATTTCCTGTAAGAGAAGAAAAATTGAAAGGTTTTATTTGGAGAGAAAGCGAACAACCTTTAACCAAGGAAGATATATTTATTCATGATGATGAAACTTCAGTTATTGAAAATAAATAAACCTATTGCAGAATAATCAAAAGATTAAACTATAAAGCATCATATGAAAGAGGATTTCTTTAACCACCAAGCGCAAACATCTCCTTATCCTTTAGCTATTGAAATTTCACACGCGAAAGGCTCCTATATATACGATAAAAATAAAAAAGCTTATTTAGATTTTGTTGCAGGTGTATCTGCAAACACTTTAGGACACTGTCACCCTAAAATTTCTGAAGCAATAAAAAAACAAGTAGACACTTATACACATGTAATGGTTTACGGAGAGTTTATTCAAGCCCCGCAAATCCATCTATGTAAATTATTAGCAGAAAATCTTCCAATATCATTAAGTACTGTCTATTTAACCAACTCAGGAACTGAAGCAACAGAAGGGGCTCTTAAACTTGCTAAAAGAATAACTGGAAGGAGTGAATTAATAGCCTGCAAAAATGCCTATCACGGAAATACACAAGGATCTATGAGTGTTTGTGGAGCAGAACAACAAAACAGAGCTTTCCGTCCATTAATTCCTGGAATAAAATTTATAAAATTCAACAAAGAAGAAGATTTACAAAAAATCACTTCACAAACGGCGGGTGTTATTCTTGAAACCATACAAGGAGGTGCTGGATGTATTGTTCCAAAAAACGAGTATTTACTAAAAGTTCGTAAACGTTGTGATGAAGTTGGAGCACTCCTAATTCTTGATGAAATTCAATCTGGAATAGGACGAACAGGAAAATTATTTGGTTTTGAAAATTTCAGAATTACGCCAGACATTATAATTACAGGGAAAGGTCTTGGAGGAGGAATGCCAATTGGTGCTTTTATTTCTTCTAAAGAAAACATGGCTCACTTACAAGACAAACCTAAACTAGGTCATATAACCACTTTTGGAGGGCATCCTGTAATCGCTGCTGCTGCCTTAGCTACACTTCAAGAGTTATTTTCTAAGAACTTAATGCAAGAATGTTTAAGAAAAGAACAATTAATTCGTTCTCTTTTAATTCATCCTAGTATAAAAGAAATTAGAGGCATAGGCTTAATGCTTGCTTTAATTGTTGACACTCCAGACATTGCCTCAAAAATAATATTAGAGTGCCTAAACAAAGGATTAATTTTGTTTTGGCTTTTATTCGAAGGCAAGGCAATCCGTATCACCCCCCCTTTAACTATTTCTGATGAAGAAATTAAAAAGGGTTGTCAAATCATATTAGATTCTTTAGAAAAAATATAATCCTACACATCTATATTCCTTATTCCACCGAAATAAAATATTTTTTATATTTTATTTCTTAAAAAGTTAATATATGTTAATTTTTTATCATACTTTTGATTAGCGATAATTTTACTAACTACATAAACTTTATGTTGATGACTATTTATACTTAGAATAATCATTGGTTTTACCTAGTGTAAAAAGATTGTATCTCAATAATTTCCTGCACCCCTTAGGATAATACGTTAAAACAAATGACTTTATAACTCTATTAATGAGTTATAGGTTTGTATGAACAATTTTATTAACCTTAATTATTAATTTAAATGAAAACACGTTTACTCCCAAATTTGCAAGAGTTACAATTACAACTCTCGCTAAAGAAATTGCTTAAAGTTTCTTTATTTGCTCTTGTGGTTAGCTTTTCTACAGCTATCTACTCCCAAAATCCACCAGAATTTATTCAAGAATGGCATCCACTTGAAGAAGCTGAATTCCATTTTGATGTTTCTGCGGCAGTAGTAAAATGTTCACCAACTTCGAATGCAGTAGTTCTTTTAAATGCATTTAACGAAAGTGGCGCACATCCTAAAGTTGGATTTACATTTGACTTAACAGATGCTTCTGGAAACAAAGCGCAAGTAACGATTCCTTTATTCTCTACTCAATTGGGTGATATGATGATGTCATCTTGTGAATCTGATGTGAACTCAAATTTAAAATTTGAGGTACCTGCAGGAATTGATGCTGCTACCATGAAAATTGACATATCTTATAACACTGGATCATGAAAAAAATAATCTCAATATTTATTTTGATTGCTTTCTTAGGTATAAGTCAGCAATCAACAGCACAGGCATGTAATGATGTTCCTGTGATTAATAGTTTTGAACCAAATACAGGTTTTATCGGTAGTGTGGTAACTATTTTTGGAGCTAATTTTGACTCTAATACCATTACCAATAACGTTGTCTATTTTGGCTCTACAAAAGCGCAAGTACTTAGTGCTACTTTTGGAACCTTAAAAGTTGTTGTACCTGTCGGTGCTTCAACTGCTCCTATTTCTGTTACAAATCAATGTGAATTAACTGCTTACTCAAAAGTAGCATTTAATGGAATTTTCTGTCCGACTCCACTTAATAATCAAACCTATAATAACAGAGCGTTTGATTTATCTGGTGTTTATGGAGCTTATAATATGATTTCGCAAGATTTAGATTTAGATGGTAAGCCTGAGGTTATTTCTTCTAGTAATGGTGGAGGTTTAACCATTGCAGTAAACAACTCTACTCCAGGAAATTTATCTTTTACTAAAATTAACCGAGGTGGTGGTGGACAAAGTATTTATGCTGCCGATTTTGATGGAGATGGGCTAAAAGATTTGTTATCTACATACTATGTAAATAGAAATACAAGTACAGGACCTGGAAATATTTCTTTTGCAAATCCTCAAAGAATTCCAAGAGTTAGTGGATACCAAATCGCTGCAGGTGACTTTAATAATGATGGTAAAATAGACATTATAGGTAGTTATAGTAGCTATATTTACGTTGCCTTTAACACAAGTACAGGACCTGGACATATTGCCTTTGGACCTGCTCAATATATTGCAACTACTGGTCATTGTACAGGTATCCAAGTAGCAGACATAGATGGTGATGGGAAAACAGATTTTATTGCTTCCCAAGGACCATACAACAGAGCTGTTTCTATTAGAAACACAACCGCTACTGGAAGCATGACACGATCTTTTGAAGCTCCAGAATATTGGAGTTCAGGAGGAGCTTATCCTTATAGATGTGGTATTGCCGATTTTGATAAAGATGGAAAAATTGACTTTACTTCATGTAATTATAACGGAGCAACTAACACTGCTATTTGGAGAAATATCTCTACGGTCGGTGATATCAAATTTGCTCCAACAGTTAATTTACCTTCTCCAAGAAACAATTACAGAATTGGTGTTGGTGATGTAGATGGTGATGGTTACCCTGATATTGTAACCAAATCTTTAGGTGTAAACGTATTTTCTGTTTACAAAAACACTTCAAGTGGACCAGGGACACCTACTTTTGCTCCTAGAATTGATTACAATTCTAGTTGGCAAGCTGAAGTTTCTGGTATTGTGATTGGTGATTTAGATGGTGATTTTGTTCCAGATATTGCAACTTCTGGAATTAGCTCAAACAGAATACTTTTCCATAGAAATGTAAGTGCTCAGGTTGATACAGATCCTCCTACTGCAATATGCAAAAACATCACAGTTGCGTTAAGTCCTCAAGGTTCTGTTTCTATAACAGCCGATATGGTTGATGGTGGTTCAAGTGATGCTTGTGGATTGGATAAAATTGAAATTTCTAACGCCAATTTCACATGTGCTGATATTGGAGAAAATGAAGTTGTTTTAACAGTTACAGATAATGGTGGAAATACTGCTACTTGTACTGCAATAGTAAATGTACAACCAGCAGCAATTATCGTTAGTGGTCAAACTACAGTTTGCCAAGGAGGTACAATTCCTATGGAAGCGAATCTTGGAGATTCTTATTTATGGAAAAAAGATGGTGTTGTCATTGCAGGTGCTACAGATAGAACTTATGAAGCTACCGTTTCTGGTTCTTATACTGTTAATGTAACTAATGCCGGTGGATGTTCAGGTGAATCTTTAGCTACCGTTGTTACAGTTAACAATAACCCTACAGTGAATGTTTCTCCATCAGGTACAACTTATATTTGTCCTCCAAATGGAAATGCAGTTTTAACAGCATCCCAATCATCTATTTACCAATGGATGCTAAACGGAGTTGATATTCCAAATGCAACACAACAAATATATACTGCTACAGCTATAGGTAATTATAGTGTTCGAGTAATTGATTTATTTGGTTGTTCAGCTGTTTCAGATGATATTACTGTTGCTGCAAATCCACCAGAAATTGATGTTGTAGGATCTGGAGATTATGGTAATATTTTACCTAATCAAGATTACACTCAAACTTTCCAAATTTCTAACACAGGAACGAATAATTTAGATATAAATAGTATCACTATAGGTGGTGCGGATGCTGGATTCTTTACTTTCAATATCTCTTCAAACTCTATAGCACCAGGTAGTTCTGCAAATTTAGACGTTGTTTTCAACGCTCCAAATATCACAACTTATGCAGCTGAGTTAACCATAGAGTCTAATGATTGTGATGAAAGCGTATTAAATTATCCTTTAACTGCAGAAATTACTTGTTTAGCCGCTGATATTACAGGTGAGTTAGCAAATATTGAAACTACAACAGATGCAGATACATGTACATCTATCGTTGAATATGTGGTAAACACAGTTGGAAATCCAGAAGCAGTAGTAAGTTATACTTTTACTGGTGCTACAACAGGAAGTGGATCTGGAATTGGTTCAGGATCTACATTCAATTTGGGAACAACAACTGTTACTATCAATGCACAAAATGCTTGTGGTGATGTTTCAAAAAGTTTTGACGTTATTGTATCTGATATTACACCTCCAACCGTAGTTGTAAATGACTTTGCGATAGAACTTGATGCATCAGGAAGTGCAACCATAACTGCCGATGATATCGATAACGGAAGTACTGATGCATGTGGTATAGCTTCTATTTCTTTAGATAAAGATGCTTTTGACTGTTCTAATGTTGGAGCAAATGAGGTTGTATTAACAGTTACAGATAATAATGGTAATAGTGCTACAGCAAGCTCAACAGTTACTGTTAGTGATAACATTGCACCAACCGTAATTACACAAAACTTTACTATTGCATTAGCAAATGGAGAAGCAACAATTACTCCATCTGACATTGACGGTGGAAGTTTCGATAATTGTGAAATAGCATCAATGGAATTATCTAGAGACTATTTTGAATGTGGTGATAAAGGTGACCATACAGTAACTTTAACCGTTACTGATGTCAATGGAAACTCAGCTTCTAGTGACGCTACAGTTACTATAGAAGGAGTAATTCCAACTATCTCAATTGATAACTTCACTGCTGTAAGCGGACAAACAGGAAATACCGTGTATCTAGGTTATGGTCCAAGTGAAATTGAACTTGTAACAAATGCAAATGGAGGCAGTGGATTTACATATAGCTGGACTGCTTCTACTGGAGAAGTTATTGATAACGTAGCAAATCCTACAATTAGCCCAACTGCAACAACTACATACACTGTAGAGGTAACCAACTCTAATGGTTGTTCTGCAACTACTTCTATTGAAGTTTGTGTAATTGATGCACAGAGTTATGATAAGAAAGGAAATGTAAAAGAAGGAAAAGTTACAATTTGTCACCATACAAATGGAAAAAACAAATTTGTAATGATTTCTGTTAGCACAAATGCTGTTGCAAAACACTTAGGTAATCATGGAGATACATTAGGTGCTTGTGATGCAGATTGCGTTGCTAATACTTATGCAAGACCTGCAAACGTAGCTACAGAAGTTATTGTTTATCCAAATCCTTCTAAAAACAACGTAAACATATCTTTAAGTACAGGCGAAAATACTTCAGGAACTATTCAGATTTTTGAAATTTCTGGTAACATGCTTTATACTAAAGACGTTAATGATGTTAACAAAGGACAAAATGTAAGTATTACCAAACTTAAAAAAGGTACTTACATGGCTAAAGTTCTATACAATGGTAGTGTATACGTAAAAATATTCGTTAAGAACTAAACGAATTTTTAATTAAAACTTACCCTCATTGATAATATTAATGAGGGTATTTTTTTTAATGGAAATAATTTATTCATATAATTTGAATTTTATATTTATTATTAAATAAAAAAGAAAATTCAAATTTTAAATACTATATTTGTTTTTTTAAACATATTATATAATGAAAAACGGTACAGTAAAGTTCTTTAATGAATCTAAAGGATTTGGATTTATTACAGAAGAAGGAACAAACGAAGAATTCTTCGTACACATCTCAGGTTTAATTGATGAAGTAAGAGAAGGAGACTCAGTTGAGTTCGAATTAAAAGAAGGTAGAAAAGGTATGAATGCAGTTGACGTTAAAGTAATTTAATTAGATTGTCTTTAGGATATTTTTAAATCTGAAAAGCTTGTTGTTTATACAACAAGCTTTTTTTTATTCATATTTTAAAAGTTTCACCGTATTACTTCTATGAACTTTATTAGTTTCCGTTTCTTTAAATTTAGGAATAAAATAGATTGCTTTTGGAGTTTCATATTTTCCTAGATTTGATTTTTTTAAAAACAAATTGACTTCTGACTTATTAGAAATAGTCTTCCCATTCTTTTCAATAAACAATATTAGTCTCTCCCCTAGCTTTTCATCAGGCCATCCATAAACAAAAAAACGTTCGGAAATAGTAGAAGCCATTTTTTTTTCTATTTGTTCTGGAATTAATTTAACACCTCCAGAATTTATTACGGAATCAAAACGTCCTAACCATTTAAATTGATTACCTGAAATTAATTCAACCATATCATTAGTCACCACAACTTCCTTTGACAATAAAGGAGCATCAATGATTAAACAACCTCTCGAGTCGGTAGAAATATCAATATTAGGCAAAACTTTATACGCTTCAGAGTCCTTTTCATCTAATAAATTATTGAGCTTTTTAATAGCTATATGGCTTACCGTTTCGGTCATCCCGTAACTTGCATATATATTAGTTGCAGAATTATTAATTTCTCTTTTTATATTTAAAGGAACAACTCCTCCACCAACAAGAATTTTTTTTATTTTATGAAGCTCATTAATTGAATTAGTCAATTGTAAGGGTACCAATGCTGTGAAATCATAAGTACTCGTTATATTTTTTAAAGGAGAAGAATTTTCTTTTGTATAAGTTATGTGCCATCCCAATAGCAAAGCACGAACAAGCATCATTTTCCCTGCTATATAATTAACTGGCAAACAAAGTAATACTTTAGATTTTTCATACAAATCAAAATATTTTCCCGTAGCCACAGCAGAATTAATCATGTGTTTTTTTTCTAGATGAATCTCTTTTGGCTTACCTGTAGACCCCGATGTTTTTACTACTATAAATGACTGTTCATTGAACCAATTTTTAAAAAAATCACCCATTTCACTAGACAACCCCTGACCATATGAAATTAATTCCTGAGTACTATCAAACGATTTTTTATTTAGCTGAAACGATTTATGAAACATCATTTTGTTGAATTTATGTAATTGAACCCATTAATTTTTCTTTCCAATTTTTCCATTTGTATTTTTTAGAAAAAATATACAACACAATGGGATATATAACAATTGATGGAACAAAAACCCAAAATAAATCTGGATCCGACATGTCTTTAAAAACAGAATGTGTTTGAAACGCCGTCCAGTTTGCAGTCACTAATAAAGCGGTAACTAAATTATTTGCCGCATGAAATCCTAAACTTAATTCTAAACCTTCATCCATCAATGCAAGCACTCCTAAAAATAAACCAGAACCTATGTAATAAATTAATAATACATGACCAAGCTTATCAATCTCAGGGTTATCAAAATGCATTAATCCAAATAAAATAGAAGTAATCAACAAGGGGAACCAACGATTTTTAGAAATTACAGCCAAACCTTGCATCAAATAACCCCTAAAAATATATTCTTCAAAACCAATTTGAATAGGTATTAAAATGATACTTAGTAACAATAATATAGCAAATGGCTGCCACTCAAAATTCCATAAAAACAAATCAGGAGATGTTATATATTGTACAGCGAAAAAAAACAAAACAAAGCCAGACCATAAAATGAAAGAAAAAAATACCCGTTTCCAATCTATTATATCTCTTGAAGTAGTTAAAGAAACTAAACTTTTTTGATGTACCCATTTAACGGATAAAAACAACATTAGAAGACCACCAACAAAAGGCAAAATCATATATACCAATGAAGTATTTGAATCAAATAATGTAAATATATAATTGATATCGTTTAACCTAGCAGTATCAACCGAACTCAAAGCAGACTTTGATTTAATGGCCCAACTCAAAGGCAATGACCCTATAGATATACCAATTAAAACTAATAAAATAGTAACAATATAACGCCACCATTCAGTTCTCCCACTAAATCCTAATTCTAAATAACGCATTCCTTTTGTGCTTTTATTTAATTTTTCTTTTCCAATAAGGGTACAAATTTAAACTCACCCATTTCATGTTTTTCAAAAGTTTTCACTTCTGTTCTTATATACATATGCATTACCTGTGTTTCTTCTCCTACAGGAATAACCAAAATTCCTCCTATTTTTATCTGTTCTAATAAAGGCTTCGGCACAAAAGGAGCACCTGCAGTTACAATAATCTTATCAAAGGGAGCATAATCAGGTAATCCCTTATAACCATCTCCAAATCCCATATATTTTGGTCGGTACCCTAACTTGGGTAAAAATAATTTAGTTTTCTTAAACAATTCATTTTGCCTTTCAATAGTAAAAACTTCTGCTCCTAACTCCATCAATACAGCAGTTTGATACCCAGAACCTGTACCAATTTCTAATACTTTATCACCACTTTTAATTTCTAATAACTGCGACTGAAAGGCTACTGTATAGGGATGGGAAATTGTTTGATCTGCTAAAATAGGAAATGCTTGATTTTTATAAGCAAAATCTTCAAAACTAGAATCTAAAAACAAATGACGTGGAATTTTTGCTAACGCGGCAAGAACATTTTTGTCTGTTATTCCCATATCTGAAATTAATTTAGCCAATTGATTTCTAAGGCCTTGGTGCTTGAGAGTGTCTTTCACGAATTTGTTAAATTTTGGAAGTCTAAAATTAGTAATTAATCATCAAAGATTTCTATTTTTGTTTAAAAGTTGACTTTTTATATTATCAAGATAATTTAAGTAGGTCTAAGGTGAATAGAATCATTATTTCAATTAATAAATATATCATAACATGTTAAAAGCAGGTGTTTTAGGAGCAGGTCATTTAGGTAAAATTCATTTAAGGTTATTGCAACAATCTGAAAAGTATGAGTTAGTTGGATTTTATGACCCCATCAAAGAAAATGCAGAAAAAGTAGCTCAAGAATTTGGGTATACCGCTTTTGATTCTATTAGTGATTTAATTGCTGCGGTAGATGTTGTTGATATAGTAACACCAACATTATCGCACTTTGACTGTGCAAAACAAGCGGTAAAAGCTGGTAAGCATATTTTTATTGAAAAGCCTATTACCAAAACTTTTAAAGAAGCAGCAATTTTAAGAGATTTGGTTAAAGAATATCGTGTAAGAGGTCAAGTTGGTCATGTTGAACGATTTAATCCTGCTTTTACAGCTGTAAAAGATGCCATCAATACCCCTATGTTTATTGAAACACACAGGTTAGCTGAATTTAATCCAAGAGGAACAGATGTTCCCGTTGTATTGGATCTAATGATTCATGATATTGATATTATTTTAAGTGTGGTGAACTCGAAAGTAAAAAGTGTTCAAGCAAGTGGAATATCGGTAATCTCTGAAACACCAGACATTGCTAATGCTCGTTTGGAATTCGAAAATGGTTGTGTTGCAAATTTAACAGCTAGTAGAATATCTATGAAAAACATGCGAAAATCTCGTTTCTTCCAAAAAGATGCTTATATCTCAGTAGACTTTTTAGAAAAAAAGAGTGAGTTGGTTCGTATGACAGATGCACCTGAAAACCCAGATGATTTCGCAATGATTTTACAAAATGCAGAAGGTGTACAAAAACAAATTTATTTCGAAAATCCAGAAGTTGCCCCTAACAATGCGATATTAGATGAATTGGAGTCATTTGCTGATGCGATTGAATCAAACTCAACACCTGTTGTTTCCTTACAACAAGGAGCAGAAGCATTAAAAGTAGCAGAAGCTATTATTGCCTGTTTTTAAATCCTCTTTGCCCCATTTTTATAATTAATACCCCGAATAAAAATGAAGAAAAGAATTTTAACTTTGGCTATAATTGCGTCCTCATTCTTTACGATGTATTAACAAGGAGAGTTCATTACTTATAGCTGGAAGAAGTAAGCAGCGAAAAAACGTTTCAATTTATTTAAAAATAAAACGACAGGTAATGTTTATTAAAATAATTGGTATTTTTAAACTTAATCAATACAATCATATTTTATTTATAAAAGAATGCACACAAAACAATTCACTACCACTACCAAACCAATAATTTTATTTGATGGCTATTGTAATTTATGTGATCGTTCAGTAAATTTTGTTTTAAAAAGAGACTCCAAAGAATATTTTTTATTTTGTGCATTGCAAACAAACAAAGCAACTAAAATTTTAAGTGACCTCAATCACAAGCTTAAGGATATGAAAAGTATTGTTTTGATTGAAAACAATAAAACCTATACTAAATCTACTGCAGCCTTAAGAATTGTAAAAAAGCTAAATTATGGTTGGCCACTTTTATATGCATTTATTATTATCCCTCCATTTATTAGAAATGCTGTATACGACTTTGTTGCCAAACGAAGATATACTTGGTATGGCAAAAAAGATACTTGTAGAATTCCTACTGAAAATGAAATTTCACGATTTATTTGTTAGGATAATTATCGTCCCAATTCTGAACATGGGGTTCTCCTAATTTACCTTCAGATTTAGCGATAACCATGGCTACACAAGCATCACCTGTAACATTAACGGTAGTTCTTAACATATCTAAAGGTCTGTCTACAGCAAAAATCAGAGCCAAACCAATTGGTAATAATTCCTTAGGAAAACCAATTGCATCTAGTACAATCACTAACATTACCATTCCAGCACCAGGCACTGCAGCAGAACCAATAGAGGCCATAAGAGCTGTGAGTACAATAACTAACTGATTGCTAAAATTTAAACCTTCTGGCCATAAAACTTGCATAATAAAAACTGAAGCTACGGCTTGATACAAGCTAGTACCATCCATATTAATTGTGGCTCCAACAGGTAGTACAAAGCTTGACACCTCTTTATCAACACCAATATGCTCTTCAACCCGTTCCATAGTTACTGGTAAAGTTGCAGCACTCGAACTTGTTGAGAAAGCCAATAATTGTGCGGGAGCTATTTGTTTTAAGAACCATATTGGCGATTTTTTGGTATACACTGAAACAATGAATAAATACACTCCTATCATTAGCAGCAAACCTACTGACACCACTCCTACATAACGTAAAAGAGCAAACAAAACATCAGGGTCATTAGTAGTTACTATAACAGTTGCCAACAAAGACAACACAGCTATTGGTGCCGTCAACATAATTAAATCTACCATTTTTAGCACCACTTCATTTAAAGAATCGAAAAAATCTTTTAGAGGCTTTGCTTGTGCTTCTGGAATTAACAAAATACTTATTCCTAAAAATATTGTAAAAAATATGACTTGAAGCATCATTTTATTATTACTCATGGCTTTAATGGCATTATCAGGAACCATATCAACTACAAACTGTAAAGGACCATTATTTTGCTGTTTATTAGCTTCAGAAATGCGTTCTTTTATTTTATCACTAGAAGCATATGTCTGTTTTAATTGAGCAACTGTTACTTCAGAAATTCCCTCACCAGGTTTAGTCAAGTTAACAATTCCTAACCCTATAGAAATAGCAAATACAGTAGTTGTAATATACAGTAAAATGGTTTTAAGTCCCATTGACTTAAACTTAGAAATATCTTTTAGGTCAGATATTCCTTTAATTAAAGAAGCTACAATTAAAGGCACTGCAATTAATTTTAACATTCGAACAAAAATTGTACCTATGGGTTCAATCCAATGTAAAATGAATGTTTTTCCGAAAGAAAACTGAAGCATTAATAAGCCTAACAAAACGCCTAAAATCATTCCTATAAGTATCTTCCAATGCAAAGCTAATTTTTTCATCTAATGTCGCTATTTTGTTAAAACGGAAAGATAATAAAAATTGTAGTAATCTAGGACTTTAACAAATAATTCAAAGGAGTATCTTGACTAGGATTTAGTCCTTTTGCTTTGGTGAAATATTCTTGAATATTTTTAAAATCATGATTCATATCTCCTGAAAGGATATAAGGAGTATCTATATGAATTTCCTTTTTCTCATAATTTAAAGCAACTTTTATTACAGGAACATTAGCTCCTTTAGCTATATGATAAAAACCTGTTTTCCATCTTTCTGCTTTACTTCTTGTTCCTTCTGGAGAAAGGCTAAACACAAATTTTTCATTTGTATTAAATTCCTCTACTATTTGTTTCACCATGTCTTGATTTTTTGACCGATCAATAGGAATACCTCCATGATAACGAAAAAACCAACCATAAGGACGTTTAAACAAGCTCTTTTTACCTACAAAAGAGGATCTAATACCTGTAATATATTTTATTAAAATAGCAATTGGAAAATCTACCCAACTAGTATGCGGATAAACAATAATTACAAATTTATTCAGATTTTTAGGAAAATCGCCAAATAATTTCCATCCTAAAACAGAAAAAAACACCAATTTAGAAAGGTTCTTCATATTACAAATGTATGGATTTACACTTGCCAAAGTTCTTTTACACTAAATTAATAAACCTATGTTAAAGTTATTGTCCTTTAAAACGAATGATGGTAGTTATTGTTTTTATAAAAATTTTAAAGTCTAAATAAATACTTCTAGACTTTATATAATAGAGGTCGTACCTTAATTTAATTTCCTGTTCTTCTACAGTATTAGCATAAGGATACATTACTTGAGCCCAACCTGTTAAACCTGGTTTAACTACATGTCTTATAGCATAAAAGGGTAGTTTACGTCTGAGTTCCTTTACAAATATTGGTCTTTCAGGTCGAGGACCAATTAAACTCATATCGCCTTTAAATATGTTCCAAAATTGTGGAATTTCATCAATTCTAGTTTTCCTTAAAAATAAACCAAAAGGTGTTATTCTTTGATCGTTTACTGAAGCCCATACAGCACCACTAGTCTCAGCATCAACAATCATGGATCTAAATTTATAAATATAGAAGATCTTTCCTTTTTGCCCCACACGCTGCTGTCTATAAAATAAAGGTCCTCTACTAGCAATTAAATTTCCTAAACAGACCAAAGGACAAAAAATAATGAAACTTGCCAAACCAATAAAAGAAACTACCACATCCATAAAACGAACAAAAAATAGATAAAAAGAGTTTTCATGATTATGGCTAAATGACAAGTATTTATAAAAATTGCTGTTTAAATTTCCCTTAGCCACACAGTGGGTAATTTCTTCATACATAACTTCAATACTTTTCATATTAATGCCATGTTCAAACAAATACACAAATTGCTTATTAATATTTTGATAAGACTTTTCATTTATTGCTGTTGAAGATATCACAACTTCATCCACAAAATATTTTTCAACCAATTTAATTAAATCTACTTTATTTATTTTGATATGATTATATTCCGGTTTACTGTCTATTTTTTCATTCGATAAATAAGAAACTACGTTGTTTTGAAAAGCTTTTTTTTCAATAATATCCAATATATCAATTAACTCATCTTTCTCACCAATGAGTAAAATATTTTTCGAGAATTTTGGCGAAAAAATCAATGTTATGTATAATAACCTAAATATTAAAATTGGAACAAAAATGACTAGAAATAAATATAATATTTCAATACGATCATGCGGTAATGACGGCGTAATATAGGGTGTAAATAAAAAAGCTAGCACAGTAGCTAATGAAGTTACAAATACACTTTGTGTTGTAGAAAACTTACTACTTGATAATTTTAAATTATACAATTCAAAAATATTACTAAACAATGAAAAATATACATAAAAAACTAGCAACCATCTATTGGCAAAACTATGATCTAATGAAATATATTCAACACTCAATATTTCTGTAAAAAAATACAGTCCTAAAATTATAGCCAAAGCATCGATGAACCGAAGAAGCACCTTCCTTTCAGAGATATTTAGATATTTTTTGTTGTTTTTTTTTCTCATTATGTGGGGGACCGTGTATAATTATAAAGTAGAGAAATTATTCAAATTCAAAGTTAACATTTTCTAGTATCAAAATTAGAAAACATTAAAAAAAATGTTTTCCTAAAATAGGGAAGCATATTTATCACTAAGCACCTTAAAATTATGGTTTTCTTTTACATAATTATATCCTTTTGATCCCATTAAATTCAATTCATTTTTATCCATTTCGGATAATAATTTTATGGCTTCAACAATTGCCTTAGCAGATTCCGGCTTCACAATTACTCCCCCACCCGACATTTCTATTGGATCATTTATTTTATTTGAAGAAACCAATACGGGTTTCTTACTTAGCATGTAGTCAAAAAATTTATTTGAGGACACTCCATAATCAAATAATGGTGTATTATTTCTACCTACGAAACAGACATCAAAAAAGGACAGCATATGTTGCACTTGATTTTTATTAATTTTAGGTATGAAAGTTACATTAGAATTTCCTTTTACTTGCTCCTGAAGTTCAGCTTTTAAATATCCATCTCCAACTAATACAAAATGAATATTTTTATTTTCTTTTAATTCTATAGTGGCTTCTATTAAATACTCCAAAGCATTTGCCATTCCCATTGTACCCGTATAACCAACAATAAATTTGTTTTTGGGAAGGATTTCAACAATTTCATTTTCTAAGGCTTCTTTCTCCAAGAGTTCCTCATCAATACCATTTGGAATCCAAACAAATTTTGAGGGATCCTTTGAAATTTCATCAATATACCTATGTGCATTTGGTAACAAAGAAACTATTTTATCTGCTTTTTTATAACCAAATTTTTCAAACCAACTCATTATTAAAACCATGGGATGCCACTTTGAGTATCCTTTTAAATAAATAGGTGTTAATGGCCATAAATCTCTAATTTCGAAAAATAATTTTGATGCCTTGTGCTTTCTTTTTAAATACCAACCTGATAAAATTGGAAAAATTGGCATTGATGACACCAATACCACAGATGGTTTGCCTAGTTGTTTGGTTGATAGGCTAAGTATTCTATATGCGTATACCATCATACTCCATAACTTAAAAATACTACCTCCATCGTATTCAGGAATTTTTACCCAACAAAAAGTAATTCCTTTTTCAATATTTTCTAGTTTAAATTTTTCCTTACCTATTTCGGGTTGATTTTTAAATAGATGATTGTAAGATCCTGATATTATTTTTACATCATACCCTAATTTTATCCAAAATTTACTAAAATAATAATGACGCTCTCCCCATCCTGAATCAGGTTTACCCGCCGTCATATTTAAAACCCAAATAGTTTTACTCATATTTTTTTATGCTATTTTTGATATGACCGCTTGAAATTTACCATTGGCCATTAATGGAATACTATCCATATAATTAAATTTTACATGGATCTGACTTCCTATTTGTTTTTCTAATCGAATTTTCATTTCTATTTCTCCCTCTTTAGAAAAATTATGATCCACGACACAATTTAATTCAAATTCTGAAAATGAATACTGAATTACTTGTGCTTGTTTTAAATCAGGAATATCATTAAAAATAGAATGAAACCGTACCATTTTACGACCATCTTTTGTGGTAATTGTATCTTCAATTCTACCAGATATTTCTTCTACAATAGGCATTTCAACAGCTCCTTTAGACTTTTGGTTTTTAGCCATCATGACACAATCTCCAATACGATACCTGATTAAGGGTTGATCAAAATTTAACAATCCTGTAGCAATAACCTCACCACTTTGGCCAGGTAAAACCTCATTTCCATTGGCATCAAGCACTTCCATTATTCCAGTATCTTGACTAAATAGTAATTCGCCATAATTATTTTCAGAAATCAAACCACAAGCTTCTACCCCACTATAACTATCATAAACCTTACAATTAAAAGCTTTTTGAATGATTGTTCTCATTTCTGATGTCAGCTTTTCACTTGAAGTGATGACTGCCTTTTGCTTAGGAACCATTAGTTTTTTTTGTAAAATAAAATCTGCCAAATAATAAATACTCATCGCATAACCTACTAAATATTCCACATTATTTTTCACAAACCCCTGAACATAATTGTCCACGGTATCTAAAGAAATGTGATACGCAGAAAAATAGGTTTGCTTTTCAGCAGCATTGTAGCGGTAATAAGGTGCCTTGGCATTGCTATCTGCTCCAATTTTACGTCCACCTATCATACCTCTATTCATATCTTTATCAATACCTGCCCATTTTCTAATTCTTACTTCATAGGCGGCACTCCATATTTGATGAAAATTTTTACTGAAATAAATTCTTGTAGGTGTTCCTGTACTTCCGCTACTAGCGTAAAATCCGCCAGGCTTCTTGGTTACAGATAATAATTTATTTGTTCCATATTTTCTCAACTCTTCCTTTTCTAAATAGGGTAAAGTTGCTAATTGTTCCAATTCAAAACTTTTAAAATCAGCTAAGGAAAAACCGTGCTTCGTATACAATTCTTTATAATAAGGCACATTTTTATAGGCATGAATCAATAACTTTCTCAGTTCTTCTGTTTGGTAGATTTTCCAATCAGACTTTGATTTTTTTTCATTTGCTGAAAACACTTCTAAATATTTAGAAAAAGCACCTCCAAAACGTCTGTTTTTCCTATAATATCCATAGCATGAAATAATAAAATTTTGTACCCAAATAGGGCTTTTATAAAATAATATATTTCCTGCTTTTTTTAACATGCCTAATACCTGTGTAAAAGATGTTTCTTATTTTTCACCTAATAAATAAAAATACCTTGCAAATTCTTCTTTCTTATTTATTTTGAATTTGTTTTCAAGCATTTCATCTTCCATAGGTTTTGAAGTGTGAAAATGGAAAGTATGATCATCAACCGATACTCTTTTAGATAATTGATAACATTTTCTAGCAATAACTTCTAACAAACTTGGTAATGACCATTTTAAAGATTTCAATTTCGTCATTACTCTACCTCCTAACGGAACATCTAAATGACTAAAAATGAATAATTTTCCACCCGGTTTTAAAATTCTATAAGCCTCATTGATAAATGCTTTATAATCTGCAAAATGATCTATAGATGCCAAACTCATAACAATATCCACAGAATTATCTTTGAAAGGTAATTTCTCTGCATGACACAATAAATGGTTCATTTTTGCTTCCAACAGCTGTGGGTATATTCTAACAAACTGATCATGTAACAAACGAACATTTGGATCTATTAGAAAATAATTATTTTCATGTGGATATCTAAAAAAACTGCATTGAGCTTGTCCTGTACCGGCACCAACATCTACAATAGTTTTTCCTTTTACATGTGCCAGACCTGTTTCATTACTAATATAGTGTGTTAGCGGCAAATTGCGCAACAAGGCATAAGAAGTTAATGCTTTATGGTAGTTTAGAAATTTAGAGTTTAAGCGACCCCAATTTTTATCTTCTTCAAGAATTTTTTTATCTCTAAAATCTACTATTTTATCTTTTATGGCGTAATTTCTAGTTAACGAAATGTTGCTTAAACAATCTTTATTTAAAGTTAATACTTCTTTCGTATCGATACACTGCAGCAAATCGACATATTCAGATACTTCATTTCTATTTTGCTCATATAATTTGGCGTCTTGATAAACATTTCTTTGTTTATCAATCATTTCGAAATAGGTTTTACTTAAATTCAAATCTTTAATTTAAAATATTTTTCCATTTATTTTTCACAATCTGCCAATCAAAACTTTCTACCTTTTTTCTAGCATTTTCAATTAACACTTGCTTTTTTGTATTGTTATTGAACAAACTGACTATTGCATTACACATGGCAATATCGTCATTTTTATCAACTAAAACACCATCTATTCCATTATCAATTAAATAAGGAATACCTCCAACGTTCGTTGACACAATTGGTATACCCATAGCCATGGCCTCCATTACACTTACTGGGGTATTATCAAAATTAGTAGTATTAATAAACACATCAAAATCTTCTGCTAATGAATGCCAATCTTTTTTAGATAAAGTACCCGTAAACTTTACAGAGTTTGTAAGGTTTAATTTTTTTGTCAATTTTACGGTTTCTTCGTAAGAGTTATCAGTATGGGGTCCAACCATACACAAAGTTGCTTGCGGGAATTTTCTTTTAACCCCGTTCAATACTCTAATCGCCATTGTAGGATTGTACAAATTTACAAAAGCTCTAACATAAAGTATTTTATAATTTAGCTTTCTTTCTTTTATGTATTCATAAGATTCTAACTCTAAAATATTTGGAATAAAATCTACTACAAAACCTTTTTTTTCAAATTCATATTTCAAATAACCAGAAGGCGCTATATTTTTATACGAATTCATAAAAATTGCATGCGCTAAATTAGGAGATTTATTCAATCTTGCAGGTAAGTTACCTCCATGTAAAATTGGTATATATCTTATATTTAAAATTCTAGCAACCTGTGATGAAATAAATGAAAAATAAAAACTTGAAGTACTAAAAGTGTCTATTAATATATAATCTACCGTTCTTGCATTTTTTAGTATTGAAAACACCATATCCAATAAACGAAAAATTTTTAACTGTTTATTAGAGCTTGTATACACAGTATACCCTTCTTGCCTTAACAAACTACTAAGCGTTTGCATGGTATTTAAATAACCTGATTTTTGAGTCAAGTCATTACCAATATATAGTATTTTTTTTTTCATCATTCCGGCGATTATTCTAGTACTTCGGATTGACCATCTTCATCTTGACTAATTCTAATTAAACTAAGTCCATAAATAAATCCTGGAAATGCAATTCTCATTGCAGAGTGATTAATTGTTAAAAGCCACAAAAAATAAAACGCACATAAAAATCCTTTTGCATAGAGGTTGGAGAAATATATGTTTTCTAAGGGCACTAAAAACAAAACGAAAAGTAATAACAGTCCTATTACCCCATGCTCTTCTAACAACCTAAATATTTCGTTGTGAGATGCTACCTGAGTTTCTCCAAAATTATCCATTTCTCTTTGTTTACCATTCCCAACACCAATTCCTAATATAGGACTATCATAAAACCTTTCTAATTGATTTTCAATAATATCCAAACGTCCAGAAGTTACATCTTCCTTTTCTGTTCCATTGGCATTTTTACCTGTAAAACGATTGATAATCATCCCATTGGTTACTTCTGTACTATAGATCCAAACACCTATAATAATGACCGAACCAATGGAAAAGTATTTTAATAAGTTCATTAGAATTTTCTTTTGATGAATTAAAATGAAGAATATAAAAACAATAAACGCCAACAAACCTGCTATAATTCCCCCACGTGAAAATGTCATAATCCCCCTATAAAGCATATAAGCCAAAAGAACTAAGTCCAGCGAAAATACACCTGAGACTCTTTTTTTTTGAGAAAGCAACAACATCAATAAAAACACACCAAATCCTAAAATTGTAGCTACTTGATTTGGACCAAACCCCCCTGACATTTTGGCATTAGCAGCGCCTCCAAAAGCTATTTCACGAATATCTGGTGTTCTAATATATAAATACCCCAACATAGAAAAAATTGGAATTAACATCCAGTACAAAGCATTTATCAATATTTTTTTTGATATTTTCTGTTTGTAAAAATAAATTGCAGAAAACCCTAAAACAAAAGGACCAGACAAATTAAAAGCGATTTGTTTTCTAATAAGTGTTTCATTTGCTGCATCTGATAAAGAAATACCTACCAAGAGCAGCATTAAATAAAAGAAATAGACCACAACGACAGGTCTAAATTCTTTTTTCATTACAATTCCTAAGATTAACAATAAAATAACGCCATACTTACCGTATTCGTAAAACACCACGCCTCCGGTCATTCTAAGAAAAACTTCTAATGAAGTTAAATAACCGGCATAAAACAAAACCAAATGCCCTCTATTATGCTTTATAAATATATGCACAAAACCAACAGACAAAACTAACAGCCCATATAATAACGGTATGTTTTTAGATGTACTAATTAGGCCTATGCCAAAATGTACAAGAATAATTAATATGGCCTTTAATATATTTAACAATTTAAATAAATATTTGTTATTGTTTTTATAAACACTTCTTTTGAATACTTTTTTAATACTACTGTATGTAAATTTTCGCCCATTTCTTTAGGATTTATTTCTAATGAAACTAATTTTTCCAATCCTTGATGCAAATTCATAAAATTCTCTGGCTTCACTAAAATTCCAGATTTATTATTTGTGATTACTTTAGCGCATTCACCAACATTTGTAACGACAACAGGTAACTTTATTAGTCCATATTCTAATAAAGAAACTGGCAAACCTTCAGATTTAGATGATAATACACCAACTGTTGCTTGCGATAAAATATTTTTAATATCCATACAAGCGCCATACAAAAATACATGTCTTTCTAAACTTTTTGATGAAATATATTCTTTTATTTTGCTCGAATATACATCATCGTAGTCTTTCCCTATTAAATGTAAAGTCCAATCACTATTTTTTTTAATGAATAACTCAAAAGCCATTAATAAATTTAAATGATCCTTCTGTTCTCTAAATCCTGCTAGATGCACTATTTTTTTACCTTCCTTTCCTAATAATTCTGTTTTAGGAATTGTATCTTCTAGGGAGGCAAAATTATTTACAAAATAAACTTTTTTACAGTTTAGGTTGTTTTCTGCCCATTTTTTTAAATTAGAATTAACGACAATTATTTTTGAAAACAATATCGACAAAATATTTAGTGGAAACTTATTTCTTTTATTTAAAAATTCAGAATTTCCAAAATGATCATGCCAAACCAATTCTAAACTTGGTTTTATTAATTTAATACAAACAGCAAAAAACCAAGAGGTTGCATGAGAGTGAACAATATTTATTTTATTCTTTTTTATATAATTCCGTAATATTAGTAAGGCTTTTATATCAATTATTTTTTTTCTATTGATATAAATATAGCCTACTTTTTTATCGATATTTGCTTTTAATATTCCTTCTTTTCTAGTAGCACACAAATGAGACTCTATATTTTTTTCTGACAAACCATTGGCTATATTTACCGCCAAAACTTCCGCTCCTCCAGCATTTAAGGAGTCTATAATTTGAAGAACTCTTATTTTTTTCATTGCAATAATTTTTGAATTTCTTCCTCAAATTTATCTAACGTGTATTCTTGAGACCATTTCTGAGCATTAGAAACATGATCCTTATACAAGTCGGCATTGTTCAGATACAGCTCCACCTTCTCAATTATGGATGTCACGTCATTTGACACTAATGCTCCCCTTGTTTCGTTTCCCAACATAAATGGAACACATGAAACTTTTGATGTAATTGGTAAACAGTTCCAAAACATAGCTTCAGCAACAACCTTAGGCCATCCTTCTGATTTAGATATAAAAAGTAAAAAATGACTTTTTTCAAAGGCTTTTTGGACTATTTCTTTTTTGGTATTACCATGTAAAGTAACTACTTGACTTAAAGCATTGTTGTTTACATATTTTGATACGGTTTCAAATTGTTCACCATCACCATACATATTTAAATGAACCTTCAGCCCTTTTTTGAAAAGGACTTCTAAAACCTTTACACTCAATAAAGGCTGTTTTCCTTCACTAAAAGTTCCTACGAAAATAAAATTAATCGTTTCTTCTAATGTTTTAACAGCATTTTTTTTTATGTCCGTTTTCCAATAGCTAGCTGTAAAAAATGGTTTTATATTTTTACTTTGATTTTCCCATTCTCCATAAACTAATACTTGACAGTTTTTGGTTAAAAAAGTATTGGAAACAATCCATTTCTGGAAATTATAACTTTTAGGCTGTTTACTTTTTGGATCCCAATTACCCGCATATTTAATAGTTTTAGGCTTTGACGGAAATGCTATTTGAGCAATACATCCTAACAATCCTACATTACCAGGGCATCTTACATGAATATGATCTGCCCATGCCATGGCACGCATAATTTTTATAAAAACAATAGGTATTTTACCAATGGATTTTATTTTTCCCTTGAAACTAATCAAATTAAAATAGGGAACTTCAGTTAAAAAAATACGCTTTCCTTTATAAGCCGCATCAATTTTACTTAACTCGGAATTTATTTTGGGTGCTATTATTTTAGCTTCATCAACATGGTTTAACCATAAGTTCATTTCTCGAACATAAGGCTCATAAGCAAACAACCCCTTTGTTGTTTCTTTATGCGTAACATGTGTTATAACAGCAAATTTCATCTTTGCACTAATGGTTTATTAAAAATTAGACTTACTAAACCTATTATTCTTCCTAAAGCTTCCGTAAATGCTTCTTTTCTGTTTTTTGTTGTAAAAATATTGACAAATCTAATCATCATCAATAGCAATATAATTACATTCCATTTAAAACGTGCTTTTAATGATGGATTAGGATACTTTGTCCGCCAAACATACCATCCATTTATCACTACCATTTTTCCGTATTTGTATTTATTTGGTCTACCAGATTCATCATGATAGTGATCTAGTTTTGCGGCAGTATTAATGACATTTTTTCCGTATTTTAAAGCTCTTATACAAAAATCCGCATCCTCATAAAGTCCATAACCTTCAAAATAATGTGAAAATTTGATATATTCAAAAACTGATTTCCTAAAACTAAAAGACATGCCAATTAACAAGTCAACTTCATATATCTTATTATTCAAAGGGTAACCATTAGTTCTTCCATGAGAAAAATTAGGCATCTTACCTGGCAGTAAATTTGATTGTAATCCTAAATAATTTCTTAGAACATTTCTCAACCCTTCTTTTACTACATAACCATCTAGTTGATAATATTTAAACTTGTTATAGGTTTTTGATCGCTGCTTTTTTTGCCATCTGTTTTCATTAACTGAGACACCACCAACTCCAATCACATCTTTATTAAATTGATATGTTTTAATAATCTCTTTAAAATAATCTTTTTTTAACTCTGTATCATCATCTAAAAAACAAACCACCTCTATATTTTCTGATACTTTTGATATACCAAAATTTCTTTGTTTGGTTAAGCCTCTATCCCTATTTTTAACTTTAAAGTACGTTACATTGAGAAATTCAGATGTTCTTAAAACATTTTGCGTAGCTTCATCCTTTGATCCATCAACAATTATAATTTCATTTGGATATAAAACTTGTTTTTGAACAGATTCAAGTAATTTTATTATTGCTTGAGGCCGCTGATATGTGCAAACAATAAGGCTAAAATTCATTTTCAATACAACTTTTATATAGGTTTATATTTTCTGTCAATATTTTTATTGAATCGAAGTTATTTTTAAGATGTTCTCTTGCAGACTTCGCCATTTTAATTGAAGCAGCTTCATTTTCTAATAAGCATAAAATTTTGCTAGCAAACTCTTCTATATTTTTAGGGTTCACCATAAACCCGGTTTCTCCATCAATCATTAATTCCTTTGCCCAACCAATATCTGAAGTCACCATTTTTTTTTCCAATGCCATAGCTTCCAGCCAAGTCATTGGAAATGCTTCGGCAAAACTAGGTAATAAAATTATTTCAGATTTATATATGTGTTTTTTTACTTCCCTATACGGAACCGCCTCAATGTAAATAAAATTAAGTTTGGCTTGTTCTGATAAAATTTCTTTAAATAGCTCTAATGTTGAAGTACCTGAAAAAACATCTTTAGTGTCTCTTCCCAGCAAAGTTAAACGCACAGATTTATTTCTTTCAACAACTTTATTAAAAGCTTTTGCTATTTCTAGCACTCCTTTTTTTCTAATAATTGTTCCAAAATACAATAAGGTTTTATCCTCTATAGATTGATGATATGGCACAAAATCTTGAAGATTAATTGTGTTATATATTGTATGAATTTTAGCTTCTAATGCAAACAATTCTTTGGTTTTATTCGATACAAAATCACTAACACCTATTATTTTATCGGCTCTTAACAATGCTATCTTTTCAAAGAATTTATTTTTTTGTTTTACTTTTCTATTCTCTAAATTACAGAAATAGGTATCAGAACCGTGTAGGCGAATTATCAAAGGGCATTTAAATTTCATAAAGGCGCTAAAACCTGTCCATTCCGGAGCTTCAAGCACATCAATTCCATTCATTTTTACCGTTTTATTTACATAGGAATTAAAATACAATCTATTTGTTATCCAAGTAAATCCTTTTAAAGATTTCCTTTTTACAAAATGGATTTCAACTCCATTTTGCATACATACTGACTCTTTGTGCTGACTGTATATAAAAACCGTTACTTTATAGTTTTCTTTTACCAACTGCTCTGCTAGGTTATTCGTAAACGTACCTATTCCACCAATATTTCCTTTAAATTGGATGTGAGGGTATTCAGGAGTAATGAAACCTATATGCATTCGTTTGTCAAGTCTTTAATTGTATTCCATATTTTTTGGGAAGAATTTTCAGGATTGTTTCCTGCTATTTTAGCATACCAATTAAAAGTATCTTCCATTTTTATTCCTTCTAAACCTTTTGTAATAATAGCTTCAATCTCATTTTTTGAATTTATCCACAATACAGCGTTTTTACTTGGCATGGACTGAAAATGAATGTATTTATATATCTGATCAATGCACCAATTTACATTTTTTCTTTTGTCTGTATCATAATTTAAGTATGCGCATGGCTTATTTTGTGCTGCATAATCAAATACCATAGAAGATCCTATATTTATGACCAAATCCGTGTAAAAAACAGTACTTGCCAATAAGTTCATGTCTTTTTTTTTAGGCATAACTCTGTTCCAACTATTTCCTAAATTTTCCCATAAAGGATCTATTAAAGTAATAATGTTTTTATATTCTTCGTATATTTTTTTATGTCTATCTGTAAAATCTACGGGGCACTTTCTGTAAATAATTCCTATATTATTTCCTTTAGCATTTAATTTTTTTACTGCTTTTGCAACATCTTCTAAGTAATATTCATCATTAGGAGATGTGGTGATGTCGTCACCAGAGAAACAAATATATTTTCTTCCTTCTTCTAAATGATACGTTTTATAAAATTCTTCTTTTGAAATAATCAACTCTGGCTGGTAATGAATTTCAAATTGAGGCGTACCCACCACAAAAATATTTTCTTCTAAAACCTCTGGATAATAGAATAGTAATTCTTCTTTCATATGTGCACTCCATACAAAATAATAATCCGAATTTACGACCATCATTCCTTTAGGTAAATTATCCCAAGAATAAATAAATGTAACCGTTGGTATGTTTAAATCCTGAGCAGCAAGCAAAGCAGCAATGGCAGTCAAGGGTCTTTGATTGGTTAAAAAAATTAAACTCGGTTTTTCTTTTATAAGTGTTTCTTTAGATTCTTTATAATAAGAAG
>JBHOTE010000022.1:0-33303 GCA_042584125.1 Bacteroidota bacterium
ATATTGATGTTGCTATCCCTAGAAATAAATTGGTGGTTATAACAGGACTATCAGGTTCTGGAAAATCTAGCTTAGCATTTGATACTTTGTACGCTGAAGGTCAACGTAGATATGTAGAAAGTTTATCATCTTATGCAAGACAATTTTTAGGAAAATTACACAAACCTAAAGTTGATTATATAAAAGGGATTGCGCCCGCTATTGCCATAGAACAAAAAGTAAATTCAACAAATCCTAGATCTACTGTTGGAACTTCAACTGAAATTTTTGATTACCTAAAACTATTATTTGCAAGAATAGGAAAAACCTACTCACCAATTTCTGGAAAACAAGTAAAAAAGCATACCGTTTCTGATGTTATAAATTATGTAAAATCTTTAAATGAAGGAACAAAATTATTACTCCTAGCTCCTGTTCTTTTTGATAAAGATAAAGATCCTGAGATTGTAATAAAGTTATTTTCTCAACAAGGGTATGCTCGTTTAAAAATAAATGAAAACATTGTAAGAATTGACGATAGCATTTTAAATAAATACACGAAAACTGATTTTGAAAAAGCTTCTAATAAAGGACAATTGCATCTGGTTGTTGATAGAATTGTAGTAAAAGTTGAAGAAGATTTTTATAACCGATTGGCAGATGCAATACAAACTGCTTTTTTTGAAGGACAAGGCTGTTGTAGTTTAGACAATTTAAACACCAATGAAATTATTCCATTTAGCAATAAATTTGAATTAGATAATATATCTTTTTTCGAACCAAATACTCATTTTTTCAGCTTTAACAACCCTTATGGAGCTTGCCCAAGTTGTGAAGGTTATGGAAATACTATTGGTATTGATGAAGATTTAGTGATTCCTAATTCTACTTTATCAATTTATGATGATGCCATTGCTCCTTGGAAAACAGATTCCTTTTTAAAGTACAAAGACCAACTCATTGACCATGCCTATAAATTTGACTTACCAATTCATAAACCTTGGTATGAACTAACGCAAGAGCAAAAAGATTTGGTTTGGAATGGCAGCAATGCTTTTGAAGGCTTACATTCTTTTTTTGAATTTGTAGATAAAAAGAGTTATAAAATTCAATACCGTGTCTTATTATCTCGCTATCGAGGACGCACTAAATGCAAAAGCTGTGATGGTAAAAGGTTAAGAAATGAAACAAACTACGTTAAAATAGCAGATAAAAACATTTCTGACTTAGTTGATTTGCCAATCAATGAGCTAGTAGCATTTTTCAAAAACTTAAGCTTAAATGAAAATGATACTTCCATTGCCAAAAGATTATTAGTAGAAATTAATAATCGCTTAGGGTTTTTAAATAATGTTGGATTAGGGTACTTAACCTTAAACCGTACTTCCAATACGCTCTCTGGAGGTGAAAGTCAACGAATTAATTTAGCTACTTCTTTAGGAAGTAGTTTAGTTGGCTCCATGTATATATTAGATGAACCTAGTATTGGTTTACATCCAAAAGACACGCAGCGCTTAATTAAAGTACTCAAACACCTTCGTGATTTAGGGAATACGGTTATTGTAGTAGAGCACGATGAAGATATTATGAAAGAGGCCGATTGTATTATTGATATTGGACCTGAAGCAGGTACCCATGGAGGAAATATTGTTGCGGAAGGTACTTATAAAGAACTGCTAAAATCAGCATCGCTTACTGCAAAATATTTAAATGAAGAATTAAAAATTGAAGTCCCAAAAAAAAGAAGAATTTCTCACAAATCCATTGCTATTTCTGGAGCACGAGAAAATAATTTAAAAAATATCAATGTTACATTCCCTTTAAACGTCTTATCTGTAATAACAGGTGTTTCTGGAAGTGGAAAAAGTACATTGGTAAAAAAAATACTATATCCTGCCTTGCAAAAGAAAATGTATGGACATGGAGAAAAAATTGGTGAGTTTACCGAGTTATCAGGAGATTTTAGCGTTTTAAAAAATGTAGAATTTATTGATCAAAACCCTATTGGTCGTTCCTCTAGATCTAACCCTGTAACTTATATCAAAGCTTATGATGATATAAGAAGTTTATTTGCTTCGGAAAGTTTAGCTAAAGTTAGAAATTACAAACCAAAACATTTTTCTTTTAATGTAGAAGGAGGACGATGTGAAAAATGTAAGGGAGAGGGAGAAGTAACCATAGAAATGCAATTTATGGCAGATGTGCATTTGGAATGTGAAGACTGTAAAGGAAAAAGATTTAAAAATGAAGTTTTAGAAATAAAATTCAACAATAAAAATATTGATGACATTTTAAACCTAACCATTGAAGATGCCATTGATTTCTTTGACAACTACCATCAAAATAAAATTGTGCAAAAATTAAAACCTCTTTTAGATGTGGGTTTAGGCTATGTACAATTGGGACAGTCTTCTTCAACATTATCAGGAGGAGAAGCACAAAGAATCAAACTCGCTTCTTTTTTAGTAAAAGGAAACACCAAAGACAAAACGCTATTTATTTTTGATGAACCTACAACCGGACTCCATTTTCACGACATAAAAAAATTGCTAAAATCTTTTGATGAACTCTTAGACAAAGGACATACTTTAATTGTTATAGAGCATAACATTGAACTCATAAAATGTGCCGATTATATTGTCGATCTTGGACCAGAAGGAGGGAAAAATGGGGGTAATTTATTATTCAATGGAACTCCTGAAGCATTAGTCAAAAACAATAAATCTCTGACTTCAGAATTTTTAAAAGAAAAATTAATGTAAAAAATCCCTCCTAACATAAGAGGAATTGTAAATCTATAAATTTCTTTTTTTTCCTGCTAAAACATTAACACCTTTTGGAAAAGGGTTTCCAGAAGAGCGTCTAAAAGAAACTATTTGTCCCGTATGCCATAAAGCATCTGCTATTGGACCATTTAACATGTTCCAAAATGGAATTTCTTTTTTTTCAAAAATCATTTTATGGTCAGAAACATCTTGGCTTTCCTTTAAAATTTCACTTGCTTGCAATAAATTTTCTAAAGTTTTTTTTCGCTTTTCTGAGAAAGTCATTTTAGGTTGTTTTGCCCCATTAACAACTTTCAAAGCTCCATTTAAAATAACTTGTGATAATTCTAAAATATGATCTATTGTTTCAGCTGAACTTCTAGCCTCAACATTGGGCTTAAAGGATAAATCTTTATCTCTTAAATTTTCTGTTGCCCAATAATATCGAAAACCTAAACCATCAATCATTCTACCTGCAATTGTTCCTGCAGTAAATTCTTTCGGAGCCTCTGGAATTTCATAGTAAGGTAATTTTTCTTGAGCTGTCATTGTAAAAACGGTTGTAAAAATTAGTAGTATCGTAAACTTTTTCATGGTTGAAATTTTTATAAAAACAAAAATCGTCTAAAAAATTAATTTTAGACGATTTTACTAATAATATCTTTTTAATTCTGAATTAACTAGAATAGTTAGGTGCTTCTTTTGTAATAGTTACATCATGTGGGTGACTTTCTTTAATTCCAGAAGAAGTAATTTTCACGAATTGAGCTCCTTTCTGAGTTTCAATATCTTTAGCTCCACAATACCCCATTCCAGCTCTTAATCCGCCAATAAATTGATGCATTGTATCATATAATTCTCCTTTATAAGGTACACGTCCTTCAATTCCTTCTGGAACTAATTTTCTTGTATTCCCCTCAGAAGATTGGAAGTAACGATCTTTAGAACCATGTTTCATTGCTTCCACAGAACCCATTCCTCTGTACGATTTAAATCTACGACCATTAAATAAAATAACCTCACCTGGAGCTTCTTTTGTACCCGCTAATAAAGAACCTAACATTACAGAATCTGCGCCAGCAGCAATTGCTTTAGGAATATCACCTGTATATCTTAAACCACCATCAGCAATTACCGGTACACCTGTTCCTTTTAAAGCATTTGACACTTGCATTACAGCAGATAATTGAGGATACCCAACACCTGCAACAACACGAGTTGTACAAATAGAACCTGGTCCAATACCTACCTTAACTGCATCTGCTCCTGCAGCTACTAAATCTAAAGCAGCATGCGCTGTTACAATATTTCCAGCAACTACATCCAAATTAGGATAAGCAGCTTTAATTTCTTTTAATTTATTTAAAATATTTATAGAATGTCCGTGTGCAGAATCCAATACAACAGCATCTACACCTTCTTTTACCAAGGCAGCAACTCTATCCAAACAGTCATCCGTTACACCAATAGCAGCGGCTACACGTAATCTACCAAATTCATCTTTGTTAGCTTCTGGGTTTTCACGAACTTTTACAATATCTCTAAAGGTAATTAAACCAACTAGCTTATTAACATCATTAACAATTGGTAACTTTTCAACTTTATTTTCTTGAAGAATAGATTCTGCATCTTTTAAAGAAGTTCCTGCTGCAACAGTCACCAAACCTTCAGCAGTCATTACTTCGCTAATTAAACGTGTATTGTCTTTTTCAAAACGTAAATCTCTATTGGTAACTATTCCTTCTAAAATAAAGTCTTCATTTACAACAGGAATTCCACCAATTTTATGCTCTTGCATTAACATTTGTGCGTCTAACACTGTTTGACTAGCAGCAATAGTTACTGGTTCTAAGATCATACCTGCTTCAGAACGTTTTACTTTTTTTATTTGCAAAGCCTGCTCTTCAATAGACATATTTTTATGAACCACTCCAATACCTCCTTCACGAGCCATTGAAACTGCCATCCTAGATTCTGTAACTGTATCCATAGCTGCAGAAATAATAGGTGTATTCAAAGGAATATTCTTTGAAAATTTTGATTTTATAGAAACTGTATTTGGAAGTACTTCTGAGTAAGCTGGGATTAAAAGAACATCGTCATATGTTAATCCTTCTTCTAATATTTTTGATGAAGCCATGTGCAATAAATTTAACATTTAATTGCGTGCAAATATAAAGTTTTTATTCTGTTTCGCATCTATTAAACATAGATTTAATTTAAGTTTAACAATTGCAATAAATCCAGCTTTCACTTACATTCAAAAGACTTGAAGGTTTATTTCTTTACTTCACCTTTTTTTCTATGCATTTCTATATACAAAGCTTCTACCTTACTTTTAGCCCAATTAGTGCGTCTTAAAAAAGTTAAACTAGAGCCGATAGTAGGATTATTTCTAAAACAACCTATTTTAATTTTATGACCAAGATGCTCCCAACCATAATATGCAACTAATTCTTTTAATATATCTTCTATTCTTTTTCCGTGAATTGGATTGTTTGGTTGCTCGTCCATTTACTAATTTTTATTTCTACATTTTTAGAACGCTAAAGATAGTTGAATTACATTTGTAGCATGAATAATTTTAAAATAAATACAGGTGAACTTTTAAAAAACTTAGGCTTTTCTGAGTTTAATGAAATGCAACATGCTTCTTTAGAAGCAAGCAAATCCAATAAAAACATATTATTGCTGTCTCCAACAGGAAGTGGAAAAACAGTTGCTTATGTTTTAACAATGCTTTCTAAAATAAAAGAAACCACAGGTGTTCAAATATTAATTTTAGCGCCAACAAGGGAATTGGTTTTACAAATTGAAAATGTTTTAAAAGCCATGAAACTTCCTTTTAAAATAAACGCCTGTTATGGTGGTCATCCTTTTTCTGTTGAACGAAAAAACTTCTCAACACCCCCAACTATTTTAGTGGGTACTCCTGGTAGAATTGAAGATCATATTAGAAGAGAAACTTTTGATACTAGCCATATTTCTCATTTGGTTTTTGATGAATTTGACAAATCATTAGAATTTGGATTTATCAGTCAAATGGAAAAAATTGTACACAATATTCCTAATATTAAAGGGCACCTTTTAGTTTCTGCCACTAATTCTATTGATATTCCAGAATTTTTAGACATTAAAGAAATTAAAACTTTAGACTTTTCAAATACCGAAGACAACAACTTAGAGCTCCAACAAGTAGTTACTGCTAACGACGAAAAGATAGAAGGCCTTTTGAGTCTTTTTAAAACTTTTGAACCAAACACAAACACCATTGTTTTTTGTAATCATAGAGAAGCTTGCGATAGAATTTGTGATTATTTAGATGACCATAAAGTAAATTACGCCATCTTTCATGGTGGATTGGAACAACCCCAACGTGAGTTAGAATTATTAAAATTCAGAAATGGAAGTGCCCAATTTTTAATAGCAACAGATATTGCTGCTAGAGGAATTGACATTCCTGATTTAGATTATGTAGTTCACTACCAACTTCCTACTACAGAAAAAACCTTTACACACAGAAATGGTAGAACAGCTAGAATGAAAGCATCTGGTGTTAGTATTTTGATAAGAACCGAGGTCGATTTGTTACCCGATTATTTAAAAAACGAGCCTACTATTTTAACTTTAGCGCAGCAAAATAAAATTTCTGAACCTGAATGGATAACCGTTTATATTGGAAAAGGTAAAAAAGACAAAGTAAATAAAATGGATGTCGTAGGATTTTGTCTTCAATTCGATTTTATGAAAAAAGAAGATCTTGGTTTAATTGAAGTAAAAGATTACGCTGTTTATGTTGCCATCAAAAGAAACAAAAGCAGTCGCTTATTAAAAGAAGCACGAAACAAAAAAATTAAAAAGAAAAACGCAAAAATTGAAATCGCTAATTAATTTAATATCTTAGCACAACAACTAAAAATTATATAAATGAAAACTCAAATTTTAACAGCGCTCGTAATTGCTTTGTTTTTTATCTCTTGTAAAGATGAAGCGAAAAAAAAATCAGAAGTAACTAAAAAAGAATCTGTAGAAACGGTAACTCCAGAAACTGTTATTGAAGATGAAATTGAAAAAATAACAAAAGAAATTGAAGTTACAGCAAAAGAATTAGAAAACGCTTTAAACGATTTATAATAGGAAACCAAATATCATGAAAAAAAACATCATTATTACTCTACTTACACTATGTTTCGCTTTGACCACAGGAATGTCTTTTGCTCAAAAGGGAACTGATAAATTAAAAAAAGAGCACGTTAAAAGTCATAAAGAAAAAGTTGAAAAAACTGAAAAAAAGTTAAAAGACAAGGCGACTTCTGAAGAGGCTAAACTTAAAGGAAAAGCTAAATCTGAAGAGGCCAAAGCTCATGGAAAAATAAAATCTGCAGAAGCTAATGCTCATGGAAAAATGAAATCAGCAGAAGCAAAAGCAAAGGAAAAAACAAACAATGCAGAAAAGTCCGCTAAAACAGAGAAAGAAAAAGTTAAAAATAAAGCTGAAAAAAAGGCTAAAAAACTAAAAAGAAAAAAAGAATTAGGTGAATCTGTTTCTTCACATAAAAAACGACTTGCAAATGCCGAAACAAAAATTTCGAAAGCCAAAGAAAAATTAATAGCAGCAAAAAAATCTGGAGAAGTATCTGCTGAAGAAATTAAAGAAAAAGAAGCTAAAATTGAAATAGCTGAAAAAAAATTAGCTGAATTACAAAGTAAATTAGACAAAGGAAAATCTATTTCAGAAGAAGAAGAAGAAGAAGAAGAAGAAACTGAATAATTTTGTACCCTATTTTATAAAAACCGCAATTAATTGCGGTTTTTTTATGTTCAAACAAAAATCCATTTATGGAGCACACTGCAAAAACTATTTTAAGTAAACTTGTCTCATTTCCAGTGTTGGGAGGAGAAAGTAACACAACCGTAATTAATTGGATAAAAGATTATATAGAATCTTTTGACATAGCAACTTTTTTAGTTCCTAATAAAGAAAACACCAAAGCTTCCTTGCATTGTAGAATTGGACCTGCTGTAGATGGCGGTGTAATTTTATCTGGTCATACAGATGTCGTTCCTGTTAAAGGACAAAATTGGGCCACAAATCCGTTTGAATTGACTGACACAGGAGATGGAAAACTATACGGCAGAGGCTCTTGTGATATGAAAGGTTTTTTAGCCTGTTGTTTAGCTATTTTACCCCAATTAATCAAAGCAGATTTAAAAAAACCAATCTACTTTGCTTTTTCGTATGATGAAGAAATAGGCTGTTTAGCCGCTCCCGAACTTATCGCCCATCTTCAAAACCATTATACAGAAAAACCCAAATTTGCCATTATTGGAGAACCCTCATTAATGCAACCTATTATTGGGCATAAAGGAATTTGTTTATATAACACTCATATAAATGGTTCGGCAGGTCATAGCAGTGGTATTTTAAAGGAAGTCAGCGCCATTCATGAGTCAGCTAGATTAATATTATGGCTTGAAGATAAAATGAAAAACTTGGTAGCTTCAGGTAGTATTGATTCACGTTTTACTCCTCCACACACTTCCCTACATATAGGTGTTGTACAAGGTGGGATTGCAGCCAACGTAATTGCTGACAAAGCTTATTTTTCATGGGACGCTAGAATCATTCCTAAGGATAATTTAAAAGAAATTATTGCAGAATTTAAAACACATTGTAGAAATAGAGAGAAAGAATTAAAAAATATTTTTCCTGATTTTAAAATTAAAACTATTGAGCAACACGCTCCTGTTCCACCTTTAGACACAAAAGAAGATCAGGAAATTGTGAAATTGTTGAAAAAAATTAATCCGATAACAAAACTTGGAACTGTTTCCTATGCAGCAGAAGCAGGGCAGTTTACTGAAGCAGGAATTGAAAGTATTATTTGTGGACCTGGTTCTATTGACCAAGCTCACCGAGCAAATGAATTTATTGAAACATCAGAATTAAATAGTTGTATTCAAATGTTAGAAAATTTAATATTCCTAAATTCGCAAAAAATTAACCAGCCCTAATTATACTGGCGTTGGTTATTTATAATTAGAAAAAATGACAGTTACAGAATTTAGAAACGATTACATCCTTGGTTTTGGATACGATAAAAACAGTAAGGCAAAAAAATTTCGTTTAGTAGTTTTATACAGAGAGAGTATGAATATTGCAAATGAGATTTTAGAAAATGACAACAATACTTGTTTCAAACAGTTTTTAGAAGGTAAAGATCTTAATAAGGCCATTTTAAAATTTAAAACTGATGCCATTGAAGAAATCTTAGATCATCATAAAGTAACAAACTACAATCTTTCTGAATCTGAAATAAATAAATATTTTGAGTAATAAAGACCACAATCATAGCCATCACCATCATAGTCATGAACATCATCATAATGCTGATGATGGAAAAACAATGACTATTAAAGAGTACCACAAAACCAATTTAATGCTATTTCATATCAAAGCGTTAAAAACTACAGATACCTCTGTTTGCACACTTACCTCTATTGATAGATTTACGTTTTTACCCAATGGAATTGAACATCATGAATGCAAAACTTCTTTGTTAGACGACTATTACACAGAGCTTGTAAAAAGAAACTTAATCGTACATTTTTTCGACAAAATAGAAATTGAAGAATTTGATGCTCTTGATGGAAACGTGTCTATTGAATTTTTATTTGAGTAAAACATTCTTTTCAATAGTACTCCTAAACTATTTCCCAAAAACCTCTCGTACTTTCTTTTCACGGAAATTAAAAATTCCGGTAAGTTGTTTTTTCACAAATAGCACATGAGCTATTTTCCCTAAAATCCCCAAAGGTAATTTGTAAGAAATTTTATCTTTCATTAAACAACTATGTGCATCAATTTTCTCAAAAGAATGTTCATGATGCCACATTTTATAAGGTCCGAAACGCTGTTCATCTATAAATAATTTTTCGTAAAACACCTGAGTTATTTCGGTAACCCAATTAATTCTAACCCCCTTTACTACGGATAAATTATAGGTAATTATTTGCCCTGCATAAGCTTTATCCGGCTTTCCAGAAGTCACCTTCATATTCATTTGAGGTGGTGTTAATTCTTTTAAATTTTCAGGAGAACTAAAATATTCCCAAGCTTCTGAAATGGAAATTGGCAAAACCTGATTTGCGGTTAATGTGTAAATATTAGAATGTGCGACAATTTTTACTGACATTACTTTTATTAGTTTAAAAAGGTTATTTATAACTCAATCTTTTTTGTTTATTTAACATGTCAAATATTAACAAATTTCCAAATAACATTGAAAATGCATAGCCTATATCTTCAATAGGAATTGTTATCAAACGCAAACCCAAATTTTCAGAATCATCATACCAAACAACAGGAAACGCTGTCAACATTCCTGTTAAAATTCCATTTACTATAAAAAATGGAATTAAAATTATTAGAAAAGAAATATAGAATTGTTGTAATAATTTTAAACGATACAAGCCCAAAACTAAAACTAAAAACAGACTAGAAAAATTAATGAATGTGTACCATTTATCAAAATTAAAAATTACAATAAATAAGGATAAAAGAATAAAAAATAGTGTTAGATAAAGCGTTGTTTTTTTAGACAAAAACACTTTTGGAAAAGCGTATAAAAATGCAAAATGCGTAAATAGACTACAAAAAGGAATGACCAAGAAAAACAACCATTCTTCTACAGGCATTTTAAAAAAATGATATCCTAATATATAGTGATCCTCAAATCCCCATATTTTAAAATGGGTAAAAAAATAGTCCCAAAAAATAAATAATCCGGCAATGCAAAATGTGGAGATTGTAAAGTTTTTCCATTTTTTGATAAAATCCCTCCATAGAAAGGTGTACAAAAATGGAATACTAAAAGACCCCAATAATACATATAAATAAAGTGGACTCATTACTTTCTAGTTTTAAAATATTTCTTTGGAACATTTAACATGCCAAAGCATTCTCCATCTTCTTTTCCTAAATGTTTATGATGAATTTTATGTGCCTTTCTTAGTCCTAACAAATATGGGTTTTTGGTATGTTTAAACCATTTAAACCGTTGATGAATCAAGACATCATGAATTAAAAAATAAGTTATCCCATAAAATAAAATACCCAATCCAATAAAAAATTTATAATTAAACTCAGGATGTACTCCGTAATAAAACAATAAAATACTAGGGATAGCACCAATAACAAAAAAGGCATCATTTTTTTCAAAGACACCAGCATATTTTGGCTGATGATGATCGGCATGTAAAACCCACAAAAATCCATGCATTACATATTTATGGGTTAGCCAAGTAGCAACTTCCATCAACAAATATGAAATCAATGTAATAAGTATGTAATTAACTAATATCATAAAGAAGTATTTTCATTAATAAATTTATCTAAATAATCTGTTTCATCCTTAATTTCTAATTTCAATTTCAAAAAAGCTTTATCCTCACTAATAAAATTATCAAAGCCTAAGAAACTCGGTAAGCTTTCCTGCAACATCAATCTTATATATCTTAAATGAATATTTTGTGCATTGTCCAATATCAAACGATTTAATATATTTTTATTTCTATTAAAAATTTTCAATTTTAAAATCGGATTTATGGTATATGTGGCCTGTTTCATTTTAAGTGCATGTACATAAGCTAAAACCGATGGATCTTTATCTTTTTCATTTTTCTGAATAAATAGGAATTCTGACTCCTTAGAATCTAAAAGGTGAAATTCCTTAACCAACTCAGAAATATTCTTTTCTGAAGTAGAAAACATACTCAAAAATACAAACCCAAATATCCTAAGCATATCTCAGTTGAAATTTAATATAGGATCTAAATAACAAATAAGTTTTTAAAGAATTAGAAATTCGTATTCTTTTTTCTGAAAGTACTTTTGCAGGTGTGTTTTCTATTTTTTTAAGTAATTTTAAGTAATACCTATAAGCAACAAATACGCCTAAACGAGCTTCTTTAGGTAATTTTTTTATTCCATTATAAGCTTCATCAAATTCTAATTTAATTTCCTTAATAATTCGTTTTTTATCTTTATTACTCAGTGTATCCGGATTAATTTCCGGAAAATATGTTCTACTTAATTCTTCATAATCTTGTTTCATATCACGTAAAAAATTAACCTTCTGAAAAGCAGATCCTAGTTTCATTGCAGGCTCCTTTAATTTTTCATACGATTTTTCATCACCTTTTACAAAGACTTTTAAACACATCAATCCTACAACATCAGCAGAGCCATAAATATAATTTGCAACCTCTTCTTCACTTTTATAAATCTGCTTTGTCAAATCTGCACGCATACTTTTCAAAAATGCATTCACCAATTTTTTGTCAATATTATATTTTACCACAGTTTGTGTAAAAGCATTTACAACCGGATTTGTACTTATTCCGTTTTGTAAAGACAAAAAATATTCTTCTTCAAATCTATTCAACAATTCTTCTTTTGGATACCCCTCAAAACTATCTACAATTTCATCAGCAATTCTTACAAAACCATAAATATTATAAATAGCCTGACGAATACTTGGAGCTAGCAAACGAACTGCAATAGAAAATGAAGTACTATAATTTTTTGTAATTATTTTTGAACTTTCATTAGAAATTTCATCATACAATGCTTTCATAAGTTTATTTGTTTTAAAATTAATTCTGCGGCAACTTTACCAGAAATCAACGCTGGTGGAACACCAGGCCCAGGAACAGTTAATTGCCCTGTAAAAAATAAATTTTCAACTTTTTTGCTTTTTATTTTAGGTCGTAAAAAAGCAGTTTGTGTTAAGGTATTGGCCAAACCATAGGCATTTCCTTTGTATGAATTATAATCTTTAATAAAATCGTTTACACAATAAGATTTTACAAATAATATATCTTCTTTTAAATTTTGTTTGGTTAATTTTTCTAACCTCTCTATTATTATTTTTAAATATTCATCCCTATGAGCCTGCGTATCTTCCAACCCAGCAGCTATAGGAATTAAAAAAGTAGCTGCTTCTTTTCCATCTGGCGCAAACGTATTGTCTGACATACTAGGAAAGCTAGCATAAAACAATGGGTCTTTGGGCCAAGCAGGTGTATCATAAATATACTCGGCATGGGAATCAAATTCTTTGTCGAAAAACAAGGTATGGTGAGCTACATTCTTTAATTTTTTATTAAAGGCTACATAAAATAACAGCGAAGAAGGAGCAAATGTCTTTTTATCCCAATACTTTTCAGAATATTGTCTAAGCCTTGGTTCAAGCAATTTTTCCGTATGATGATAATCTGCACCGCTTATTACAATGTCTGAAGAAATAAATTTATTGTTCACTATTACACCTTCAGCAATACCTTTTTGATTTACCAATATTTCATCTACTGGAGCATTCAATATAAACTGAACACCTAATTCTTTGGCCAATGAAGCCATACCGTTGGCAACCTCAAACATACCTCCTTTAGGATGCCAAGTTCCCAAACCAAAATCTGCCCAATTCATAAAATTATACATGGCAGGTGTATTGCCTGGTTTTGCTCCTAAAAACAAAACTGGAAATTCTAAAATTTTTATAAGCCTTGGATTTTTAAACTGAGATTTAATTTGTCTTCGAATATCAAAAAATAATTGATTTAGTTTAGTGACTGTTTTTGGACTTATCAGTTCTAATGGCGATACACCTGGCCTATATACTAAATCTTTTACAGCTACATTATAATTACTTTCGGCCTTACTTAAGAATATTTTTAACGCCTCAGAACTCCCTTTTTCTTCCTCTTCAAATAATTTGTAAATCTCATCCAAATTTGAAGATATGGCAATAAAATCATCTATATCATAATAAACTTTGTATGCGGGATTTAATTTTTCAAGTTGATAATAAGCTGAAGGCTTTTTATTGAAATCAGAAAAAAAACGTTCAAATACGTCTGGCATCCAATACCAAGTGGGTCCCATATCAAAAATAAAACCATCTTTTTTATACTGCTGTGCCCTCCCTCCTATAGTATTGTTTTTTTCATATACGGTAACATTGTGACCTGCATTAGCCAAATAACAAGCTGCTGATAGAGATGAAAATCCTGATCCTAATATTGAAATTTTATTTACCATAATTTTATTTTGTTTAACAAACATACGTATTTATTAAACATAAAACTAAGTAAAAAAAATTAAATTTTTATTAAATTTCTAAAACTATCATAACAAACAACGCCTTGAGCCTTATTCTCACTAAAAAAACCTGACCAAGAAGAACTTACAATTTTAAATTTGTTTTTTGTATTTTCAATTAATTTAATTGTATTTTCTAAAAATAATTGCTTCTCTTCAACTGATTTATCAATTATAAATGAGGTTACCCATGTAATGTTTTGAAATTGTGAATTCACAAAACTCAAATCTTCAAAAGGAACACTAGCCCCTAAATAAATTGTACGAAAACCTTTACTTAACAAATAGTAGTTAAAAAAATACAAACCTATTTCATGTATTTCTCCATCAGGCAAAAACAAAACATGAGCCTCTTTGTTTGTATTATTAGTAAGCTTTGGTAATTGCGCTATCTGTAAACTAATTTTCTGATAAATTAAATTCGATATAAAATGCTCATGAGCCGGTTTAATCGAATCTGTCTGCCATAAAACCCCAATATGCTCTAATAAGGGAAGATAAATGGAAACGAAAAGATTTTCAAAACTATTGTTCGTTATTTCCTCTAAATACACTTCCTCAAAAGCACTAGCATCAAAGGTGTACATACTAACTATTAAAGTGTTTATCTGGTAATTCCCTGAAATTCTTTCTAAAGCAATTTCTTTAGCTTTGTCCGCCAATTCTCGATCTGACAAACAACTTAACTTAGAAATTTTTATTCCATGATTATATAAAACACTAAGATTTAATATTTTCTGAAGATCTAAAATACTATAAATCCTAACGTTTCTATTGATGCGATCTGGATTGAAAAGTGCATAACGTTTTTCCCAAATTCTAATAGTATGAGCCTTAATACCACTCAAATTTTCGAAATCTTGTATGGTAAATGTATCTTTAATATTGTTCATTTAAATACTGTTTTATTTAAACAAAAATAGCTTTTTTATATATAAACAAGAAGAAAGTATAAAAAAAAGAAAAGATTTAGGCTTTTTTGAAAAGCTGATATAGAATAATAATCGAGGCTATTGAAAAAGAAGCAGTCATAAAAGTTCCAGAAACGATTACCAAATACTTCGTCCAACTATATCCTAACCATAATAAATAAATACTTCCAAATGTCAAAACAACAGATATGAAAGGTTCAATTAACAAAAAGGTTTTCATTTTTTTTGGTAAATCTGTTGTCAAAAGTATTCCACCAAGTAAAAAGAAAATAAAAGACATTGACAAAATATGTGTATGCACAATCGTCAACATTTCTCGACTTCCTTTTTTAAATTTCATAACTTCGGCATCTTCATCAGCCTCATTACCCAAATAATTTTCTTCAATTCCATTTGGGTTGGTAGTACTTGTTTCATTAACAAATAGCAAACCTGTATAAAAACCAATACTTAATACAAGTACAAAAGCTCCTAAAAACATTTTAACTTGATTCGGAAATGTATATATCAATCCATTCAACTCCATTACAAAATATTTTTTTGATGAAGAACCGCAACAGATTTCATTAAATTATTAACTGAAGTAGTCATAGAACGCACAGAAATTGTTGCACCTGAAATAGCAGAAATATCTTTTTTATAAACAAAGCTATCCTTCTCTGATTTACCGATAAACTGTTTCAACCACCTTGTACTCGCTATTTCGCCTCCATACTCTTCACGGTAAATTAAAACTTTAGCCTTCTTTACAATTAACGCTGCGTCTAGCAACACCAAATAATCAAACTCTGCTGTTTTACTAGGAGCCCTTTCTACAAAAGCATACCCAATTAATTTTCCATTATCTTCAATAGAATAAAAATTAGAGTCTGTAAACTTTACTAAAAGTGATTTTTTTACCTCTTCCGTAACTAAGAAAGGTTTTAATATATAAGTCGAAGTATCAAATGCAGATTTTATTTCTTTATTCAATTTCTTCTGAATGCTTTTTGACAACTGAAAAGAAGACAATGTCAGTGTAAATAGCACAAATAAAAAGCCTTTGGAAACGTTTTTAAAATTCATATTGCAAATGTATTTTATTTTTACGGATACTAAAAATCAAATATTAAAGTATTGAGACTATAAAACAGCAAAAATTCCGAAAGTAAAACTCCCGAAATTTTTGCTTATTTATTTTAATCTAGAACCAAACTCCTAAGCCTAAATTAAATTGTTTTTTTACCAGATTCCCATCTACAGCATTATCAAACCATTGATGATCTGCTTTTACTACAGTACCAGGTGCAATCATATAACTTAAACCAACAGTAATGTCTTTTCTATCGAAAGCTAAATTTTCAGTAATTCCTGAAACCGCATGATGCGTGTCATAATCTTCATATCTTACAAATCCTGTTAACGCTTGAGCATTATCTAATGATAATAAATTATAAGCTCCTTCTACATACCAACCTTGCATTTCATCACCTAAATCGGACGAATATTCCGTGTTATAAGCAGCTGCTCCATCAATATAAGTTTTTATAAATTGACCTCTTGCAGAAAAGCGCTGGTTGATATAACGAGCATCCAATCCTATCATTTTTACTCCAACAGCAAAAGCATCATCATTTCTGTTTTCATAGTCTGTAGCTTGTGTTCTACCAGCATATGCAGCCAAACCAAGTTTTAAACCTTGAATTCCATAATAATCTAATTTTGCAGAAAAATTAGCATTGTTAAATACCGATCCTGCACCTTTTTGACGTCCATTACGCAAACCATTTTTTCCTCCTAGATATTTCCCTCCGTTATCTGAAATGAATCCGTTTAAAATATATGCTTGATATTTTAGACTTGCGTCATCCCAACGACCATTTACACCCACACCAATTTCTCTCCAAGTTGTAGGAATAATACTTTTATCAACATTTGGTCTTTCAACTCCATTAAAAGTAGTAGGTTCATGATATTCATTTACAATTCCCATTGGCACTAACATTAATCCTCCACGTAAACTTACATTATCTGAAATATTATAATTCACAAAAGCTTGTTCAATATACACTTCCTTTACATGTTCATATTCAATTTCAGTAATAAATTGTGTTTTATCATTAAACTTATATCCTAACATTAAAACAAAACGATGTATATCCATATTACCATTAGCTCCTTCAGGCTGGTTGTAATCAATCTCAGCATATCCACCAATTGTAATTTTTTGATTTTGACCTGAATCTAATATACGCTGTGCTATATTTACATTAGATGAGCCATTTGTTTGTGCGAATCCTATTGCAGTTGTTAATGACATTAATACTGCTAATACTACTCTTTTCATAATTCTTATTTAGATTGTTTAAAAATAACTATTGTTTTTCAGCTGCAAAGATACACAGGAATCTGAATTCACAAAACTTATTTAGATTAAATTTAAATAAAGATTTGAAATATTTTATTTATTCTTTTCTATAGCAAGATATCAAATATTAAAATACTTGTAAAGCAGCATTATAAGCACTTTCAAAACTCATTGGTCTTAATTTTGTATTTGCCTTTTTCTTTGTAAAATAAGAAAGTAGTTTTTCTGTTGGCATATTACCAACCAATTCATCTTTTGCCATTGGACAGCCTCCATAGCCCATAATAGCCCCATCAAAACGCATACAACCTGACATATAAGCAGCATCAATCTTTTCCATACAGCTTTCATATGTGGTATGTAAATGTGCTCCAAATTCAATATTTGGATATTTAGGAATTAAATTAGAAAACAAATAAGAAATTATCTCCGGAGTGGCAGTTCCAATGGTATCAGAAAGTGACAGTATATTTACACCCATACTAGAAAGGCGTTCTGTCCATTCAGCTACAATATCAACATTCCAAGGATTTCCATAAGGGTTTCCAAAGCCCATAGATAAATAAGTAACCACTTCTTTGTTGTTTTTTACAGCTACATTTAATATTTCATCTAAAACTACTACAGACTCCTCTATTGTTTTATGTGTGTTACGCATCTGAAAATTTTCAGAAATAGAAAAAGGAAAACCTAAATAATCTATTTCTTCGAAACTTGAAGCTTGAGTTGCTCCTCTAGTATTGGCAACAATAGAAAGTAATTTGCTATTTGTTTCTGTTAAATCTAACAATGAAAGAACCGCTTCCGTATCTCTCATTTGTGGAATCGCTCTGGACGAAACAAAACTACCAAAATCAATTGTATCAAAACCTACAGCTAATAAAGCATTTATATACTTGGCTTTTTTTTCTGTGGGTATGAACTCCCTAATGCCTTGCATGGCATCTCTAGGACATTCAATAATTTTTACTTTTGATTTCATATGAAATCAAATATACAGCTTTCTTTTTGTGAAATTGTTCCATTATTTATTTGAATTCGGAAACTAAATAATGCAATAAATAAAACGGCTAACCATAAAATAAAGAATCTTAACCAACCTGCTAAGAATATCTTTTCCAAAAAAGTAATCATAAAATTATCTAGCTAATAAAGCTTTGTTTATTTTTTTTATTAAGCCTGGTCCTTCGTAAATAAAACCAGTATAAATTTGAACTAAATCAGCTCCTGCATCTATTTTTTCAAGAGCATCTTCCGCGGTATGTATTCCACCTACTCCAATAATAGGAAATGATTTATTCGATTTTTCCGCTAAGTATTTAATGGTTGCTGTACTTCTATCTTTGATAGGTTTCCCGCTTAAACCACCATTCCCAATAGCCTCTAATACAGCATCACTCGCAATTAAACCTTCTCTATTTACAGAAGTATTTGAAGCAATAACTCCATCAATTTTAGTTTCAGCGACCAGTTCAACAATTTCATCTAACTGTATATTATTTAAATCAGGTGCAATTTTTAAAAGAATGGGCTTTTGTACTTTTTCCGCATCGTTTAATTTTTGAACCGATTTAATCAATTCTAACAAATAATCGGCATCTTGCAATTTTGCATGACTCCCTACATTTGGACAACTGACATTTAGAACAAAATAATCTACATATGTGTGTAATGCTTTAAAAGTATCACAATAATCTTGTGTATATTGTTCAGTTGGAATAGCTGTATTTTTACCAATATTCCCACCTATTATTACTTTTCCTTTATTCGATTTCAAGTTTTCAATAGCCGCTTCTACACCAGCATTATTGAACCCCATTCTATTAATCAATCCTTGATCATCTTTTAAACGAAATATTCTTTTCTTCGGATTCCCTTCTTGACCTTTAGGAGTTACCGTTCCTATTTCAATAAAACCAAATCCGAAATCCGCTAATTCATTGTATAAAACTGCGTTTTTATCAAATCCAGCAGCAAGTCCAACCGGGTTCTTAAATTTCAGTCCGAAAAGCTCTCTTTCAAGCTTAGCATCTTCTACTTGAAACATACCTCTTATCAATGAAGAAACTCCTGGTATTTTAGAAATTGTTTTAATTAATGAGAAAGTAAAATAATGAACTTTTTCTGGATCAAATTGAAAAAGTATTGGGCGGATTATTGATTTATACATCTATAAAAATCTTTGTTTTAAAACACTGCAAAACTACAAAATAAAAGTGTAATCATTTCGCTGAATATTCTTTAATATCTCTAAATTGAACATAAAAAAACCGTTTCTATTAAGAAACGGTTTTTGTTATATTATAGAACTCCTATTTTATTTTTTTAACTTTAACAGCATTCATTCCTTTCATCCCTCGTTCAAGTTCAAATTGGACTTTATCATTTTCTTTTATTAACTCTAACAATCCATTTGCATGCACAAAATATTTTTCTTGTGAATTTGAATCATTAATAAATCCAAATCCTTTTGAATCATTAAAAAAAGCAACAGTTCCTTTATGCACTGGATCGTATTCTTCTTCAATTCTTTTTGGAATACCTATTTCAATGCTTTCTGCATCTACCTGTACTTTATTGGCTGGATCCGGTGGAGTATCTGTTAAATTTCCATACTCATCTACATAGGCAATCATATCTTCAAAACTTCCTCCCTTAGAATTCGCTTTACGCTCCTCCTTCTTTTTCATTTTTAATTCACGTTTCTTTAAACGTTTCTTTTCTTTTTCTTTTTTATTGAAGGTTTGTTCTGATTTTGCCATTGTAAAAGTAATCTGTTAATATTATATGATCTGTTCAAAGGGAACACATAGATTTTTAATCTCCGGCAAAGATAAGTTTATTTTAAAAGATGTAGGTTGGTTCTAATCGTTTATTTTTAAGATTTTTAATTAAAACTCTCGTACATAAAGCCAACAACCTTTTTCTTTTGAAAAATACGAGTTCTCATAAATTACTTTTACCACCCCATTTTCTAAAAACGAAGCTTTGAATTCTACAGTACCTTCTGCATCGTTTATTTCTCCCTTGCTTTTACTTATAATAACCAAAGATAACCATGTTACAGATTTTGCCCAACGTACAATTTCTTTCTTCTCACTCAATGGTCTAGTTGAAGAATGATAACTTCTCATCAAATAATTCCCATCAGCCTTTGTAAATGCGGTATATCTAGAACGCATTAATTCTTCAGCAGTTTTCGCTTTTTCTTTTCCAGAATGGATAGGCCCGCAACAGCATTTGTATTCTTTACCACTTCCACAAGCACAATTTTCTTCTACCATAATTACAAATCTGTACTGTTTTTCATTTTTTGTTCTTGATGTTTCCTTACCAATTCTTTTAATCGAAATTCATGCTGAATTTTTTCTTCTCGCTGCTTATTCAACTTTCTAGTTATAAGTTTGGTATGCTTCGATTTATTTTTAGTATTTTTTTCTTTTCCGTTTTTAGGCATCTTAAAAATTTAGAATTTATCATTTTCTAAAAGGTCTCCTGAAAGTCTTAACAAAGATAACTCAGCATTTTTAGTATCGAACTTTGTCGTGCTTAATTGCAATTGTGCATTCATTAAATTTTGCTGTGCTTGACGAAAATCTAACGAGGATATTTGTCCTAATTTATACATTTCCTCAGATCTTTTATAATTTATTGAATTTACTTCCAATGCTTTTTTTTGCAATTCTAATACGTTCAATAAATTTTCATATGCTTTCCAAGCGTTCAAAATATTTTTCTCTATCGTTGTTTTTAATTGTTCTGTTTCAATTTCTTTTACATCCAATGCAATTTTAGCATTTCTTGTTTTATTAATTGAAACACCTCCGTCAAAAAGGTTCCAACTTAAACCAACTCCATAGTTTAAACCTCTGTTTTGGTTGTAAACCTGGAAAGAAGTATCATCATTTATATTCTTGTTCCATGCATAAGAACTTGTCAAACTTACGTTTGGCATCCAACCTGCTTTGTTAATTTTAATATCGTATTTACTCAGCTCAATATTCTTTTTCTGCTGTAATAAAGTGGTGTTATTTTGTTGTGATTTGTATAATAATTCTTCTTTATTCAAACCAAAAATATAGTTTACCTCCTTATCTACCTTAAAAAGACTATTGACATCTCTTCCTAAAACAATATTTAAATCTCTTTTCGCATTTTCAAGAGCTCTATCGCTTTCCAAAGATTCAACTTCATCTTTTCTTAAATCAACCTCGGCATTTAAAACATCTAATTTTGAGCTTTGCCCATAATCAAAATTTAATTGAGTACGTTTTAAACGCTCCTTTGAAACCTCTAGGTTTTCCTTGTTTATTTTAGCATTTTCTTCCAATCTCGCTACCTCATAATAGGCCAAAAACAAGGTTTGAATTGTATTCTCCATTACCGATTTTACCTGTAACTCTGTAAGATTATATTGCTCTCTAATTTTTTTAAGACCATAAACCTGTCCGTAAATATTAAAATTATTATATCCTAAAACTACAGATGCACTGTATCTATTTGATTCTGCATCAACTACAGAGTTGATAGTTCCGTTTTGTAGTTCTGACTCCCCTGTATTCACAAAATGTCTTGCTGAAGCACTCGTAGATACCGTTGGCAAATACCCCCCATTTAATATACTTGTATTATTTTTTGCAACCTCCAAGTTTTTCTTCACCATTAGTACATCAAAATTATTTTTCAAAGCTATTTCAATAGCTTTTTCTTTTGACAATAATTCTTGTGCTTCTGATTGGAGGACGAACAAAAGAGCTCCAACAAAAAACAAACTTGTTCTTAAAAATTTTATTTCTCTCATTCTTCTAATGTTCTAAATCTTCATTTTCGCTCTCTAATTCTTTTATCGCTCTTTCCACCTCTTCTCGTGTAGGTTTTTGCCCAATCCATAACCATTTTGCTCCCACTTTTGCCGAATTGATCATGGATAGTAAAATTGGCAATGTTAATAAGGTTAAAAAAGTAGCGATTATAATTCCGTACGCTATAGAAATTGCCATTGGTATTAAAAATTGTGCCTGTCTACTCGTTTCAAATATCAACGGTGTTAAACCAGCAACTGTAGTAATTGTAGTTAGAAAAATAGCTCTAAATCTAGATTTCCCAGCTTGAAATAAAGCTTCTTCAAACTTCATTCCTTCTTTTAAATAACTATTAAACTTACTAATAAGCACCAATCCATCATTCACCATAATTCCAATCAAGGCAATAATTCCTAACATGGATAATATATTTACAGAATAACCATGAAACCAATGTCCCCATCCCACACCAATCAAACTAAATGGCACCATTAATAATAACAACAAGGGTTGCCCAAAAGACCTGAATGTAAACACTATAACAATGTATATTAATAGTAAAATAATACTTCCTACTATTGGTAAGGAACCCAATACTTTAGAAGCTTCTCTGTTTTGACCTTCATACAAAGCTGAAATACTCGGATATTTAGCTTGTAAATTGGGTACAATTCTTGTTTGAATATCTGTTAATATATCTGTAGCACTTGCTTTAGAATTTTTCAAATTTGCTTCAACATTTATTTGCCTTTGACCATCTAAATGGTTGATTGCTATCTCCCCTCTTTCAATTTCATAAGTTGCAATTTCTGAAAAGGGAACTTTTGCACCCGTAATTGTATTGATGCGCATATCATCTAAGTTTTTAATAGATGATCTTTCATTTCTAGTGTAACGAACCCAAACTTTTATTTCATCTTGCCCACGTTGAAAACGTTGAATCTGATTTCCAAAAAAACCGCTTCTTACCTGAGTCATTACATCTCTCAATGTTAAACCTAAGAAATAAGCTTTGTCATTCAATTTTATTTTAATCTCTTTAATCCCTTGAGGGTCATTATCTGTAATATCTTTTAACTCTGTGTTTTTTGATAAAATTGTCTTCAGCTCTTTTTTTGCCGCTTTCAATTCTGAAATATTATTACTTAACAGGGCAACAGATACCGGACTCCCACCAAAATTTCCACCTGACCCAAAAGATAAGGCCTCTACTCCATAAACTTCTCCTACTTTTTCTCGAATAGCATTTCCAATAAGCCCTGATTCAAAATCTCTTTCTTCACCCGGTAATAAATTGACTCTTAATGAAGCTTTTGCTGTTCCAGGTCCAATTCTTTTTGAAATATTTTCAACAATACTTTTTCCTCCAGATTGTTTGGATTTAAATTCTTCATTTACCAACCAAACTTTATCCTCAATCATAGTAATAATAGAGTCGGTAATTTTTTCATTAGTTCCTTGAGGCATCGTTAACGAAATGGATACCCTATCACTAGCAATCCTAGGAAAAAAAGTACCCCGAATTATTCCTCCTTTAAATGCACCTATTGTAATAATAAAAAGTGCCGTTGGGATTATCAGACCAAAAAATTTGTTTTTTAAAACAAACCTCAAAGCTGGTGCATATAAATTATCACGCATATACTCCATAAATTGGTCTGCATACTTATTTATTTTATACAACTTTTGTTCTCTATCTAAAGCTCTAGAATGAGCTACGTGTGCTGGTAAAATAATTAGTGCTTCCACCAATGATATAACCAAAGTAAGTGCCACAACAGTAGCAACCTCACTAAAAAACTCTCCTAAATTCCCATCCAAGAAAAAGAAAACGGAAAAAGCCAAAATAGTAGTTAATATGGCAGAAATAATTGGCCTAACTACTTCCATAGTTCCATCTATAGCTGCACGAATTGGCGTTTTTCCTTTTTCATAATGGTGGTAAATATTTTCTGAAATAACAATACCATCATCAACCAAAATACCAATTACGATGATCATTCCAAAAAGGGAAAGCACATTAATTGTTACATTAAAATAACCCGCCAGCATAAACATTCCAAAAAAGGCAACCGGTAATCCTGCCGCTACCCAAAAAGCTAATCGTGGTCGTAAAAACAAAGACAAAAACAGCAATACGAGCAACATTCCTTGCCAAGCATTTTTAAATAATAATTCTGTTCTTTGAATTAAGGTAATAGAAGAATCTCTTGTAATATCTATAAAAACATCATCATGCTGCTCATTATACTCCTCTACATATTCATTGATTTTTTTTGCAGTTGAGAGTAAATCTTCACTATTTGTATTACTTACTTGAACACGCACTCCTAAATTTCCATTAAAATAAGTTCTATTAGGTGATTCATTCCAACGATCGGTTACTTCAGCCACATCTTTTAAACGAATAATTTGTCCCGATGAATTTGCTCTTAATACAATATTCAGCATGTCCTTACCGTAATAGGATCTATTTCTTGCTCTAATTAAATACTCCTCAATCTCGGTTTTTACAGAACCTCCGGAGGTTAAAATATTATCTTTTGAAACGGCATTAGAAACATCTTGAAAGCTCAAATTAAATTTTCTTAAATCATCTTCTCTAACAGCTATTTCAATTTCTTCCGCTGGAAAGCCTGAAATTTCGATTTGAGAAATCCCTTCCATTTTCCGAATATCATTTTCAATACCTCTTGCAAAGGATTTTAATGCTTTTAATGAGATTCCTTCTCCGGTAACAACAAACGATATGGTTTCTCTAATTTTTTCATTTTTTGAAATAACTGGAGGTTCCATTCCTGAAGGAAAATTCGGAACTTTATTGACTGCATTTTTAACATCGGCTAAAACAATATTAATATCATATCCTTTAATCGTTTCAATAGAAATATTTGCAGAATTTTCTTTTGAAACAGAAGTAACACGCTCAATTCCCACCAATCCTTTTAAGTTATCTTCAATTTTTAAGACAACTCCTTCTTCCATTTCTTGAGGAGAAGCTCCTGGATAACTTACACTTACAGAAATTTGCTTACTTTCTGTTAAAGGAAAAAAGGAAGAGCTTAAGTTCAAATAACCTAATATCCCAAGAACTACAAGGGCCAAAATAATAACATTAACGGCTACAGGATATTTTATAAAATAGGCAATTGTTTTTTTCATCCTATTATAATTTTGTTGATTTTTCTTTACCAAAAACCTTCACTGTCATTTCTTCAAAAGCACCTGGTACAGGTTTAGAGACTAATTGCATTCCATTTTCTAACCCCTTAACAACCACAGAATTTTTATTAAAATGAACCGTTTGAACAGGAATTAATTTTAATTTTGAATTTTCGACTATGTAGACCGCTTCATTTTTAACCAATAATTTTCTTGGTATTTCATAAGCTTCTAACTCATCTTTCACAGGTACTTCTGATTTTAAATACATACCTTCCATCAAATCTTGTCCTTTTACTTCAACATAAATTACAATAGTCTGAGTAGCTGCGTCAATTTTACCATTAATTCTACTCACTTTTCCAATCCAATATTTATCATTCTCAATATTGAACAACTTTACTTTTTTTCCTTTCCTCAACATCCCAACATAACTTGCATTTACAGATAAAGGCAATTCAAAAACAGTAGTACTAATAAATTCACCCAGCACCTGCCCAGGTCTAACCAAGGCTCCCGGAGTTACTCTAGCATCTGTAATCACACCATCATAAGGTGCTTTAATACTGAAGTTATCTAAGTTAATTTCTAAATTTTTTAAAGCGTAATAAGTAGAATAAACATTTTTACCTGTAATAAAAAACTTTTCTTTTTTTGAAGCTACCACAGGTAATTCTTTCAACTTTCCCTTTAATTCAAAATCCGCTAAATAAGAATTCCACTTTTCATAAGATTCAGGATAATCAAATTGCAAATCTGACATAAGTGTTACCAACAACTTTTCAAATTCACTTTTTTTAGCAATTAGCGAAGCCCTATAATCTTCACTATCAATACTAAGTAAATCGGCACCTTTTTTAAAAGAATTCCCTGTTCTAAATTTAAAAGAAGAATTTTCAACCAATCCCTGTACTTCAGAAAATAAAGCGATTTTATTTTTAGCTACTAAATTTCCTGACTCTGAAATAGTAATCGCTATTGTGTCATTTTTTACCGTTTCAACAAAAACTGTTTTAACTATTTTTCCTTTTTTTTCTCTAGGAGGTTTTTTACTGTTTTCAAAATAGGTTGCAACAAAAAAAGAACCACCCAACAAGCAAAGGGCGGCTATAATAATAACAAATTGTCTCATAGTATATATCGACTTATCAAAATAATAAAATTCACCTAATTATAAATGTATCTTTTTTTTCACTTAAAATGGAAGAATACAACTACTTTTTAAATAAAAGCTCAAAAATAACTGAGTTTCTTTTAATTTTCTTGGAGAAGCTGTTAAACTTTATGTTAAACTAGATACACATAAAACTTCATCACAAGCCAATCAATTCATAATACCACAAAAAATCACTTTATATACTTCTTTTATGTAACAACAATTCTTCTAAAAAACGAACAAAAAAAAAGAGATTATCTTTCGATAATCTCTTTGAAACTGGGGTGGAAGACGGGACTCGAACCCGCGACACTCGGTACCACAAACCGATACTCTAACCAACTGAGCTACAACCACCATGTTTAACGGATGCAAATTTACACTATTTCAGTAATTCTGCAAGTTTTTTTTTAAATTAAATCGTCTAATTTTTCAATGGCTACATAACGTTCTGAGACAAAGCCTTCTGCACTTTCAACTCCTATAATTCTCCCTAAATCATTTGCTCTATAAACCACACTATCTAAAAAATTCTTACTCGTAATTGGCGATTCTGGCTCTAAACTACTCGGATCGTAGAACTGCGAACCATAAGCCTGCACTGCTTTTAATTTTATATCCATAAACCCTGAAACATCAACCACAAAATCTGGTTCTAAATTTTTCCATTGAATATAATGATATACGTGTTTAGGTCTCCATTCAGTTTGCTCTTCTCCTTTACTAATGGTTACAATTTTTCTTAATCCTGATAAAAAACAAGCATCTGATGTTAATTTACTCCCTTTAGGGTGGTCTATATGTCGGTCATCAACAGCATTGCATAAAACAATATCTGGTTGATACTTTCTAATAATTTCAATAATTTTTAACTGATGCTCTTTATCATTTACAAAAAAACCATCTTTAAAAGCTAAGTTTTCTCTCACCTCTACTCCTAATATTTTTGCAGCAGCTGCCGCTTCCGAATCACGAATTTCAGCAGAACCTCTAGTTCCTAATTCACCACGTGTTAAATCTAAAATTCCTACTTTCTTTCCCAAAGAAATTTCTTTTGCCAAAGTACCTGAACAACCTAACTCCACATCATCAGGATGTGCACCTATAGCCAATATATCTAATTTCATCTATTTTTATTTTTCTATCCAATTAATAATAGTTGCATCATTGGGTTTTGTCTTAGGAGAAATCACCATTTCTAACGCTCCTTCCTTATTGATTAAATATTTTTGAAAATTCCATTTCACTTTAGAATCTTTCAAACCATTGTATTCTTTTTTTGTTAAAAATTGATAGACGGGATGCATCTTACTTCCTTTCACTTTAATTTTTTGCATCATTGGAAAAGTAACACCATAATTTAATTGACAAAAAGAAGCTATTTCTTCTGAAGACCCAGGCTCTTGGAATAAAAAATCATTGGAAGGAAACCCAATAATTACAAAACCATCCTCCTTATAGGTATCATATAATTTTTGCAATCCTTCGTATTGTGGCGTCAATCCACATTTAGAAGCTGTATTTACAACCATTATTTTTTTTCCTTTCAAACTAGAAAAATTAAATTCATTCCCCTGTAAATCAAGCACCTTAAAATCATAAATAGAAGAAATCTCTAATAAAGCTTCCTTCCCCTTTGATTTCTTATAATATTTAAATCCTACCAAAGAAAGCACTAGAACTACTAAAATTATATATTTCATATCTTAAAAAAATTAATTTTGAATCTTATCAAAAGTACAAATTCCCTTTGAAAGAGCGTACAAAATAATATTAGTTAGTATCTTCGCTTTATGATTTCAATTACACTACTTGGCGGGGGAAATGTAGCTACGCATTTGGCGGATTTATTTTTACAAACCGCTGGTATTAAATTGCATCAAATCTACAATAGAACTTTGTCGTCTATAGAAATTTTCAAAAATAGAACCTCGACCACAGATTCTTTTGAAAATTTAATAGATTCTGACATATATATTATTTGTGTTTCAGACAATGCCATAAAAAAAATAGCAGATAAACTTTCAAACAAAAACGGTTTGATTGTCCACACTTCTGGCTCAATGGATTTAGAAGCTCTAGGTAATCAAAAAAGAAAAGGTGTATTTTATCCACTTCAATCTTTTACTAAAAATAAAGAGGTAGATTTTCAAAGTATTCCTATCTGTTTAGAAGCTTCAAATACGGAAGATGAAATTTTATTGAACAACTTAGCGAAAAACATATCTAACAATATTTATAAAATAGATTCTTCACAAAGAAAGTCACTTCATGTTGCTGCTGTATTTGTAAATAATTTCGTGAATCACTTATATAAAATAGGAGAAGATATTTGCCAAAAAAATAATATTCCTTTTGAAATTTTACATCCTCTAATTTTAGAAACGGCAACAAAATTAAACACCTTAACACCAAAACAGGCGCAGACTGGGCCTGCGGTTAGAAACGACAAAGAAACAATAAAAATACACCAAGCTGCTTTAAACCTAGAACATAAAGAAATATATCAATTGCTTACAAAAGCAATACTAAAAACATAAATAAAATGGAAGTGAGTTATAAAGAATTAATGCCACAAATTGATACCTTAATTTTTGATGTAGATGGTGTTTTAACCAATGGAATGGTTACTGTTTTTCCTGATGGACAATTGGTTCGTCAAATGAATATTAAAGATGGCTATGCGTTAAAAACGGCCGTAGATGCTGGTTACAAAGTTTGTATTATTTCTGGAGGTAGCAATGAAGCAGTAAGAACACGTTTACAAGGTTTAGGTTTAACTGATATATTTTTAGGAGCTCACGACAAAATAAAACAATACTATCAAATCATCGATAAATATAATTTATTGCCTGAAAACGTACTATACATGGGTGATGATGTTCCTGACTACCCTGTGATGGAATTGGTTGGTTTTCCTTGCGCCCCTCAAGATGCAGCTCCAGAAATTAAAGAAGTCTCAAAATATATTTCACCTAAAAAAGGTGGAGAAGGTTGTGTACGTGATGTAATTGAACAAATTATGCGTGTACAAGGAAAATGGAAAGGAAAATTTTACGCAAAGTTTGATTAATCATTTATGTTTTACATAAATAAAAAAATCCCTTGGCTTCATTAGACCAAGGGATTTTTTTATTTCAAAGCCTCTTCTATTACTTTTCCTGTATTCCCATTTGGAAATTCTATTTGCAACAAACTAGAAACAGTAGGAGCAATTGCAGTAATTGCTTGGTATTTTTTTGAACTTCCTTTATTAATTCCAAAACCATAAAAGATCATCGGTACATGGGTATCATAACTATAACCCGTACCATGACTTGTACCGGTATGCTTAAAACTTGAACTTAACGTAGCCGGGTTTGGAATAAAAAAAACATCACCAGATAATTTTTGGTTATAACCTCTTTGTATAGAACTAATTAAACCTTCATCAAAATAAGTGTTTTGCAAAGTATGTGCACTTACCGTTTTGTAAATATTATCAAAAGCAACAATTTCATCTACTAGAAAATCTTCAACCTCACGACTCGATAATTTCAAATCTTTTAATGTTGTTTTATTTAAGAAAATTTGATAATTAGAAATATTTTCAATCAATTCCTTTGCACCAAATTTTTCCTGCACTAATTCTTCAACAAATATTTTAAAGCTTTTATTATCAAAATAAGCTGCTGGAATTTTTAATTCTTTTAAATAATTAGGAGTTTGAGCCACCGCATGATCAGCTGTTAAAAACAACGTGTATTCATTTTTCCCAATATTCTTATCCAAGAATTTAAGCAAACGTGCAATTTCAAAATCCATTCTAATATAAGTATCTTCTATTTCTTTTGAATCTACTCCATATTTATGTCCAATATAATCTGTACTAGAATAACTAATTGCTAAAAAGTCGGTTGTAGCATGCTTTCCTAATTTTTCTCCAATAATTGCTGCTTCAGCAAAATCTGTGGTAAGTGTATTCCCTAAAGGCGTGGTTTTTAAAATAGAATAATTTCCATTCGTTTTTTTCAATACTGGAATATCATGAGGGAAAACAGGCTTATCCTCTCCTTTAAATTTCCCTTCATAAGTATTATTATCAACCATACTTTCCTTATAACTAGCAATGGGGTAATAAGTATTCCATACCGTATTTACATAGGAGTCAACTTTTCCGTTTTTGTTAAAATCTTTAACCCAATCAGGCAAGTCATCACCATAAAAAGAACTACTAATAAATTTACCTTGTTTACCTCCCTCAAACCAATAAGCAGCATTGGCAGTATGACCTACTGGTAAAATAGCAGACCTGTCCTTAATAGCAATACCTATGGATTTCCCTGTATTATTTTGTGCTAATTTTAATTGATCTGAAATCGTAGTTACCTGTAATCTGTATGGAGACTTCTGTCCTGCTTTGGATTTTACCCCCAAAGAAGTATAGCTATTATCATCTACACAGTAAATACTCTTCTTTAAAAATTTATCATACCAGTTATTTCCAATAATACCATGATTCGTTGGTGTTGTTCCGGTATAAATACTAGTATGTCCAACTGCAGTATATGTGGGAATATAATTAAAATGTGCATTTTCTAAATGATAGCCCTGTCTAATTAATTTTTTAAAACCATCATCTCCAAACTTTTCTGAAAAACGAATCAAATAATCATATCGCATTTGATCAACAACAACTCCAACAACCAACTTGGGTTGTGGCTTTTTTTGAGCAGCTAGTCCAAAGCTAACTAAAGCTATTAATAAGCAAATTATTCTCTTCATTTTATTTTTTTAAAGTTTGTTCAAACTTACTATAATCATTAAACTCTAAGAAATTTTAAATGTAGAATTTCTAAATCCTAATCATAATTTAATACTTTAGCAAAAACAAAGATCATTCATGAATTATATTGAACATATTGGAAAGTATTTTATGATGCTTGGCCAAGTATTCAAACGTCCACAAAAATGGAATGTTTTTAGAGAAGCCTTATTCCGTGAAATAGAAGATTTAGGATTAAAATCATTAGGTATTGTGGCCTTTATTTCTTTTTTTGTTGGAGGGGTAATCGCCATACAAACAGCATTAAACCTTGAAAGTCCTTTAATTCCTAAATACCTCATTGGTTTTGCTACCAAAAGAGCCATGATACTAGAGTTTGCTCCCACCTTTGCCTCTGTTATTCTAGCAGGTAAAGTTGGATCTTTTATTACTTCTAGTATTGGGACCATGCGTGTTACCGAACAAATAGACGCCTTAGAGGTAATGGGAATCAACTCCTTAAACTATTTGGTTCTACCAAAAATTATTGCAGCCGTTTTCTTTTACCCTTTGTTAGTAATTCTTGCTATGTTCTTAGGGATTTCTGGTGGTTGGGTTGCAGGTATCTTAACCGACTTGTTCCATTCGGTAAATTATATTGAAGGAATACAAATGGACTTCGATCCTTTTTTATTAAAATATGCCACTATAAAATCAGTAGTATTTGCTTTTGTTATAGCAACAGTACCTTCTTATCATGGTTACTATGTAAAAGGTGGAGCACTTGAAGTTGGTAGAGCTAGTACACAAGCTGTAGTTTGGACGAGTGTCGTTATCATACTTTTAAATTATTCATTAACTCAATTACTTTTAAGCTAAATGATAGAAGTAAATAACATACACAAAAGTTTTGGAGAAGCTAAAATTTTAAAAGGAATAAATGCAAGCTTTGAAAAAGGAAAAACAAGCTTAATTATTGGACAAAGCGGATCTGGTAAAACAGTCTTTTTAAAAAGTCTCTTGGGCCTTCACATCCCAGAACAAGGAACCATTTCTTTTGATGGGAGAATTAGTGGTGAAATGAATAAAAAGGACAAAAGACAATTGAGACAAGATATCGGAATGGTTTTTCAAGGTTCTGCCCTATTCGACTCCTTAACTGTTGAAGAAAACGTCATGTTTCCTATGAAAATGTTCACCAATCAATCGTATTCAGAAATGAGAGATAGAGTAAACATTGTTTTGAACAGAGTAAACTTACCCAATGCTGATAAGAAGTTCCCTGCTGAATTATCTGGAGGGATGCAAAAACGGGTGGCCATAGCAAGAGCAATTGTAATGAATCCAAAATATTTATTTTGTGACGAACCAAACTCTGGATTAGATCCAAAAACAGCCATTGTTATAGATAATTTAATCCAAGAAATTACCGATGAATATCAAATTACAACCGTAATTAATACCCATGATATGAATTCTGTAATGGAAATTGGGGAAAAAATTATTTTTTTACAAGATGGTCTAAAAGCATGGGAAGGTAGCTCAAAAGAGATCTTTAAAACTGATAATGAATCGGTTGTAGATTTTGTTTACAGTTCCAACTTATTTAAGAAAGTTAGAGAAGCTTATTTAAATGAAAGAAATTAAAAAAAACATTTGTTTTATTGGAATAACCTCCTATCTTTGCACCCGCTAAAACGAAGGAAACAATGACCTGGTAGCTCAGTTGGTAGAGCATCTCCCTTTTAAGGAGAGGGTCCTGGGTTCGAGCCCCAGCCCGGTCACTAAATTTACGAAAGTAAATTTTCCTTTTTATTGAAATATTGGTGAGATACTCAAGTGGCCAACGAGGGCAGACTGTAAATCTGCTGCGCAAGCTTCGTAGGTTCGAATCCTACTCTCACCACTATATTTCAATATTTCCTAAATTTTAGCTCTGACCTGGTAGCTCAGTTGGTAGAGCATCTCCCTTTTAAGGAGAGGGTCCTGGGTTCGAGCCCCAGCCCGGTCACACAAGAAAGCCTTTCATTTACATGAAAGGCTTTTTTTATCTCATTATTTTAAGGATCAAGACAAATTGGGGATCAAGACAAATTATTGTGTTTATGCAAAAATATTGGTTAATCTGAATAGAAAGAATTCTACATTTCTGACACCTCTAAATTGAGCCCTAAAGGCTTTAATCTTAGCATTGAAAGATTTCGTCGATGCATTTGTACTTCTATTCGCAAAAACTAACATTACAGATAAGA
>JBHOTE010000023.1:0-32326 GCA_042584125.1 Bacteroidota bacterium
CTTGTTTACTGTGTCGCTTACACTTATTTAAGTATTTTTGGGTCGATTAAGATAAAAACACAAAATAAGTATAAGCTTAGTGCTAGGCTGAAAATCATACGATTTCCAACTCCCACACTAACCTTATAAAAATCAAAAAAAGGTCAACCTATTTCAGGTCAAAGCACAATCAATTAATAATAAATATTTTTAAAATCAACTAAGAGCAACATGAAAAGAATTTCTATCATAATAATTGTAAACTTATTATTTTTTGAATTATTAAATGCACAAACAAATAAGATTGACAGCTTATTATTTGAATTACCTGATGTCATCTTTTCTAAAATTGAAACTGCTAAAAATTTCGAAGCTACTTATGAACTTAGCATCAAACAACCTCTAGATCATTCCGATGTTTCTAAAGGGTACTTCTATCAGCGAGCGTTTTTATCCCATAAAGGTTTTGAACACCCCACAGTAATGATTACAGAAGGTTATAGTCGACCTAATAACCGAATTAGTGAACTGACAGAACTTGTAAATGGAAACCAGATTTTAATTGAACATCGTTATTTTGGCAAAAGCATGCCGGATAGCTTAGATTACAACTTTTTAAATCTCAAACAAGTAACAGCAGACTTGCATCGTGTTAATACACTATTTAAAACCATTTATAAAAATAAATGGTTATCCACAGGTGTAAGTAAAGGTGGAGCCACAACTCTTTTTTACAGACACCTTTATCCAAATGATGTTGATGTTAGCGTCAATTATGTTGGTCCTATAAATAAGGAATTTGAAGATAAACGTATTTACACATTTCTAGATACTGTGGGCACCAAAACTTGTAGAAATAAGATATATTCTTTTCAAAAATATTTACTAAAAAACAAAAAGAAAATACTCCCGTTATTAGAGGCATATAGTATTGGAGTCAATGTAAAATATACTTATCACTCTATCGAAAAGGCCTTTGAATTAGCTGTAATGGAATATCCTTTTTCATTCTGGCAATATGGACACGACTGTGAAGATATTCCAGAAAAAAGCACTTCATATTTAGATGCTATGAAATATTTTACATCTGTTTCAGATATTACTTTTTTTAGCGATAGATACATAACGAATTATGCCTCTCACTACTATCAGTCTGCAACAGAATTTGGTTACTATGGATATGAAACAAAAAAATTTAAAGGTTTATTGAATGAATTATCAACTAATCAAAATCCACACGCTACAATTATGCCAAATAAAATGAAGGCATTGTTTGACGATCGCTTATTAATTGGAATAAACAATTGGCTTCCAAAGCAGGGGAATAAAATTATTCATATTTATGGCACACTAGATACTTGGTCAGCAAGTGCAGTTCCAGTATCAAAAGATGTGGATGCCGTTTGGTTTTTTATGAATGGAAAGCATCATGGTAATGCACGCATAAAAACGATGAATAAGTCGGAAAAAGAAAAACTCATTACTACATTAGAGCGTTGGCTATCCGTGAAAATTGAAGAATAACAGAACATTAAGAAATAAAAAGAAAGGCGAATACCGCATAAAATTAATATGGGGTTTTAAGCTTTACTAAAGTTTTGTGTTTTTTATACTGTGATTTACTTATTTAATTCTTTTAGGTGAACAAAGTTAAAAACACAAAATAAACTGAAGCTTAGTGCTCGACTGTGAGTCTTTTGATTACCACTCTCAAATAAACCTTATACAAAGTTGTGTAGCCAATTTGAAAACAACATCCTGAAGAGAACAAAATGCCTAAGGAAAAATCAAAACGAGTAATTAGAATTTTATTGTTCTTAGGAACAATAATTTCATTGTATTTTGTTCCGTGGCCTATTGTAACCGCTTGGATAACTCCTTTACCCAAAACCGTTCAGGAGCAAGTAAATAAAGCGACTGATTATGGATTTGACGGAATTATTGTTTGTATTGATAAAAAAGACAATAAGAAAAAATATTTCACTTCAGGCTATAAAAACAGAGAGAATAAAACACCTACTGACCCTAATTCTCTATTTAAAATTGCTAGTGTTAGCAAGCTATATACAGCACTTGCTATTACCAAACTAATAACAGCTAGGCGCTTATCTTTAGATAAAACACTTGCCTATTACTTCCCAGAACTAGCAGAACGGATAGAAAACGCCGACAGAATTACCTTGAGAATGATGGTTCAACATCGGAGTGGAATTCCAAATTATACCGATACGAAAAATTATTGGCTTCACCCCAAGCAAAACGACAAAGAACGACTTGAACTAGTTTTAGATTTGCCAGCAAATTTTGAACCTAATGAAGATTTTGAATATAGCAACACGAATTACTTATTACTCTCTCAACTAATAGAAAAGGCGTCAGAATTAACAAAATTTCAATACATTAAAGAAACTATTTTAAAACCTCTAAATCTTCATAACACTTATGGCTCAATTCACGAAGTTGATACCGATGATATAATGAGTGGATATTATGTCGGATATGAAAATGACTTAAAACTAGACGACAATGGAGTTATGTTAGCAACGGCAGAAGATTTGAGTAAATTTATTCGAGCTTTAAATGATGGTACTGTATTTAAAGATAAAAAAGAACAAGAAATTTATAGCTCAATATACAAATATGAGCATACAGGTTTAATTCCAGGTTATCAAACAATTGCCAAATACCACAAGGACATAGATACTGTAATTATTCAATTTACAAATACAGTCAACTTTGACGGCTACAATTGGAGTTTATCAGAAATAATGTATAATAGAATAGTAAAAATATTGAGCAAAAAAAACTAGTCACAATAATTTTATGCAACTCCTACATAATCCGTTGCTTGGTTTAAATTTAAGATACATTTACATGTAAATTGTAAACATTTTGTTAACAACAATAAAGTTTACTAAAGCATTAAAAAAAATCATTAACTTTATATGTATAGTGAAATAAAAAATTACAATTATGAGAAAAAAATTACAGTTATTTTTATTGTTTCTTGCAACAGCAACTTTTGTTAACGCACAAGACGTGATAGTAGTAGATCTTACTGTATCCAACAAGGTTACAATCACTGCAGGTGCTGGTTTGTCATTGGCCACAATTAGTGGTAGCGATGGGACAGGCTTCTACCTCGAAAATTTGTTCAAAACCAGTACTCAATCAATGAATGAAGTTCTAGTGAGCGGTAACCTGACATCGTCATTGAATACATCAGACCTTGACCCTAATCTTTATAGAGCTAGTAGTGGTACCGATACGGGACTAAATATCTATAGTTACACTGGCGATGCAACATCAGACTTTACTGCTGGAGTAACAGCTTTTTCTGGATCGGCTACATATACGCTTAGCGTAGCTGAATATAACGCACTGTTGAATTCTAATGAGAATGGTGATGTTTATTTTCCTGCAGGCGCAGAAGGTGACGTTGCTGGAGCTACTAAAATAGGTACATACAGCGTAACAGGTAATACTTTGAGCATTCCTGTAGTAGCATCTATTAACCTTTCTTACTTTCCAAATCCTGTGACAGATGTCTTGAACATCACTGCACAAAAAGTGATTGCGCAAGTAGATATTTACAATATGCTAGGTCAGTATGTACATGTTCAAAAACTAAACGCGTTAAATGGAACGATAAATACGGCTAATCTTGCAAATGGTACTTATTTTTCCAGAACAACCTTTCAAGACGGAACGATAGAAACTTTTAAAGTGGTTAAAAACTAATTTTAAAATTTGACACGCTTTAAAATAAATTGACAAATATTAATAATTTTCAAAAAACCAGAGAAGTAAATTTCTCTGGTTTTTTTAGTTTTCTCCAAAGAATTGAGTCTGTTTACTCTAACAAAAATACTTGTTTCAGTATTTTAAAGTCGACTATGATAAAACACAAATAAGTATAGCCTTTGTGCTAGGCTGATAATCCTAGAACTATCAACTTCCCCTCCTCACCTTATACAAATCCATTAACCCTTAAAAGAAATGTAAAGCTGTACTCAATAACTTACTGCAATAAATTTAAATTAATACATTTGTATTATATTGTGAAAAAAGTAGATGGATTTACTCTCAAAGAAAGTATACGAATTGAGACTCATTGAAATAAATATCCTATCTACCATACTATTATTATGACTGCCAATCCCTTAACAATCATACCATAATGTATAAAAACCTAATAATAAAGTGCCTACCATTATGAGTAAAGTGGCTTTCCTGTTTTTTGTGTCTGTTTTATTACTTAATCAGTCTTTAATAGCCCAGCCAACAAATCCACCTACATCGTTTTCAACAACAATTAATTCTAATGTACATGGAGATGTAGACATTGTATTGTATAAATACAGTATGCGAGACCCAAATTTTCAGGTATTTACATGGGATGGAATAGACACTATTACACCTTATCCTTTGCCAGATATTAGAACCTACAGAGGTTATATAGCCAATGGAAAACTTAAAGGTTTGCCACTTATAGGGTGTTGGTATCAAGATGATAAACTTTTTATAAAAACACAGAGTGGAAAAGGTTCTGATTTTGATATTGAATTCAATGATATTGATACAAACAATTTATCAATTACCACACTAAATTTACCTCTAGTAACTGCAGGAAAAGCAAAATATCATATGGATGCAGGAATAACGACTACTTGGAGACAAATTAGAGATAGAACTGGTGGCGATTTAGATATGGCAATTACCTTGTTTGAATATGGTATAAATCAATTTGACGCTGCTATGGCAAGAGATGTTGGTTTAAGTGCAGCATTAAACTTAGTTATTTTACCAGGAAATCAAGAAATTGGAGAAACCCTAGATTATTGGCGAGGTACCCACCGTCCAAATGCGACAAACGAACCTATAAACAGCACACCAAATATGTTTTGGGGTATTTGGGGTTCTGGAGGAGGTGCAGGTGGAAAAAATTACTGTACTAATTGGCGTGGAGGAATTGCAAGTATGTATAAAGATGCTTCTGGTGCACTTACGCACGAATTTGGACATACTATGGGCTTGTCTCATTATAACAACCAAGTAGATTATATGGATTCCAATCACTTTTTTACAGGCAGAGAATCTTCTATGAGAATACATAGTCAAATTGAGCGAACTTCTATAAATTGTATATCAGGCCATACACCTACTTACACCGAACCATTACGCCCTTACACTCCAGAAGATTATGCTGTAACAGAATTTAATACACCTTTAATTATTGATGTTTTAGCTAATGATATAGATTATAATGGCGATGTCATTACAATAAAAGATGTGGACCCTGTTTCTCAACAAGGAGGATTATTAAAACAAGTAGGTCAAAAAATAGAATACACACCACCTGTAGATTTTAAAGGAAGAGATGTATTTTATTATAGAGCACAAAGTGGTGATAAAAACAGCATTTACAATTCATACCTTACCAATTACGCCAAAGTAATAGTAGATACAAGAAAAGAAGAATTAGCAGTACATTATTCGTTTGAAGAAGAAATTGGATATCAGATTTTTAATCATGCAAACCCAAGTTCTATTCAAACTCGAGCTGAAATTGAAAATGGAATCATGGAAAATTTTAGTACTTCTGGTATCGTTGGAAATAGTGTTCATTTTAAGACAAGCACTGATATAGTAAAAATGTCTGATGCTTTAGACCCATTAAATAAATCTTGGTCTATTTCTATGTGGTTTAATATGGATGAAATACCTTCAGGAGATATTACTAAATCATACACAGGTGCTTTGCTATATGATAGTGGCTCAAGCAATAGAGGATCTCATTCTGGGGTAGCCATAGATATAAAACCAAATGGCATACAACTTAATGCTCAAGATGAAAGACGCAACCAACCTAAAGTTATTCAAGATGTTACATGGCAAACTAACAAATGGTACCATGTCGTTATGGTAATAGACAGAGATACTAATAAAATTAAAGGATATTTAGATGGTGTACCGTTTAGTTCTGATTTATCTGGAGAAAATATAGACCCAAATGCTTTCTTTAAAGGTTACCCAAGTGGTAGAGGTCTTTACAAAGCTCAAACGGTGTTTGGCGGGACTACTGCAACAGAAGCTGGTGGTACAAAAAAATACTTCCTTGGTAAAATAGATGAGGTAAAAATTTTCACCAAAAAAATATCTGAATCGGAAGTGTTAGCGGAGTATAATAATCCGGGCGCATCTGGTGTAGTCAATAATTGTTCTGAAGGTTTATTTGAACTGGAACCAATTAGAAACATCAGTTTTGAAAAAGATATCATTGCTCCTTCAGATGATAGAGCAACAATAAATCACGATTGGTATTATGCATTTACGTTCTATAGAAGTAGAGTATGGACAAATCATCTTTTTGGTTCTGATGTTCCTCAAGCACCAGATGGTAAAAACTGGCTGTATTTAGACAGTGAAAATGGAGCAATTTACCAACAAATAGGTACTTGGAAAGAAAACTTAGCTGTAGATATTGATTTTGTGTATTCTAAGTTTTTAGGAGATAATTCAAATGCAGGTTTAGAAGTTAGTATTTGGGCTGGTGGAGGTCCAGGAAAAATCAAAAATCATTTGTCTAATCTAGGGGCAACAAAATTAGACTCCGTAATAATTCTTGGTAGTGAATTAGATACTGTAACAATGATTGACAAGTTGATCACTTTAAACACAGGGAAAGGTAATTTTATGTGTGGAGAGCCTTTGTGGTTAATGTTTAGTACTCATGAAGGAGGAAGAAGTAGAAGATGTTTGGTTGATAAAATTAATATTAAAGAAAAAGAAATTACAGTAAATATAAATGATGCTAAAAAAGAAACTCCCAGATTTAATATTATTCCAAATCCTACAACGGATTTGATAACCATACAAAGTGAAATACCTACTGGAAATTTAATTATTAGTAATACTATTGGTCAGGTGATATACTCACAAATATTAACTAATGGAAAAGCAACTATTAATGTTTCTAACCTGCCTAATGGTGTATATAACACTACAATTTGGTCAGACAATTTAGTGATTACAAAAAGATTTATAAAAATATAAATTCATTTTTATTGAAAACTAAAAACCGAAGAGGAGATTCCCCTTCGGTTTTTTTTATATTATATTTTAGAAAATATAACTGAACTTAAAATTACCATTTATTTTGACACCTCCCCTTCTACTGTAATCTATATATGACAAAAGAAACTATTCTAAATTTTGACAGAATTAAAAAGAAAATAATTCATAAACAAATTTATTTTTTATTGATAAAATTGCGGATTTGACAATCAATTCAGAATTATTAGAATGGATAACTAAATGAACCTCAGAAAAAAACGCTTTAAAATAAAGTTATAAAAAACAATAGTGATTTGTACACGCTAACCCAAATCACTTTTGCCTTTAATTAAGTATATTGGTACCCAAAAGACAAGAGCATTAAAATCCGCTACCGTACTTATACCAACCGTCGGCTACAATAAAAAAAAACAAACATGAATGATATTGTTCAATCATTATGGATAGGAGATGAATTAAGTTCTATCGAAAAAATATGTATCAATTCATTTTTAAAAAATGGACACCCATTTCATTTATACACATATTCAAATATTAAAGACGTCCCTAAAGGCACAACTATTTTAGATGCAAACACAATTATTCCAGAATCCAAAATATTTAGATATGCAAATGGAAGCGTAGCTTGTTTTGCAAACTACTTTAGATATAAATTATTGTATGAAAAAGGTAATTGGTGGGTTGATACCGATGTTGTTTGTTTACAACCTTTTAAATTTAAGGAAAAATATGTTTTTGGCATACAACAAGATATGCCCCTAATAATTAATAATGCAGTTATGAAATTCCCTAAAAAAGACGCATTTTTGAAAACATTGATTCTTACAGCATCTCGCCCTAATAAAATATACCGAAATGATTCGAAAAAAAGAATATTAAGAAAACTAGTTAATTATATTTATCATAGAAATAAAATTGCAGCTTTTAAATGGGGGGAAACTGGCCCAAACCTACTGTCACAATATATTCTTAATAATAAATTAGACATTTTTTCACAAAAAAAATCTGTTTTTTACCCAGTCCATTGGCAGGACTGGAAAATCCTATTTGAAGAAAATGTTCATATAGAAAGTATTAAAAAAAACGAAACGGTTGCAATACACCTTTGGAATGAAATGTTTAGAAAAGATATTGACAAAAATGATAAGTTTCCAAGAGGTTCAATTTTAGAATATTTGGAAAATAAATATATAGAAAAAGTACTGAGTTAAAAAAACAAACTATAATTGTTAACCTTTTAAATTTCTAAAACAGGTAACTTATTTCAAGACAATACAGTTAACCAAATACTAAAATACGAATTCTATTTGGTCAATCCTTTACGAATTCTGAACCAGCTAAAAAGAGCTGTAAAAATTTAAATTATACAATAAAATATGATTATACTTATCTGTGGCCTTTGAAACTCAAAATAGGGTACATAAAACATCAATTTAATTAAAAAAAGCTTAAAACAAAGTAATTACTCTTATCTGATTAAAACTTCTCCCTATTTCAAAGAATTATTCAACTTTGCCTTGACAGTAACGGATTATATTTGTGTGAGTAAAGCAAATTCATTCTATAAAATTACTGTTTTAAGAAAATACAATTATGAATAAAACACATTTACTAAAAGTACTATTTTTAGTAATCATTGCACTAGCTGCATCTTTTTATTATTTCAACAAAACCAATAAAGATAACTTATACAATAACTACCCTATCACATTCCATGAGCATGAGGAAGAAAACCCAGATAAGAATGCTGAATGGACTCCCGAGCAAGCAAGTAGACATCAAAAAATTCTAGAGGAACTATCTGTAAAATCCAAAAAGTTCAAAAAGACTCAAAAATTCAATAAAAATAGTTCTACCTACAATTATGCCAATGGAAATCTATCTGGCAATTGGACTAATAGAGGTCCTAAAAATATGCCTGGAGCATTTAAATTTGCTGAAATGCTAGATGGTACAGATATTATATATGGCGTAACTCACAATCACTACCCAGAAGAATACAATTCTAAGGCATATATTTTTAAAGGAACTGTATATAATCCCACAACAGGAACTGGAGGTGATGATTTTGTGTTATTGACAGCAAATTGGCCAAATAGATATAAGAATCTTCATGCTGTTGATCTCAATGGAACAATTCGTTTGATTGCTCACATAGAAAATGGTCCTTTATATTATTCAGACGATGAAGGAAGTACATGGACACTTTCTTCTGGTTTGCCTAGCTCAAATATGAGTTCAATAATGAATAGACAGGATAACAACAGTCTTTACGTTACAGATGGAACTGCCATTTATAAATCTATTGATCATGGTGTTAGTTTTATACAAATCCAAAACTTTGGGAGTTTTGCTAATTCTTCGCTGTACACACCAAGATATGCTAGTCAACCCAATTCTAATACCGTTTATTTAGCCAGAAATGGTTCTTTTTATACTTCCATAGGTGCTATTTTTACTTTTATCGGTACTTATAGTACTGGACACAACAATACTCAGTTTAGTATTGGAGGAGATTCTAGAAAGTTATACATTACAGTTAACAAACAATACTGGGTTTCTACCGATCAAGGAAATACTTGGTCTGAAAAATTCCCACATGGAAATTATTATGGAAATACCTCAGGAAAAATGAGTGCTGGAAGATTCCTAGCCGTTAATCCCGAAAATGAAGAAATAGTATTAGGAGGTTATGTAATACCTATTATTTCAATTGATGGTCTTGATAATGTAATAACTGATCATACTGGTTGGGGTCGCTATCAAAACGGTACAAGTTTGCCTGCAAATGATTATTATGACAGAATTCGATTTAATTATCATCCAGACTTCCAATCTTCCCATTTTTTTTATAATAGCAGTGGAAATCTCTTATCAGTTAGATGCTCGGATGGAGGACTATTTGTATCTTATAAAGAATGGTTTGACTTTCCTAATTTAGGAGAAGGTCCCGATAATTCTGGATATGCAAATGCACATTATATTAATATCAATGTTCTTAATACTATAAATCCTTTAATTTACAGATACAATCTTTTTACAGGAAATAATGATACTAATCACATTGTGTATAGCACACAAGATCAAGGCTCTGGAAGTATTATCCCAGGAACCAATGGAGTGGTACTTGATTTTTATCAGAGCATAGGTGGTGATGGTCCCCCCTTAGATAGTTATGATGGAGAATCTGTCTGGAAATGGAGAAGACAAGGCAATATTGTTTATGCTCCTGTCTCTATGTACAATGGGGGCGTTTTAAGAACCGCAGGTCAGATAAACAGTTTATTAAATGCTAGTCCCACCGTTAATTTCAGTGAAAACACAAATATGGGTTGGGTGCAAACAGTAATAGATCACGATCAACCAGGTACTAATATTTGGATTTTATCTAAAAACTTAGATAGAGCTACATGGAATGGAACATCTATAACCGGACATACCGTAGATGTTGGAACAAACCAAGTAGCTGCTCTTGCTCAGGCTTGGGGGAATTCAAATAAATTATTTATGCTGCAGGATGCTAAGGTATTCATTTCGAATGATAGAGGAAATAGTTTTGGAACTCAAATAGCTACACCTTTTAGTATGGTTTCAAACTCTTGGGCAAAAGGCGATATTGGAAGCGGAGTTGTTTTACCTAATAATGATAATTGGATTTTATTTTGTGGTCCTAGTGCTAACAATGTCGGATCTATTTTGTCCAAAGATGGAGGTGCTACTTGGATAGATGTAACAGGAGTTTTCCCTGCAAATAGTGATGCACAAACAGGAGGAATGGTAGTTACTCCTGATAGTAAGTTTGTTTTTGCTGGAACAGATATTGGTCCTTATGTATTTGATGTAATTGCTGAAACATGGTATTCAATAGCAGAAGGAATTGGTTTTTTTAATGCAACGGATGTTGATTATATTACTGCTACAAACACTGTTCGTTTTGCATCTTGGGGTTCCGGTATATTAGACTTTAAAATAGAGGAATCTAGCCTTGCTACAAACACAAATGTTATTGATGATACTATGATAACAATCTTTCCAAACCCAGCGGAAGATTACTTATATTTAAGATCTAGTATTCCTGGTGTTCAAAATTTTAAAATTTCTTTATTTAATATAAATGGAAAAGAAGTATACAACAATGAAAATACCTTAACCCAAAATACAAAGCATAGAATAAACATAACTAATTTATCTTCTGGAGTGTATACGGCAAAAATTGTTCTAAACGGGAATCATATAATTATAAAGAAAATACTTAAAAAATAATTTTTTTTTGGTGTTTTTTCTTTTAAAATGGTATTCATAAATCAATATGTATACTACAAATTGTATTGGAAAATTAAAACAAACTAGAATTACCTTATAAGAGCAAAAAAGGTCAACCTATTATTGGATAATACAAATCATTCCGAATTTATGAAAAAACATTTATTTACATTACTCTTGATTTTTTCTATTTTAGATTTAAGTGCCCAAACACATACCATAGAAATTCACCCAAATAATAGGGTTGCATCACTATTAATGTCTTCGGTAGAATATAATAATTGGATATCTAATGATGAATTTAATAACCAAACTATTAGAGAGGCCTTATTTCAAGATATTTATCAAAAATTTGATGATGAATTTGACTTCATTTTTTTAATATTAAATGAAGATGTTAGACCAAGTAACCTTCCTTATGGTCAATTAATTCAAGTATCAAACAATGTCACGGGTATTGGTTTAAGCACATTTGACAATAGTTCCGATTATGGATCTTTAGGAAAATTAAAATCAGTAATGCATCTTACAAGAAGAGATTACTTAAGATTAGGTCCATCTTTGCATGAACTAATGCATAATTGGGGTAATTTTGGAATAAACACAGAAGGCACATTTAATGGAACTGATTTTTTTGCTTTTAAACCACATTGGGGATTCACCGGAGGAAGTTCTAAAGGGCAATTGGGCGGTTTTAGCCAAAGTACACTTGTTGATAATGGCGCTGGTTCTTATTCTGTGGAATCGTTTGGAACTAATGCAAATGGAGGGAACAGTTTACCCTATAATCAATTAGAATTATATTTAATGGGAATGATTCCAATTGCTGATATTGATGATTTTGATGTATTTACAGGTATCTCAAATTTTAATTTTTCAGGAAACCCATATACTTTCGATGCCACAGGAAGAACTACTTACACATCTACATCGTTAGAAGCATTACTAACCCAAAGAGTTCCTAACTCAAATACGTCGCAAAAAGATTTTAGAGCATTGGTAATTATTTTAACAGACAGTGCTTTAACAAGTACACAATGGAATATCGTTGACGATTACTCTGAAAAATTTAGTAGAACATCCTCAGATTTTTCATCTTCATATAATTTTTGGGAAGCTACAAATGGATTAGGAACCTTAAAAACGGATGATTTAAACAATATTACTTTAAGCTTAACTGACAACAATACTTCCACAAATAACATTCGTATTTACCCAAATCCAACAGATGATTATATTGGGTTTAGTGGATTAAATAGTTCTCAACACTACATAATTTATGATTTTCTTGGAAAAGAAATTATAAAAGGAATGATCCGTAAAAATGAAAAGGTTGATGTAAAAAGTTTAGAAAGTGGCATATATTTTATTTTAACCGAAACAGGAGAGAAAATTAAATTTGTAAAGAAATAACATTTGCTATTAGCAATAGCTTCTTCTCACAACCTTATGTATATAATTTTTTGTTGCAAGTCCACTCCTATCCACATTGTGTAGAATAGACGTATACACTATTTTGCTTCTTTATAAGACCTGTTAAAAAACTAAAATTAAAGAAAAAAATAATGTACATTTATTCTGTCATAAAATTTAGAAGCCATCGTATTTTTTTATCTATAATATGATAAACCATTATTAAAAAAATAGTGCTAACAATAGAACACACTTATTAATAACTAAAAATATTATGAAAAAAAAATCCTCTTTAAAATACATCGTTTTTACACATACATCATTCTTATTTCTACTATCATTAATTTTTATTTCTTGTAGTTCTACAACAAATAATAAAAAAAATGAAAAAATAAACTCTATGGAAGGTGTATGGGAATTAAGTCAGTTCTATCATCTTGCTAATGGAGATACTATAATTATTGACACTACTAAAGTACAGCATAAAATTTACTTAAATGGACACGTGATTTGGAATACAGACCCAGATAAAAATTCGTCTGAATGGCATGGATATGGCACTTATAGCTATAAAAATGACACTATTATTGAAAACCTAACCTCAATGTCAAAATCAATGAAAAGTGATGTTAATACTTATGTTATTCCAATAGAACATAATACCACTTCCTACAAACAAGTAAATACATATTCAAATAACGATACCATTTACCATAATATAGAAGTTTATAATAAAATAGATTAAAGTTCGTTGTTTAGCTCATAAAAACAACGTAGAAACGTATTAACATAAAAAAATTGAAGAGAAGAAAATTTATTAAAAAAGGAATTCTAAGTTCTATTGGTATAGGGTTTCTTGCTGGTCTATATTCATGGAAAATTGAACCTTTTTGGCTTGAGTTTGTAAAAGTTAAAATGCCCATCAAGAATTTGCCCAATGAATTAATTGGAAAGACTTTAATGCAAATTAGCGACATACATGTTGGAAATAGGTTTGATTGGAATTACCTTATAGAATCTTTTAAAAAAGCACAAAAACTAAAACCTGATTATGTTGTATATACTGGAGATTTTATTCATTATGAAAACAATGAGCAATTCCAGCAATTAACCACGGTTATGAAACACTGTGTAAAAGGAAACTTAGGAACTTTTGGGGTTTTAGGAAATCATGATTATGGTGAAGACTGGATTGAAGATGATGTTGCCGATAGTGTGGTTGATATTTTAAATTCTGCAGGAGTTGAAATCTTAAGAAATGAACAAAAATCGTCCAATGGACTAAATATTATTGGTATCGATGATTTTTGGGGAACGAATTTTGACCCTAAAAAAGCACTCTCAAAATTTGATAAAAACAAGGCTAATTTGGTGCTTTGTCATAATCCTGATGTTTGTGATTTAGATGTTTGGAAAGACTACAACAGTTGGATACTTTCTGGACATACACATGGAGGACAAGTAAAACCCCCATTTCTACCTCCACCAATACTTCCTGTTGAAAATAAAAATTACTCAGCTGGAATATTTAATTTAGCTAACGACAGAACTTTATACATCAATAGAGCATTAGGGCATTTATGGCAAATTAGAATGAATGTACGTCCTGAAATAACCTTATTTAAATTAGATAAAATTTAATTAGATAGCCTATCTAAATTTTTATTTCAAATAATATCTTATTATCATCTAAAATAATTTTTAGGTTTTATATATTAATCGTAATATTGCAATGAATTAATATATAAAAAAATGGGATTAGCCAAAACTGAAATATTTACTGACCAACAAAATGAAATTTCATTATTTGCAAAAGTTTTTGGGCATCCTGCAAGGGTTTCTATCCTACAACACCTCTTTAAAACAAATTCTTGTGTTTGTGGCGATTTAGTCAATGAAATTGGACTTGCACAGCCTACTATTTCGCAACATTTAAAAGAATTAAGACTCTTAGGATTAATTAAAGGAAATGTTGAAGGTACAAGTGTTTGTTACTGTATAAATATAGAAAATTGGACTAAAATGAAGGAAACAATGTTACAGTTTTTAAATCAAGATATTTCAACCAATCAAAATTGTTGCTAAATATAAAATTTTAATCATACTACAATTCAATAAAAACACCAATATGACAACAAGTAACACAACGTTATTTACAGATATCAAAAATGTTATTGACTCTTTAAATATCAATAACATTTCAGAAGAACGCAAAACAATCTTACAGCCTTTATCTGAATATATTCAAACCAAAATATCAAACGGTCAAGAGATTCGCATCAACTTTATCTGTACTCACAATTCACGCAGAAGTCATTTATCGCAAGTATGGGCACAAACAATAGCAAGCCATTTTAATATTAAAAATATCTTTTGCTATTCAGGTGGTACAGAAGCAACGGCAATGTTTCCTAAAGCTGCAGAAACTTTACAAAATTCTGGTTTTCAGATAAAAACTATTTCGAAAAATGAAAACCCAATTTACAGTATTAAATATGCTGATAATGAGCACCCAATAATTGGATTTTCAAAAAAAATGGACGATGACTTCAATCCAAAATCTGAATTTGCAGCCATTATGACTTGTAACTCTGCAAATGAAGCTTGTCCTTTTGTGCCTGGGGCAGAAAAACGTATTCCAATAACTTTTGAAGACCCAAAAGCATTTGACAACACACCACAACAAAATGAAAAATACAAAGAAAGAAGTTTGCAAATTGCAACAGAATTATTATACGTTTTTTCTCAAATAAATTTATAAAAAATGGCTTTAAAAAAATTAAATTTTCTTGATAGAAACCTGACTTTGTGGATATTTATTGCAATGGCAATTGGAGTTGGACTTGGTTATTTTATCCCTACATTCCCAAACATCATAGACTCATTTAGCATCGGTACAACAAATATTCCTATCGCTATCGGTTTGATATTAATGATGTACCCTCCTCTGGCAAAAGTCAATTATTCACTTCTACCTAAAGTATTCAAAAACACAAAAATCTTATCTATTTCACTTATTCTGAATTGGATAATAGGTCCTGTGCTTATGTTTGTATTGGCAATTACTTTTTTACGTGATTATCCTGAATACATGGTAGGACTAATTTTAATTGGTTTGGCACGCTGTATTGCTATGGTTTTGGTATGGAATGACCTAGCAGAAGGAAGTAGCGAATATGGTGCAGGTTTGGTTGCTTTAAATAGTATTTTTCAAGTATTTGCATATAGTTTTTATGCTTGGATCTTTATCACTGTTCTTCCACCCTATTTCGGTTTTGAAGGAGCTATTGTAGATATTTCAGTAGGAACAATTGCAGAAAGTGTTGCTATATATTTAGGAGTACCGTTTATTATGGGTATTTTGAGTAGACTCATATTAGTTAAATTAAAAGGAGAAAATTGGTACACTACCAAATTTATTCCTACAATTTCACCAATGACATTAATTGCACTTTTATTTACAATTGTAATTATGTTCTCATTAAAAGGAGAATTAATCGTTAAAATCCCTATGGATGTACTTATTATAGCAGTTCCCCTACTTATCTACTTTACACTCATGTTTATCATTGGTTTTTTCTTTACGAAAGCAACGGGCGCATCCTACGACAAAACAGCTTCTGTGGCTTTTACAGCAGCAGGAAATAATTTTGAATTGGCCATTGCTGTTGCTATAGCGGTTTTTGGATTAAACTCAGGGCAAGCATTTGCCGGTGTCATTGGCCCCTTAGTTGAAGTTCCCGCATTAATTTTATTAGTACGTGTTGCTTTCTGGTTGCGAAAAAAATATTATTTATAAAAAATTAACTATAGTCAATTAAAAACCCCTTAAGGTTATTCATCCAAAATTAAAACTAGAGCTAGTTTAGTCAATTACGCTATTTTAAATAATTTAATTTCTAAAAAATAAGAAACACTACCTCACCTAACAATTTATTAATTATTACCCAATCAAATTGGAATAATCAATAATATCATCTTAAATACTTAAAATAAATATCGCAAAAAAAGCTATCTATTGTAAATAATTATTAAATTTATCCTTGAAATATTACTATCAAAATGTCAATTTAATAATTTGATTGATCTTTTGGTACATTTCAATATTACAATACTAAATCATAAGATTATATTACTTTAGATCGTTTTTTAGATATGACTGATATAGAAATAGCACAAAAAGTTACAGCCAAACATATTCGTGAAGTTGCCAACCTACTTCATATAAAAGAAGAACAATTAGAGTATTATGGTAGTGAAAAGGCCAAATTACCTTTAACGTTAATTGATGAGAAAAATATAGAAAATAACAATCTTATTTTGGTTACAGCCATAACTCCTACACCTGCAGGAGAAGGAAAAACCACTACTTCTATTGGCTTAAGTGATGCGTTAAATCAACTAGGTAAAAAATCGGTAGTTGCATTAAGAGAACCAAGCTTAGGGCCCGTTTTTGGTATGAAAGGTGGTGCGGCAGGCGGAGGATGGAGTCAAGTAATTCCTATGGTAGATATCAACCTGCATTTTACAGGTGATTTTCATGCCATTGCTATGGCTAATAATTTACTATCAGCATTAATTGACAATAATATCCAAAGTAAAACCAAAAGTTTAGGTCTTGATTCACGTACCATAATCTGGAAACGCTGTATTGATATGAATGATCGAGCTCTAAGAAATATTGTTACTGCCTTAGGAGGCAAAGCAGGAGGTATTCCCAGAGAAACAGGTTTTAACATTACTGCTGCTTCTGAAATTATGGCTATTCTATGTTTGTGTAAAAACTTAGATCACCTACAAGAAATGTGTGGAAACATATACATTGGAGATTCATTCGATGGAAAAGCTATTTATGCTAGAGATTTAAATGCCTCAGGTGCCATTGCCGTTTTATTGAAAGATGCTATTAAGCCTAATTTAGTACAAACACTTGAAGGAAATCCAGCTATTATTCATGGAGGCCCCTTTGCGAATATTGCTCAAGGAACCAACTCTATTATAGCCACGAAAATGGGAATGAGTCTTGGAGATTACACGATAACTGAAGCAGGTTTCGCTGCTGATTTAGGTGCTGAAAAGTTTTTGAATATAAAATGCAGACAAGCAAACATATCACCTAAAGCTGTAGTCATTGTAGCCACAATTAGAGCTCTTAAATATCATGGAGGGAAACCTCTTAAGAATTTAGCAGAAGAAGATTTAGAAGCCCTAACCAAAGGAATCCCAAATTTAGAAAGACATATAGAAAGTATTCAGAGTTTTGATTTGCCGGTAGTTGTTTCAATCAATGTCTTCAAAGAGGATACCAAAGCAGAAGAAGAATTAATTTACACACATTGTAAAAATCTAGGAGTACCTGTTGCCTTGAGTTATGGTTGGGCTGATGGAGGAAAAGGTTGCATTGAGTTGGCCGAAAAAACAATAGCAGCTGCTAAAACTTGCCAAACTAAATTCAGGCCAACCTACAAGCTTGAAGACTCTGCACTTATTAAAATAGAAAAAATTTGTAGAAAAATATATGGTGCAAAAAATATAGTTTTAACCGCAAAAGCAAAAAAACAATTGAAACGCTTTGAAGATTTAGGCTATGGAAACCTGCCTATTTGTATGGCAAAAACCCAAAAGAGTTTAAGTGATAACGAAAAACTTATAGGTAGACCTGACAATTTTGACATACATATTAGAGAGTTTGAAATTGCTGCAGGTGCAGGATTTATTATTCCAATTGCAGGAAACATACTCAGAATGCCTGGCTTACCATTAACTCCTTCTGCTGAAAAAATAAAAATGGACTCTAAAGGAACAATCGAAGGTTTATTTTAATTGAAAATAGCTTAAACGAAAGTAATTACTCTTATCTGATTAAAACTTCTCCCTATTTCAAAGAATTATTCAACTTTGACTTGACGGTAACGGATTAAATTTGTGTGAGTGAAGCAAGTTCACTCTATAGAAATTACTGTTTTAAGAAAATACAATTATGAATAAGACACTTTTACTAAAAGTACTATTGTTAGCAATTACTACAACCTCATTTGTATCTACTAAAAGAAAAAAAATTGCATATAATGTAACTATTCCCACAAAAGGAAATTCTTGGATATTAGTTGATGATGCTGTTAAATCTACTTTTGGACTTACAGGAAAAGGAATTAATAATTGGTCAAATGAAAAGGATATCATGCGTACATATTTTTATATGGATACTCCCGGAAAAATTTCATTAGGTATCAAAACAAAAACAAACAATTCTGATTCAGAAATTGAGGTCCTGTTTAATGGTCAAAAAAACAAAATAACTATTTCCAAACCAGATTTCACAGATGTATTCATTGGGAATTTTAATATTAAAGAAATTGGCTATCACTACATAGATATTAAAGGTTTTAAAAAAAATGGAAATGCCTTCCCTGATATTTCAGCAGTATTAATACAAACTCAAAATTCTGAATCAATTAAGTTTGTAAAAGATAGTTATCATTTTGGAAGAAGAGGTCCTTCAGATCATTTACGATTCAAAACCCCTGAAGGTGTTACTAATGTTGAGTGGTTTTATAGCGAACTACAAATCCCTAAAGACCAAGATGTTATCGGTTCATATTTTGTAGCAAATGGATTTGGCGAAGGATATTTTGGAATGCAAGTAAATTCTCCAACGGAACGACGAATATTATTTTCTGTTTGGAGTCCATACAAAACCGACAACCCAAATGAAATTCCAAAAGAAGAAAGAATTCAATTATTAAAAAAAGGAAATGATGTAATTACAAATAAATTTGGTAACGAAGGATCTGGTGGTCAAAGTTTCAAAGTCTTTAATTGGAAATCGAATATAAACTATAAATTTCTTCTTGGTGCAACTCCTTCAAATAAGGGTTATACAGATTATGTAGCTTATTTCTTTGACCCGGAAATGGATAAATGGAATTTAGTTGCACAATTTAGAAGGCCAAAAACAATAACTTATTTAAAGCGATTATACTCTTTCCTTGAAAATTTCATTCCAAATCAAGGAATAATAGAAAGAAGAGGGTTATACCAAAACCAATGGGTATATAATTCTTCTGGATGGCATGAAGTTACCGAAGCAGTTTTTACTGCTGACAATACCGCCAAGAAAAATTTTAGATTAGATTATTCTGGAGGAATTGAAAGTACTGGATTTTATTTACAAAATTGTGGATTTACAAATAAAAATACGCCAATAGGAACTGAATTTAAAAGAAAAAAGTTGCACGTTGCTCCGGAAATAGATTTCTCATTATTAGACTAATTAACAACTATCTTTATTAATATTATAATCCCATTTATTCCTGCCCTTTTTCGTTGTTTTGTTTATATTTACTGAACCTTTTTTTATACTTCATTATAAAACATTTTGTAATTATTAAATATCAAACATGGCAAATAAAAAGACTCCTCTATCATTTAAAATTAGAGTTATTCATAGATTTTTAGGTTATTTCTTATCGGGAATTATGGCGATATACGCCATTAGTGGAATCATATTGATATTCAGATCGACTGATTTTTTAAAAAGTGAAGTAGTTATAGAAAAACAACTAGAGCCTAATTTAAATGGAGCTAAAGTAGGCTCTAAATTAAAAATGAAACTTAGGGTAGAAAAGAAACAGGGTGATATCATCCATTTTAAAAATGGTACCTATAATCAGAAAACAGGAATTGCCATTGTAAAAAAAATGAAACTACCTATCGTATTAGAAAAAATGGAACGATTGCATAAAGCCTCAACAAAAAGTCCTTTATATTATTTAAACATTTTCTTTGGACTATCGTTATTATTTTTTGTGATCTCAGCATTTTGGATGTACACCCCTAAAATGCCCGTTTTTAAAAAAGGAATGTACTTTGCTATTGCAGGTGCTCTTTTAACAATAATTTTATTATTTGTCTAAAAAAAATATTGACTTTGGGATTAATCACTATAAAAAAAGCACATATTGAATCAGAACTTTTTGTACTTAAAAGCAAATTAGAATTAGAAGGAATTAAATGTTTCTTTAAAAATGAATTTGTTACTCAAATAATGAATTATTTACCATCCTTTGAAGTTGAGTTGCAAGTACCAGATTTAGATTTAGAAAAAGCCCAACAGATTATGAGTGAAATGAATGATTTATAAAACTATGGGATTACTTTTTTCTGAACAAAGTGTATATATATTCACGTGTATCATCAGAGGGAGTTATAAAACTATAGTTAAATGATTCAATTAATTCAAACTCCTTCCCTAGCTTGTCTTTTAGTTCTTTTGAGTTATATCTGCAGACAGGAAGTCCGCAACATCTAGTTGCCCCCTCCTTGTTAAAGGTGGCAATAATAGCATATCCATCTTTATTTAACACACTACTTAAAAGTTTAAAATATACATCCTGATCTTTCGATTCAGTTAAAAAATGTAATACCGCCCTATCATGCCATACGTGAATATTTTCTAAGGTATTTAATTTTGTTGGGTTTGATAAATCGTCCTCAATAAATGTTAAGACTTCACTTGAAGACTTCAAATTCTCTTTCATTAATCCCAATGCGGTAGAACTAATATCATTTACAATGATATTTTGATAGCCCTCATTACACAATTCACCTATAAGTGTGGATGTACCAGCACCAACATTTAAAATAGAATTACTTTTATCAAGGTTGAGCTGTTTAATTAACCTTAGTGATGGTTCCGGGTTTTCTTCATACCAACCAAGTTTCGTTGTAGAAGTCTTTGTATACGCATTGTTCCAATGCTGCTTATAATTTATATCCACAGAAATTTCAATGCCACAGGAATCTTTTAAATTATTGTTATCAGAATTATTTTTCATAAAAATATTTTTAAACGACGTCTTATTTGTTAAAACACCAAAAAAATCCGGTATTTAATTAAAATCCCGGATTTAAATATTCAGAGTCTTTTATTAAATAAACAATAGTTGGGTACCGTCTTCATTGGCTCTATTGTAAAAATCGCCAATTGTTAATATTCCATCCAATTCATCAATTAAATCTTCTTTCTTCAAATGAAACATATCTACCGCTAATTTACAAGCCCATAACTTACACCCTGAATCACTTAATATTTCTAAAAATTCATCAACAGGAGGCATGTCTAATTTCTCCATTTCTTTTTTCATCATTTTACTTGCTAAGGCTTCCATTCCTGGTAAACCTCCCAACATGGTAGGAATATTCATTCCTGGATTTCCAACCGTCGCTGTATGTAAATGTTTTAATTTTTTCTTTTGAATTGCTTCTAAACCAAAAAACGTAAAAAACACTTCTGCCTCTATACCTTCCATTCTAGCTCCGTTAGCCATTACAAATGCAGCATAGGCATTTTCTAATGTTGATTTGGATAAAATGAAAAGCATTTTTTTTACTTTTGTTTCTGCCATGATCTTATAATTTAAAGGTTTATATACAACTTTTTGGTTTTGGAATTCCTGCAATTTTAGTAGAGATTTTTAAAGGTCCACCTGGAAATAATGCATAAAATTCTTTAATATTTACCACACCACTTTTTTTAATTCCTCTAATTGAAAGTGCATTGTCATTTTTAAACTGATTTTGAAGATAGTCAATCACTTCCCAATGTGCATCTGTCATTTCTATCTCTTCAGATTTTGCAAGTTCAATTCCTATTTCTTTATCCCATTGAGACAAATCTGTCATGTATCCGTCTTCAGAAAAATTTATCACTTTTGTTCCGATCGTTTTTTCCATAATTCCTATTTTTATTTGTTTATTTTTTTTCCTTTAATACTCATATTTCTACCTACAAACGGAATTGCTATTCCTTTTAAAAGCATGTTCCAATAGATCCATCTAAAAGCTAATTTCCCCCAATGGTTAAATAAACTTTCTTTTAATAATTTTAAAGGACCTATACCTGCTATTGGGAACGTTCCTTCAACCGGTTCTTGTTTGTAGTTGAAATCTATTAATAAGGCTTTACTTTTACCTGTTTCAATAAAACAATTCGCATGTCCGTCAAATTCTTCTTTTAAAGGCTTTCCATCAATATATAATAAAATATTATCCGTCAGTGTATCTGCTTCAAAATGAGCAACAGATCCAGCCTTAGATGCAGGTACATTTGTAGCATCTCCTATCACAAAAATATTTTCATGTTTTAGAGATTGCAATGTGTGGTGATGAGTTGGTATAAAGTTTAAATCATCTCCCATTCCTGATCTTTCTATAAGTTCGTCACCCATGTTTGTAGGAACCGTAACTAATAAATCAAACTCAATTCTCTTTTCAGCATAGTCTACAATTTCATTAGATTCATTGTCAATATGTTCTATAGCAAAATCTGTTTCTAGCTTTATGTTTTTTTCTTTCAGCAAATAACTTAAAGAATTTGAACAGGCTGGTTTTGTAAATGCCCCATCCAAAGGTGTTACATAGGTTATATCCACTTTATCACGCATCCCTTTTTCAATAAAATAAGAATCTGCTAAAAAGGCAAACTCAAGAGGAGCTACAGGACATTTAATGGGCATTTCAGTGATATGAATTACTAATTTACCACCTTTCCATTCTCTTAATTTATTTCTTAATGCTAATGAACCTTCATATGTATAAAAGTCGAAAATAGATTTTTGCCAATTTTTGCCGAGCATACCTTCCGTTTCATCCGGAGCAATTTTAGAACCCGTTGCTACGATTAAAATATCATAATTTAAAGTCTCATCTTCTAAATCTACCGTATTGTCTTCATGGTTTATTTTTTCAATTCTTTTTTGAATATATTCTACACCTTTAGGAATAAATTTTTTTCCAACTTTTTTTACTTGATTTTCAGTATATATATCAAAAGGAAGAAATAAAAACCCTGGTTGATAATAATGTGTTTTGTATTGATCAACTATTGTAATTGTCCATTCTTTGGGTAGTTTTTTGACTAAATGATTTGCCATCATTGTCCCACCAGTTCCCGATCCTAATATTAATAAACGCTTCATCAAATAGATTTTTTTTAATTAAACTAAACTTTTATTTTAAAAGCTATTTCATATTTAAATACCTTTAAATACCTAAAGTATTGTACTATACTTATTTATTGGTGTTTTTTTAGTATATTTAAATACCTTTAAATATGTTATTTCAAAATTATACAATAACAACATATACCCCTGTAACATTTGTTACATAAAACCAAATAAAAGACAAAAAAGTGGGTTATTAAATATACTAAAAAAACACCAATAAATAAGTATAGTACAATACTTTAGGTAATCATCAAAATTTACATAACATTACTTCAAACCATTGACAAGCAACAAGCTGGTTTATGATGAAACAGACAATGTTCTATTATTAAAAGTATTAAATTAGCAACATAATTAACCTCTTAACCAAGATTTAAATTTGACATAAATAAATTCTATATATGTCAAAAACATTGACGAATATCGTATTTAAATAAGACATCGATTTAACAGAAAACGTAAATAAAATGAAAGAAATGTGGGATAGTAGATATGCTAATGATGCATATGCTTATGGAATTGAACCAAATATTTTTTTTAAAGAAACTTTAGAAAAACACAAGTTGTCAGGAAGTCTTTTATTGCCCGCTGAAGGAGAAGGAAGAAATGCCGTGTATGCAGCAAAAAAAGGATTAGAAGTCACTGCTTTTGATATTAGCATAGAAGGTAAAAACAAAGCTTTACAATTAGCAAAAAATGAAAATGTAAAATTTTCTTATCAGGTTGGTGATTTTTTCGAGTTAGATATCATTCATCAACAATTTGATTCGGCGGCATTGATTTTTGCACATTTTCCTCCTCCTCTACTTTCAAAATATCACAAAAAAATTGGAGATCTAATAAAACCTAAGGGAATAATTATTTTAGAAGGTTTTAGTAAGAAACATTTAAAATTATCTCAAGAAAATCCAAATATTGGAGGTCCTAAAGACCTTGAAATGTTATTTTCAAAGGAAGCTATTCAAAAAGATTTTTCTGATTTTGAAATTATTCAACTTGAAGAAATTAATGTAGAATTAAAGGAGGGGAAATATCATAATGGAACAGGAAGTGTGATACGTTTCATTGGAATAAAAAGATAAATTATTTATGAAAAGTGATGTTTTGATAGTTTTAGGAAGCCCTAATTCACCTACAGGAAATTTAAGTTCAATTTCCACTAGTAGATTGAATTACTGTCTAAACCATTTTAAACAAGGAAACTTAATACTATGCACTGGCGGTTGGGGAGTACAATTCAACACTTCTGAAAATTCTCATGCCTCCTATGCAAAACAATACTTACTTGAAAATGGAATTTCAGAAAATTGTATTTTAGAAGCTGCTTTATCTAGCAATACAGTTGATGATGCTGTAAAAATTAAACCTATTTTATCTAAATTAAAAAATATTAAGCTCACAATAGTTACTTCGGACTATCATATAGCGAGAGTAAAGTTAATTTTTAAAGAAATTTTAAAAATATATCCAATGGAATTTATTGGCGTAGAAAGTAATTTAGAACAGGAAGAATACAATTTGCTAGTACGACATGAAAAAAAAGCCATTGCTGCCATTCAAAAAAATGGTCTTTATTATTAAATAAATCTTCATTCTAAATAAAACCAAAAGTAAATTATAGATTTGCTTATAAAAAAAAGTGTTCCCGCAGCGTTTGCAACTGCAAATACCTTAAATCAGATTAACATGACAAAAGCTTTATTGTACATACTATCAATTTTTTATTGCCTTTCTTGTTCTACTTCTTCAAAAAAAAACTCAGCAATAAATGCAATTGGTGTTCCTTTAGAATTGGCTAATTACAGAAGTACGCAAGTAGAAGATGTTGTCTATAATTTATCATTTAGCATTCCTAAAGAAAAAGCACTTCCAATAGCTGCTAAACTTCAATTAGAAGTCTCTATAAAAGATTTATCTCACCCACTTTTTTTGGATTTCAAAGAGCAAACCTCTGCTATAAAAAACATTATTGTTAATAATAACAAAATAGATATCAATCATAATAACGAGCATATAAATATTCCTAGAGAATCTTTACAAATAGGTTCCAATACTATAAATATTGAATTTATTGCAGGCAATTTGTCTTTAAATAGAAATGCCAACTATCTTTTTACATTATTGGTACCGGATCGTGCTAGAACATTATTTCCTTGCTTTGACCAACCCAACATAAAAGCTAATTATCTATTAAATATTACGGTTCCAAAAAACTGGGAAGTATTATGCAGTGCTCCTATCGACACGAAAGAAAATAATGACGATACCACAAGCTATAAATTTAAAAAATCTGATAAAATGAGTACTTATCATTTTTCGTTTGTAGCAGGAGAATTTGGTTTTGTTTCATCTAAAAAGACAAATCGCTCTATGAAAATGCTTTACAGAGAAACCAATGAAGAAAAAATAAATAGTAGCACAGAAGCCATATTTAAACTACACCAATCTTCATTAGATTATCTAGAAGCTTATACACAATATAAATTCCCTTTTCAAAAATTAGATTTAGCAACTATTCCTGGGTTTCAATATGGTGGAATGGAGCATACAGGAGCGATACAATATAGAGAATCATCTTTATTTTTAGACAAAAGTGCTACACGTTCACAAGAGTTGTCAAGAGCTAAACTAATTGCCCATGAGACTTCACATATGTGGTTTGGAAATTTAGTAACTATGGAATGGTTTAACGATGTTTGGTTAAAAGAAGTATTTGCAAATTTCATAGCAGATAAAATTGTAAACCCTGTATTTACAGATATCAATCATGATCTTTTATTTTTACTTTCACATTATCCACAAGCTTATCGTGTAGATCGTACTAGAGGAACCAATCCTATTCGCCAAGACTTGGACAATCTTAATAACGCAGGTTCACTTTACGGAAGTATTATTTACAATAAAGCACCAATTATGATGCGTCAATTAGAACTTGTACTTGGACAAGAAAAATTTAAAAAAGGCATTAGAGAATACATCAAAACATATGCACATAGTAATGCAGACTGGACCAAACTAATTAATATTTTTGATAAAAAATCGCCTGTAGATTTAAATACTTGGAGTAATATTTGGGTGAACTCTACAGGAAGACCTATTTTTTATGAAGATATTGTATTAGATACTTCAAATAATATTCAACAATTTACATTAACTCAGAAAGCAGAAGATAGTTCAGAAAATTTCTGGCCACAATCTTTTGAAATTAGTTTGGTGTATGCTGATAGTATCACCACCATCCCTGTTTTAAGTAACGCAAAAAGTATTGAAATAACCAAAGCTATTGGAGCAGAAAAACCTTTGTATATTTTGTACAACAGCAATGGTTATGGCTATGGTGTATTTCCTATCACAGAAAACACGATTGCACAAACCTATGCTATAAAAGATGAAGTCTCTAGAGCACATTCTTATATAAACATTTATGAAAACGTAAATAATGGAACAATAAATAATTCTATTGCCTTTGAAAACTTAAAAAAAGGTATAAAAACAGAAACAAATCAATTAATATTAAGATTGATTACAGGGCAAATAACGGACCTTTATTGGAATATATTTACTCAAGAACAACGTAATCAGCACCAAGCAGATTTGGAAAAATTACTTTTCAACAGATTGCAAAAAAATGAAACAAAAAATATTAAAAAGAATTTATTTTACACCTATGTATCCATTGCACATTCAAAGCAAGGAATAGAAAACATCTATAAAATTTGGAGTAAAGAGACCTGCATTAATAATCTTATCTTAAACAAAAATAATTATACCGATTTGGCACAGCAATTAGCCTTATACGGTCATCCTAAATCAAAAGCTATATTAACAAAAACAAAATCAGAACTTACCAATCCAGATAAAATAAAACGTTTTGAATTCTTATTACCTGCCTTAGACACCAATCCTAAAGTAAGAACAGCATATTTTAATTCATTTAAAGAAGCGAAGAACCGAGAAAAGGAAAGTTGGGTACAAACAGCTTGTTCCTATATACATCATCCTTTACATCAAAAAGAAGGAATTAAGACAGTAGGTATGAGTCTTGAAATTCTTGAAGAAATTCAGAAAACAGGAGACATCTTTTTTCCACAAGGTTGGTTAAACAGTACCATCGGTAGGTATACTTCAAAAGAAGCCTATATTATCGTGGAAAAATATCTTGCTTCACATCCAAAACTTGATAAAAATTTAAAAGGAAAACTATTACAATCTACAGATTTACTATATCGAAAACATGGCAAACAATAGTTGAAAACTATTCAATAAAAAACTGACAATTTCTGAACTTAAAACTATTATGATTACCCGCAAAGTAAATACCATTTTTCTTTTATCAGATAAACCGTATCTACTGGGCATATTAAGTCTACCTTCGGTAAAAAATAATGTCGATAGAACGTCGTGTGCAGTTAGTAGAAAATCTTTTTTCTAAGTTAGACCAAGAAAGTGCTCAATTCGCTCAAAACTCTGGTATTCGCTGTAACCCTGGTTGCGGAAAGTGCTGTTCTTATTCCGATATTGAAGCATCACCATTAGAGTTTTTACCATGGGCTTTTCATTTATTTTTAAATGGAGAAGCTGAAAACACACTTAATCTACTTAACAAAACCTATTCTTTGACTTGTTTTATATACAAACCACTCATTATCTTGAACCAGGGTCGTTGCAGTGATTACAAATACCGAGGATTAATTTGTAGATTATTTGGGTACGCAGCCAATACAGATAAATATGGCGTTTTAAAATTGGTTACTTGTAAAATTATAAAAGAGGGGCAAGCCAAAAAATACGCAACCGCAGAAGAGGCAATAACAAAAAGTTTAAATGTGCCTGTTTTCACAGAGTATTATATGCAATTAAATCAAATAGATTTTACTCTAGGAAATATAATATTACCTGTGAACAAAGCACTTAAAATGGCTTTAGAAGAAGTATTACAATATTATGCTTACAGACCATTTCCAAATTTGAATAAAAAATGTGGCTAAATAAAACCTTTTATAACTTAAAATAAAAAAGTTACTTTCTCCATATTATTTCAAAGGAGAAAGCAACTTTATATAATTTTATTTAAAAAATTACTTTTTGAATAAAGGATCAGCACCAATAGTACCTTCTAAACTTTCAAGATACTCAACAGAGCTCACTTCATTTAATAAGCTATTTACATTTTCTAAACGCTCTGTTAAACCTAACTCCTCAACAATTAACTTATTATTATCTTGAGCTATAAAGTTTTCTAAATAAGCAATTTGTTTCGTGTAAAATTGAATATCTTTTTGTTGTTTCAGTTTCAATCTCTCAATATACCAATCGCTATTAATTACATAGTCTCTTTCAAAATAAGCTCTTAATTCAGGATCACTCAATTGTTTTCCTTCATAATTACCATAAGCCATGATGTTTAATAAGATTTTCAATGGAGGAATGGCAGCATCTATACTTCCATCCGCAAAGTAGTTTAACGCAACTTTTTGTTGAGCTTCTACAATATTTTTAATTCCATCCACATAATCTTCTAAACCTTGCAACTCTGGTTTTAACATTCTTTCGCTAAACACAGCAGTTGGCTCATCAAAAATTCTATTCAAACATCTATAAGAGAAATTTTTAGTAATTCTATAACCTAACCTACTTGCTAAAATAGTCTCACCTTCGTATTCAAAATCTTCAATTTTTTCTAAAGAACCATTTTCAATTAACGCTTTAGGATCTCTATCAACTGGCTCTAGTCTAGCCCAAATTTCAGGAATTAACAAACTAATATCATGATCTACCTTATTTTCTGCACCAACATAACCAGCAGCCGTACTAAATCCGTTAGACTCTGTTAAAATATGAGAAAGTAATGCGTTATTTAAATCTGTTGTAGGAGTTAGCATGTTAAATGGTGCTTTTGTTAAAGCTCCTTCTGTACCAGCCCCTGTTGTAGAAGGTGATTTACCTGTTAAACTACAAATAAAGTCCATAAATAATTCTGGAGCTTCTTGGTAGTGAATTGGGTTATAAACTGCTAAAGGACGAATACCTGCTTCTTTATCTACAGGATTATTTCTTCTTCCTGGTAAAACAGCATTTACAACATGATTTATTGGCTCACTTAATTCAATTTGTCTTACCAAACGAACACCAATATCTCCTAAATAGGAAGCTTCAGTTTCATTCACAAACTTGTTTGGTTCTAAGTATCGAGGGTTTTTTGTAGGTTCTCCATTTACAATTCTTGTGTGAGATGGTACTACAAAATACTCTTCTTCTTTATCACTATTTACAACACTTTCAATAAAATCTTTAACGGGTTGTGTGTATTTATCAAAATTGATGGTATCTTCAAACAAGTCAATTGCATCTTGTTTCTTCAACAATTCGTAATTAGTTAAGAAACGTCCGTTAGTAACCAAATCTAATTCAGCTCCTTTGTCATAACCTCTTACTACAGCCTCATCTGGTCTTTGGAATAAATGCGCCTCACAGTTTGTCAATAACTTCAAACTTTTATTGGTGAATTCTGGATTTAAGTTTGATAATTGCTCTCTTGGCAATGTAATAGAAGCTGTAATATCATCTTCTGTTTGAATTTTTTCACAAGGAGAGAAATCAGAACGTAATTTATTTAACATCCAGTTTCCTTTTTCATTAAAACCAATTCTTACATAACTACCAACTACAGGCGTATTATTATGAAGAAGCCCCGTTCCTTTTTCTCCATTAATAATTTCAACAGACATATACTCTTTCCAGTTTAATTTACCGTGAGCTTGTCTGTATAAACGTTTTACAAATAACACTAATGAACGAATGTGTACCGGAATATTATTTAAAAACTCATTAAATTCATCAGAATTTTCTTCTGAAGGAATTAATAATTTAACCGCAGAACTTAAAGAACGTTTTTCACTTAAAAAAGATCTAGATTTAGGTCTGTTAGGGTCTTTAACTTTCCAACGATTAGAATAATCAAACTCAATAATTTCATCCGCTTTTTCAAAATCTTTTTCTATATCCTGAATGTTAAATGGATTATAGGTAATCGCATTTTGCATTGATTTAGAAATCTCAGATTTACCTCCTCCAGAAACAGTACAAGGTTTATGACAGAAAACCCCTTCTGCAAAAGTATCTACGATTCTCCATAAATCTATAGAATTATGTTTCTCTAATTTAAATTTATTTCCTGTTGGATGTACATATGTTTTATAAGGAGACAAGGTTAATTTTTGCTCTTTACCTTCATGCATCCAAGTAATACTGTTTGTATTAATATTGATATAGGCAAACTCAGGAATATATATAATATTTGGATATTTTTTATCTACTCCATAATTCTCAGGTTTTACCTCAATCGTGTCTCCTAAAAGACGTTTTACATCTTCAAAAGTATGCTTGCAATTATGGAACTCAGAAAAATCTTTACCATCTAAAGTATCTCCCATTACTCTTCTTGCAAAAGCAATAGCACCACCTGCATGCTCTTCCTCTACTAAACCAAACAAGTTGGCAGAATAGCTAATTTGAGTTTTAATCTCTTTTTTAGAATATCCGTAATAATTATCAGCAATTAAAGTAATAACAACACCTCTCTCGTCTCTACAAGTAATTTTAAAAGCGCCACCATCATTATACAATTCGTTCTCATCCTTCCAACACATTCCATCTTTTCTCTGACGTTCAGTGGCATCATCATAATGAGGCAAACCAACATCTTTCTTTTTCATTTCTTTTAACTGTGGAGCTAAAACAATACATCCAGTATGACCTGTCCAATGTTCCGTATCTAAAGCAGCATCATTATGTGCCAAATTTGGATCACCTGCATTTCCGAAAATAGATTCCACAAAATCTAAATTACTTACTAAATTACCTGGAGCAAAGAAACGTACTTCTAATGATTTTTCAGTAATCACACCTTTAACTTCAGGACAAACTGTTGGTCTTAATAACATAGAAACCATCACTTTTGCCTTTTCTTCTTGATTAGAAGTAAATGGTAATACTTTTAATTCCTCTGAAGGGTTGAAAGCTGCATTTAAAAAATGAGCAAAAGTTATTTTTGGAACTTCAAATTTATCTAAAGGAACCGGTAAATCACCTTCAACAATATGAAAGGTTCCTTTGGTTGTTCTTTTATCATGCAAAGGATTATTTAATATACCTTGTTTTACTCTACTAGAAGTTACCAAATCACTTTTAAAAGAATCTCCATTTGGTGGCAAACTCACCTCTCTTGCGTGTCCTTTTTGATTTAAAATCAACGTATTATTAGGTAAGTTATACGATTTATCAAAAGAAACTTCTTTTAAATAGTCATTTATAAAATTTTGAATTCGAGTATCAGCTGGCGACAAGTGAGTCGCTAATAATCTTGATTTTTCTTGAAAACTTTTGATAAATGAATTTGTTAATTGTTGAAATTTTAAATTACAATACTTAACATCAGAATTTTCATCATCTTTAAAAATTGGCTGCCCCAAGGAAGCTAGTTGAATATTTATATACTGAACCGTATCTTTTCTGCTTTGTGCTACTGGCTCTTGCTTTACTGTATTTTCTTTCTTCATTTATAAAAAATTTAAATATTCTACACTGTT
>JBHOTE010000024.1:0-31445 GCA_042584125.1 Bacteroidota bacterium
AGAATTCTTTCTATTCAGATTAACCAATATTTTTGCATAAACACAACAATTAGTCTTGATCCAAAAGTTGTGTGTAAATTGAATTTATAATTTGATCTTTGTCTAAAAGATAAAAGATTTGGATAATTATATAGATGTATTAAAGGATCAAGACTAATTGAAAATAAAAAACCCACAACATATGTTGTGGGTTTTCTTTTGCGGAGAATGAGGGATTCGAACCCCCGGAGGTGTGACCCTCAACAGTTTTCAAGACTGCCGCATTCGACCACTCTGCCAATTCTCCAAGTGTCTCATCAAGTATTCCCTGAATGCGGATGCAAATATACACGCTTTTTACAATTTTCTCAACTTTTTTCAATGTTTTTTTATTTTTTTTCGCCTTAAAAAAATAACCTACTGAAAACAAAAAAGTTACCAATAAAATTAATTTCAATGTAGTTGACTGATTCGCATTATTTACCTTTGTTTTAAATTATTTTTTCATGACTTTCGATTTGATTATTTTAGTTGTTGTTGGTTTTTTTGCAGGTGTTATCAATACAATTGCTGGTGGAGGCTCCTTACTAACTCTACCTCTACTTATTTTTATGGGTTTACCTGAAGCTATCGCAAACGGTACCAACAGAGTCGCTATATTTTTTCAAACAGCCTCCTCTGTTGCTGGCTTTAGAAGTAAAGGTGTAATCACTTATCCTTTTAGCTTGTATTTAGGAATTTCTGCCTCTATTGGCTCCTTTATCGGTGCTCGATACGCCGTAGACATTGACGGTGAAACATTTAAAAAAATTCTATCCATTGTGATGATTGTTGTTGTTGTTTTAATTGTTTTTAAGAAAAAAAACACTTCCCTTGAGGCTCTTGCTGAAAGAACCACAGGCAAACATTTATACATTGCTATCATCGCATTTTTCTTTGTAGGTCTTTATGGTGGATTTTTAAACGCAGGTATTGGATTTATTATGCTGCTAATTCTACCCATGATTAACAGGTTCTCACTAGTCAAATCAAATGCAACCAAAGTGACTGTTGCTTTTATTTATACGGCTATTGCTTTGGGAGTATTTATTTACAACGGTAAAGTAGATTGGAAATTAGGTTTAACACTAGCAGCAGGAAACTCAATAGGAGCTTGGTTTACAAGTCGTTACTCTGTTAAAAAAGGAGATAAATTTATTCGTTATGCCTTATTAGTTATTGTTTTAGGAATGTCCATAAAATTATGGTTTTACAACGCTTAATTATCTTCTGAATAGAAAGGTCATGAAAAAAGTTTTTTTTAACTTCGCAAAAAATATTTTTTATGTCGAATTCTTTCGGAAAACTTTTTAGAATAAGCACTTTTGGTGAATCACACGGTCCAGCAATTGGTGGTGTTATTGATGGATGCCCTCCAGGTATTGAACTTGATTTTGATGCTATTCAAAATGAATTGAACAGAAGAAAACCTGGGCAATCCAAAATAGTTACCCAACGTAAAGAACCGGATGAAGTAAAATTTCATTCTGGAATTTTTGAGGGTAAAACTACTGGTGCCTCAATTGGTTTTGTGATTGAAAACACCAATCAAAAATCTAAAGACTATTCGCATATAGCAAAAACATACCGCCCTTCTCACGCCGACTTTACCTACGAAAAAAAATACGAAGGTAATAGAGACTACAGAGGTGGAGGAAGAACATCAGCAAGAGAAACAGCCAACTGGGTTGTGGGGGGTGCTGTTGCCAAGCAAGTAATTAAAGACATTAAAATAAATGCTTATACGTCTGCTATAGGCCCTATTCAACTCAATACTCCTTACCAAGACTTAGATTTTAATCAAATTGAAGCAAATATTGCCCGTTGTCCTGATGCTGTAATTGCCGATCAAATGATTGATTATGTTTCTGAAATAAAAAAGCAAGGAGATACCGTTGGAGGTGTTGTTACTTGCGTAATTCAAAATGTACCTGTTGGTTTAGGTGAACCTATTTTTAATAAACTTCATGCTGCCTTAGGACAAGCAATGCTCTCTATAAATGCGGTAAAAGGTTTTGAGTACGGAAGTGGTTTTGAAGGTGCTGCCATGAAAGGAAGTGATCATAATGATATTTTCAATGCAGATGAATCAACAAAAACAAATCTTTCTGGAGGAATTCAAGGAGGAATTAGTAACGGAATGGACATTTACTTTAAAGTAGCTTTTAAACCTGTTGCAACGATCATTCAAAAACAAATGACCATTGATAGTGATGGAAATGAGGTTGAAATGATGGGAAAAGGACGTCATGATCCTTGTGTAGTACCAAGAGCTATTCCTATTGTAGAAGCAATGGCTGCCATGGTACTGACAGATTTTATGATGTTAGACAAAGCAACTAGAATATAATTTTATAAAACTCACCCATAGGTGAGTTTTTTATTTTACGGCTATGAAAAGATGGAAGATTTTAAATAAAACCGACGTATCTCCCGATAATTGGTTTCCTATAGAGCGCCATACGGTAGAGATCCATAATGGAAAAATTATTGATGATTTTTATATTTCTCCTTTAGGTGATGGTGTGATGACTTTGGCTTTTACAGAAAACCAAAAAATCATTCTTATAAAACAATACAAGCATGCTTTTGGTGAGGTTACTTATGATTTACCCGCAGGATTTCTACAAAAAAACAAATCTCTTAAAGAATCTGCTCTTGCTGAATTAGAAGAAGAAACTGGAATAAAAGCTTCTAGTGAAAAGTTAGTTTTCTTAGGAAAATTTTGCAACGTCCCCTCCAAACTTCAGCATACAACACATAGTTTTTTATTAAAAAACGTAAGCTTTAATAGTGTTCAAAAACTAGATGAATGCGAAGAAATAATTATTGAAACTGTTACTCCTAAAAAGGTTCTTGACATGATTAAAAATCAAGAAATCATAAAAAGTGATGTGGTTGCTACGATTATGATGGCTTATTTGAAATTCCCTGAATTGTTTGTTTAATTTCCTTACTACTTCTAGAGAATACAAATGACAGGCTTCGACAAGCTCAGCCTACAAGCTCAGCCTACAAGCTCAGGGTACAGAAAGTTAGACAAGCTCAGCCTACTATATTTAATCTGAATTTAAGAAGCCTACCCAACCGAAACTTTTCGTGTAGCATGGAATGCCAGAAAATTATTTTGCTTTATTTACTTTATTTGCGTTGGATTTTACGAAAGAGGCCCAACCCGAATAATTTTTACCACCTACCACTACTCCACTATTGTAATAATGACAAACTGCGGCGGCCAAACCATCGGTTGCATCCAAATTTTTGGGTAAAGTTTTTAAATTTAGCGTAGACTTTAACATTAATGCCACCTGTTCTTTACTTGCATTTCCGTTACCTGTAATAGCCATCTTAATTTTTTTTGGCAGATATTCCGTTATTGGAATTTCTCTTGATAAGCCTGCTGCCATAGCAACTCCTTGCGCCCTTCCTAGCTTTAACATAGATTGTACATTTTTACCAAAAAAAGGAGCTTCAATAGCAATTTCATCAGGATGGTAAGTATCTATCAACTCAATAGTTCTTTCAAAAATAAGTTTTAACTTGGTATAGGGATCATCGTATTTTTGTAAAAGCAATTCATTCATTTGAATAAATTCCATTTTCTTTTTTACCACTTTTATCAACCCAAACCCCATAATGGTTGTACCTGGATCAATTCCTAAAATAATGCGTTCAGAACTCAATTTTATTGTTTATTTGGAAATATTAATACTTTGGATATTCTTTGCAATTGCTATTTTAATTACCACAATACGAAGATAAAGAATTTGCTGGCAGTAAAGAATACAAACTACGAAATGAATACCGCAACTAATTTTTAACCTATACGAAACCAATTATTTTTTCTATTTTAACGCAGTCTTAAACCCACTAACTTTTGATATTATTTGGTTGTTTTGTAAGCTTGAGCTACGTAAGTCTGATGACTTATTTAATCTATGGATTCAACAGGAACAAGCAGTCCGTCACATTTAATTCAACAAAAACGGACTTCTCTATTATTATTGCTTTTAGAAATGAATCAGAAAATTTATCAGCCTTACTGACGAGTTTAGATGCATTAAATTATCCGAAAAATAAATTTGAAATTTTATTGGTAAATGATTTCTCTACAGATAACTCCGTTCAAATTATTGAAGAATTCAAACAGCAACATAATTCTTTAAACTTACAGATATTTCATGCTCCTAAAACCACAAAAAAAAATGCTATTAGTTACGGAATTCTACATAGTAAATTTGATCAAATTTTAGGCACCGATGCAGATTGTATTGTTCCTACAAACTGGCTAACAAGCTATGATGCTTTTTTACAAACCTATCCTGCTAAATTAATTGCAGGTCCGGTAGCCTATATTTATGACACTCCTTTTATTGCTCAATTTCAAAATTTAGAATTCACGAGTTTGATGGGAGCTACTATGGGAGGATTTGGTTCGGGGAAACCTTTTATGGCTAATGGTGCTAATATTAGCTATTCTAAATCGGTTTTTAATGAAGTAAATGGATTTGTTGGTAATGAAAATATCGCCAGCGGAGATGATGTTTTTTTACTTGAAAAGATCGCAAAATTATATAAAGATAATATCTATTTTTTAAAAGACGATGACGCTATTGTGCAAACTAAACCTGCAGCAAATTTAAAAAAACTAACTGCTCAAAGAATTCGTTGGGCTGCAAAAATGACCTCCTCAAAAAATTATTTTTCAAAACTAGTAGGGGCAATTGTTTTTTTTATGAATATAACCCTAGTTGCCACCTTATTTTTAAATATTCAATTCACGCTCTTATTATTTTTAACCAAAATAATTGTTGATTTTTTACTCATAAAAAAAACATCCCTGTTTCTCAATCAGCATTCTTGGAAAAATCACTTTATTGCAAGTTTATTGCTCTACCCTATTTTTAATGTATTTATTGCCATTCAGTCACTATACAAAGGCTACACTTGGAAGGATCGAAGTTTTAAAAAATAAGTTAGTCTACCGGAAATAATGCCAACAATAAACGATCTACATTAAATAATAAATAAATTATTACTACTAATAAAACTACGAGTACAATGGCTCTTTTTTTATTAGGTTTTTTACGTCTTTTTATTCTATTCATTTTGCTTTGTTTTACTTAGGCTAAAGTAAGAAAACTAATTTTTTATTAAATAATACTGTGCCTTAATTTTTTAATTTCTATTGAATAGATTGGCTACCTAACAACATGAAGACAGGTGCTATGATAAATATTTAGATCCACAAACGAGTCACAACTTTTGACCAAAAAAAATCCGCTCATCTTTCGAAAAGCGGATATAGTATATTTTACTGAAACTACATTTTTTTCATTTGTTGTTTCATCATTTTAATTTGATCACTCAACATACCATGTTTGTCTAATTTTTTAGCTTCATTCATTAAGGTCGTTGCTTCTCTTTTTCTTCTTTTATGCATAGCAACCCCTGCTAAATTTAATTTAGCCATTGCTATATCATGATCCATTGCCAAACCAATGCTCAATGCTTTTTTAAATAATTTTTCAGCTTTGGTCATACTTGTTTGTGTAACCATTAAACCTTGTAAAAAATAGTAATAAGCTTCTTGAGGCTTTCTTAAAGCACTAGAAGGATTTTTGATATAGTCTAACCATTTTTGTGCTCCAGGAAAATTTTGTTTTCTAATTTGTAAAAAAGCCAATAACAAAAATTCATTCTTATAGAAAAAGAAGACAAATACTCCTGCCAACAAGAGAATCATAATTCCATTCATAATATTTTCATCTATAAACTGAAATACCGCCCAAACTGAGATTAACACGGCTATGGCTATTTTAATATACTTACTAAACATTTTTAATTTTATTTTTTATTAATTAGGCTCTCAAAAGAGAAAACAAATTTACATTTTTTTAAACTATCTAAAAGCTATTTTTTGTAGTATTTAAGATGTTTTCTATACGCCAAAACACCTAATACAGCCACAATTCCTATTGAATAATAGACAAAGGTAGGCGTAACTATTTTATCTCCACTAGCATAAGAATGCAATCCTGATAAATAAAAATTCACTCCAAAATAAGTCATTATAATTGAAGCAAAGGCAATTATAGACCAAAGATTATAGGTAAAACGACCTCTTAAGCCAGGAACCAAACGCATATGCAAAATAAATGCATAGACCATAATACTAATCAATGCCCAAGTTTCTTTAGGATCCCAACCCCAGTAACGGCCCCAACTTTCATTAGCCCACATACCTCCTAAGAAGTTACCAATAGTAAGCATTACCAAACCAACAGTTATAGACATTTCATTGATAATGGTTAATTCTTTTATGGTTTCATTTAATTTTTTCTTATTAGACTCATTCGTCAAAATAGTTAATATTAAAGCAATAAACCCTAATATCATTCCTAAGGCAAAAGGACCATAACTCGCCACAATAATAGCCACATGAATCATTAACCAATAAGAATTTAATACAGGTACTAAATTCGCAATTTCTGGATCCATCCAATTCCAATGTGCTATCATTAAAATCATTGCTGTTAAAAAAGCAGTTGCTGCAATTGTTAGGGTAGATGTTCTTCCGAAAACCAGTCCAAATAGCATGGTTGCCCATCCCACATAAATCATGGATTCATATGCATTACTCCAAGGTGCATGTCCGCTAATAAACCACCTAGCTCCAAGTCCAGCCGTATGCATAGCAAAAAACACAAGTACAACACCAATAGTTAATTTAACCATAAGGTTTAGTGCTTTATTTTTCGTGAAAATTTGTACAATTACCATGATAAACAAAAGCAAACCAGCATACATATAATACATAAATAGCTTTTTAAACACATCGTACTTGTTATAAGCTATTTCAAATTTTATTTTATCCTCTGATGGATAAACCGCTGCTCCATATTTCTTTTGGAAATTTTTAATCCCCTCTAAAATATTGTTTGTTTCTGTATAGTCTTTTGACTGCTTCGCCTGATCTAAAGTTTGGATATATACCGGTAATATTTGCTTTACAAAAACAGAATCTATGCCTGTAAACCTAGCATTATACAATTCTGGTTGTGACACCCATTTATTGGTTGCATCATTAGGTATTGGAAATATTCTAAGAATACCACCTCCAATAGCAGAATACAACAAACCAACGCGTTTATCTACATTTAGAACATCTTTTTGAAACTTGCTTTTGATGCTGTTTTTTTGCGCTTCAATAACCAGTTCCTTTATTTTATAACGTCCCTGCTCATCAATAAAGTCAACCAAACGAGCATATTTATCTTTTACAGGAATTCCGAGTAAAGTTCGTAGTTTATCATTTCCTCTTTCTAAATAAATAACTGGGACTTGAAACCACAAGGTAGGGTTTTCCACAATAGATAAAAAAACCTGATTGGAGTTTAAACCTTTATAAGTTTCCTTTTTACTTACTTTACGTAATAATTGAGAAGCAAATGTATGCACAGGTTTCATTCTACCTCCTGCATCCTGTATCACCAATTTGCTGAAATCTTCAGCATGGTTTTCATCAACGGCATTTACCCGCATAATTGAATCAATCTGAGCTTCAGAAATTCTATTGCTGTGATTTTTATGAGTCTTTTGCGTTTGTTCAGCTTCATGGTTATGACCATCATTAGAACTGTGCACTTCTTCTTGACTATACCCACTAGCCACAACAAACATAAAAGCGATCAAACTTAAAGCCGCTTGTTTTTTCTTTAATTTTCTGAGTTGATGTCTTAAACTCGAAAACCTTGTGTTTTTCACAAACAATATCAAAAGTAAACCTGCATACAAAGCAAAGTAACCGATATAAGTAATTAAAGTTCCCCAATAATCATGATTTACTGACAAGCGAGTTTCTTCATATTGTGGTGTGATGTTATAACTAGATTGGAAAAATTTATAGCCTTTATAATCTAGAATATGATTCATAAAAACTCTAAAATCAAAAGTTTCATTGACGTCTATCACCGTAATTTCACTAGCATAAGACATTGCACTTTCAGAACCCGGATAGTTTTCCAATTGAAAATCGTTTAATTTAATTTGAAAAGGTAACTTCACTTCCTTTGCTCCGTAGGTTACTCTAAAATTTAAATCACCCAATGTAAATTGTACAGGTGCATTGGTAGCATACTGCCCTCCCATAACTTTTATTGAAGTCTTTTGTTTTTTTGTAATCACATCAAAAACCAACATATCTTCCGGATGTTCGTCTTTGTTCCCCGAAGTTAGGGCCATTTCTCCTTTTAATGGTGGCTTAGGAACTACAAAGCTCAATCCTGCAATAGAATGTAAGGTTAAATATTTAAAAGTCTCTAAGGTGTCTTTTTTGATATCTCCACGTAATTGATCTGCCATACGTAAGAATGTTCCCTCAAAAAGAGATTCCATTTTTAATTCCCCATCTACTTCTTCAAAGTTTATAAGGGCATTTTCTTTATGAGCAAATCCAACCAATACGCCATGAATATTCTCTATCTCACCCTTTTTTATATAGTGATCATGTCGACTACCACTACTAGATTCTACAAAATGTATAAACGTATCCCCATTTTCATTTTCTTGAAATTGTGTAAATGCATTAGGAGTATAATTTGTTAATTCAAAATTCACCTCCTGCCCTCTAAAGTCAGTATTTAAGCAGTAGTTATTTGTTCCCCAGGAAGACAGCAACAGATCATCTTCAATAATTTTCTGTTCTTTATTATTATCCAACGTAACCGTCAAATACGTTTTTTCAGAAAAGAAAATACTAGAAGTCTCCCCTTCTTTGATAGGCATAATGCCTTCATAACTGATATAACGCGTTATTCCAGCTCCTAATAGAATACACAGAAAAGATAAGTGAAACAATAACACAGACCACTTTTCTTTTTTGTACAAACGGTAACGGAAAATATTTCCAAAAAAGTTGATTGTGAACAATATCATAATCGTTTCAAACCACCAAGTATTGTAGACCAAAGCTTTGGAGGTTTGTGTTCCAAAGTCATTTTCTATAAAAGTAGCGATACCCATTGCAGCTGCAAAAACTAGGAATAAGACCGCCATTAATCTGGTACTGAATATAAATGCAACTATTTTGTTCATCTCTTTGAAATTCTGCTTTTTAGTATAAGAATTCAACTCTAAATATCAAGGCTGAATTTGACCGCAAATTTAATCAAACTAGATTGAATATAGTTTGAGTTTTAAGGAAAGTTTCGTTAAAGAATAGGCTTATGCTTTCTTAAACACCTTTAACAAGGGTTTTGTTTATGAAACACGTGGGAACTTTATAATCACTAGCCAGTCGGTCTGTCAAAAACCACAGCTTTTTTTTGAGCAATAAATTTACAGTTCTTTAATTAGCAAATTTAAATAAGATTTGTAACTATTTAAAAGCCCCAAGAACTTTAGAACAAGAGAGAAATCCATTTAATCAAGGATTATCGTAAGTAATAACTTCGAGCTTATTTTTGTTTATCAATAGTTCCAACACTATAAAAAAAATCAAAAAAGACAAAAAAAAGAGCCCTTTTCAGGACTCATTTTTTTATGCTTTAAATATCGATTTCCACCAAGGCTGTTTTTCAGTACCGCCATAGCCGTAACCACCGTAACCTCCATAACCACCATACGTACCATAACCATAGGTTCTTTTCTGATCTGAACCATTAATTAGCATCGCCATATTTGGTAAACGTTTGTCTTGATAAAGATTTTCAGGAACTCCTAGTAAACGTTTGTCTAAATAATTCGCTCTTGTAACATAAATAAACATATCAGCATATTTGCTAACCATAAGCGTATCTGTCACCAAACTTATTGGAGCAGTATCTATTACTATAAAATCATATGTTTTTTTAAGTTTTGCAAACAATTCCTCAACCCTAGGATTCATTAATAATTCTGCGGGATTTGGAGGAATCACACCCGAAGGATACACTTCCAAACCATCATGTCCATCCAACAAAACTTTTAAGTCCTCTATCTCTAAAGAAGCATCCATGATATAATTTGTAATTCCTTTGGTATTTGGCAAGCCTAAATACTCCGTAATTTTAGGGGCACGTAAATCCATACCCACCAAGGCTACTTTTTTACCGGAAAGCGCCAATGTGCAAGCCAAGTTTACGGAAACAAAAGACTTTCCTTCCCCACTAGTGGTAGAAGTAACAAAAATAGATTTGCAATTCTCATCAACTCCTGTCAATAAGAAATTCAAATTAGTTCTTAACAGTCTAAACGCTTCTGCAACACTAGAACGACCTCCAGTCTTTACAACAATATTTTCGCCTGATTCATTGAAAGGAATATCCCCTAAAATAGGAGCTGAAACATTTTGCTCTAAATCTCTACGAGTATGCAATTTGGTATCTAATAAATCCTTTAGGTATATCATTGAAAAAGGAATTAACAAGCCTAACAACAATCCAGCCAATAAAATAATTTTCCTTTTTGGAGATACAGGAACACTTGCCCCATAAGCCCTGTCAATTACCTTCGCATTTGCCGTAGTAACCGCTAATGAAATTTCCGTTTCTTCTTGTTTTTGTAACAAATACAAATATATGGCTTCTTTTATTTGCTGCTGACGTGCTATATTTTTATACTCTCTTTCTTTTCTAGGAATATTTGAAATTTTATCGTTGATAAATTCATCATTCTTACTTAATTCCTCAAGTCTAATTTGCAAGGAACTATTTAGATTGCTCAAGCTTTGTTTTAAACTTTTTTGATAACTCTTTAACTGATATTCATAGTTTTCTACCAAAGGGTTTTGTAAGCTTGAATTTCTTAAGATTCTTTTTCTTTCCAAAGCTATTTCATTATACTGCGCCGTAAGCACCGTAATAGAAGGATCTGAAAATCCTAAGTTGGCAGGGAATAATTCAAAATCTCCACCTTGTTCTTCTATAAACGCCTTCATAAACTCCACCAATTTCAATTGTGTTGAAGTTTCAAAAATTGCTTTTTCACTTTCACTAACGGTTTCAAAAAATTGTTTGGCTTCTTCTTCAATATCCGTTAGATTGTTGGCTTTTTTATACAACTCTGCTTTCGCATCTACTTCTCCTAATTCAGCTTTGATTGTCGCCAATCGTTTATTTATAAAGGCTGAAGTATTTTCACCGACCTCACTCTTATCTAAAATGGTATTCTCATTATACGTATCCACCAATGCGTTGATAATATCCTCCGCTTTCTTTTTAACAGAATGTTTCATGGAAAGTTTTAAAACACTAGACTGTTTGTCAACTGGAGCAATAGCAATACTCTTAACAATCGAAGTAACTACCTTTTCAAAAGGAAGAATCTGAATGCGAATGTCTTTACCAATACTTTTGGAAAAGTTAAAGTTTCTTTTTTCCAAATAAAATTTAGAATCTTCCAAGTTAAATTCTTCCGTATATTTACCACTAGAAATTTTATTTTTATCGATATCTAACAATTCAAATTCTGTCTCAGAAGATAGGTGAATGTAAAAAGTAGTATCTATTTCATGAAAATCAAATCCTTTCTTTTTTACTTTTAATTGAATTAGATTTGCATTTCCATAAATCTCTGATTCTTTAACTCTCCCTTTTTCAAAATACGCGATGTTAAAATCCATTTTCTGTGAAAATTCAAGCGCCAAGCTTCTGGATTTCAAAATTTGAATTTCATTGTCGATATTACTAGATTTTCCCCCTAAGAGACCTAAATCTTCAAAAGCCGATAATTCTGAAGAAAAACTGCTTTCGTCTTCTTTGATTAAGACTGTAGAAGAAACTTCGTATTGAGGAGTGGTATACCGTAGGTATAAAAAAGACAAGACCAACGCCAAAAAACCACTTAGCACGAACCACTTCCAATGAATCAAATATTTTTCTATTTCACCTCTTAAATTCAAGCTTTCTTCTACTTGATCTTGCATGCTATACTTATTTTGTTGCTTATTCATAGAATTTTATCTTAAAAAAATAGAAATTACTGTCAACAATAAAGAAACTGTTGAAATAATTAAACCATTGGCAGAACTATTGATAGAAGAATTAATTTTAGGCTTGTTTGGTTCTACATACACCACATCGTTTTGTTGTAAATAATAAGCGGGGGAGTCGAATACATCGGAAGCTGTTAAATCAACTCTATGAAATTCTTTTGCTCCATTTGCTTCTCGAATTACCAATACGTTATTACGCATCCCATAAATATTCAAATCACCTGCCATTCCAATGGCATCTAATATTGATATACGCTCAGTATTTACAGAAAAAGAGCCTGATTTAAATACTTCTCCTAAAACCGTTACCTTAAAATTCAGCAAACGTATGTTGACCAAAGGTTCTTTTAAAAAAGGTTTTAATTTCTTTTGAATCATAGCAACCGCTTCTACACGCGTCAAACCTGCTAAATGTAACTTTCCTAACTGAGGGAAATTCACTGTTCCGTCTTTGGCTATAATATAAGTCTGTAAAGCTTGATTACCCGCAGTTTGAGATCCTTCAGTATTAAAAGAGGCTACTGGTAAATTATACGGAGCTGCTGCCAAATTATCGATAGACGATACGGTTATGGACAATTGATCGTCTGCCTTAAATACGGGGCTATAATTAGCAACCTCCTTAAACTCTTTACTATCAACATCTTGAAAGTACACTATCTTTTTTCGAGAAGCACAGGATACAATACTTATGGCAATAACCGCTATCAGAACGGCTTTAATTGTATTTTTCATTAAATCTTTATTTTTTTGCAAATGTACAGGAATTTATAGGCAATTAAAAGTGTTTTATTTATCTAAGTGACTGTATACCGAATTTTGAGAAATATACTCCGGTACAATTCCCTTAATTCTCTCAACTGTTTTATCAAAATCAGTTACCTTGTTTTCCGTACACAATTGATTGATTCGCTCTATGGTCATTTCACAATCTTTTTCAAGAACTTTACCAATCATAATTTTCTCATGATGCGTTGGCAAGGTATTTTCGCCATCATTTAATAACTCTTCATACAGTTTTTCTCCAGGTCTTAATCCCGTTATTTCTATATCAACATCTTGAGGGTATCTTAAACCTGATAATTGAATCATTTTTTTCGCTAAATCGAAAATTTTTACAGACTCACCCATGTCAAAAATAAAAATTTCACCCCCTTTTCCCATAGACCCAGCCTCAATCACTAATTGGCAAGCCTCAGGAATGGTCATAAAGAAACGTGTAATTTCTTTATGCGTTAAGGTTAAAGGACCGCCTTCTTCAATTTGTTTTTTAAACAGGGGGATTACAGAGCCATTAGAACCTAAAACATTCCCAAAACGTGTTGTAATAAACTTCGTATCTCCCTTCGACTTTTTACTCAAACAAGTCACATACATCTCTGCGACACGTTTTGTAGCCCCCATTACATTGGTCGGATTCACAGCCTTATCTGTAGACACCATGACAAATTTATCTGCCTTGTATTTCAAAGCCAAATCGGCAATGTTCTTTGTTCCGTTTACATTTATTTTAACTGCTTCGTAGGGATTTTCTTCCATTAAAGGAACATGCTTATAAGCAGCTGCATGATATACATAATTGGGTTTGTATTTATTAAACAAGGCTTCCATACTCTCTAAATCACGCACATCGGTTACATGCGCTTTAAAATCCGTTTTATGGTTTCGTTTTAACTCTTGCTCCAAATCATAAATAGCAGACTCTGACTGATCTATCAACACGAGCTTTTTGTATTCATAATTTGAAATTTGCTTAGAAATCTCACTTCCTATAGATCCTGCTGCACCTGTAATAAAAATAGTCTTAGCAAACAACTCTTCTTTTATCTGTGGATTATTTAAATTAATGGGACTTCTTTCTAGTAGATCTTCTATTTTTATCTGCTTGATCTGCCCTACATTGATATCGCCATCTACCCATTTCGAAATAGGAGGCGCAATTTTCACCTTCACCTCTAAGGAATACATATCGTCTAAAATTTCTAAGATATGCTGAGGTTTGATGTTTTGAATAGCAATAATGACCTCTTTAATATGGTTCTCCGCAACAAATTTATCTGTTATTGCTAAAGGACTAAAAATTGGCAATCGGTCAATTCGTTTCCCTATTTTATTATCTCCATCATCAATAAACCCAATTACTTTATAAGCAGTATTGGTGTCTTTCTGAAGAGTAGAAAGAATAATAGCCCCCATCTCCCCTGCGCCATAAATTAAAACAGCTCTAGCTTCTTTTAAATTAGAAATGATATTTCGGTACAGCGTTTTAAAAACAAACCTAGAAGTTATTAATAAAATAATATTTAACAAATAATGAATTACAATCACAGAAATAGGTATTTCAAACGCCCGATAAAAACCAAAAGACTTATTCACCAAAACGCTAAGTACCATAAACCCACATAATAAACTTACCCCCACATACACATTTAAAGCATCTTTGATTCCTGTATGTCTGATTATTCCTTTATAAGAGCCTGTCATTAAAAAACTAAGTGTGGCTAACACCACAACTATTGGTATCGCATAAAACAATTGTTCCAATTCAAATTGAAAGGAAAAATTAAATTTTATAAAATAGGCTAAAAAATAAGTTTGAATCACTAAAAAAACATCAATACACAACACCAACCATCTTGAGGCGTTTTTTTGTGCGTAATTTATAAAATAGGATCTAATCATTATTCGTTATCTTTTTCAACGATTTATTTTTGACAAAAATAAGTTTTTTTTTTCTAGCATTCCCAAATACCTTTTTTAATATCTTAAACAACTCCGTTCGACCCCTTCGACGGGCTTCGACAGACTTCGACAAGCTCAGCCTACAAGCTCAGCCTACAAGCTCAGGGTGCAGGGTCAGGGTACGGGCTCAGGGTACGGGCTCAGCCTACGAGCTCAGCCTACAAGCTCAGGGTGCAGGGTTAGGGTACGGGCTCAGGGTACGGGCTCAGCCTACAAGCTCAGCCTACGAGCTCAGGGTGCAGGGTCAGGGTGCAGGGTCAGGGTACGGGCTCAGGGTCCGGGCTCAGCCTACGAGCTCAGCCTACAAGCTCAGGGTGCAGGGTCAGGGTGCAGGGTCAGGGTGCAGGGTCAGGGTACGGGCTCAGCCTACGAGCTCAGCCTACAAGCTCAGGGTGCAGGGTCAGGGTACGGGCTCAGGGTACGGGCTCAGCCTACGAGCTCAGGGTGCAGGGTCAGACTTCGACAAGCTCAGCCTACGAGGTCAGGGTACGGGCTCAGGGTACGGGGGTGGGCTCAGGGGGCGGCAGTGAAAATTACAATTTTTACTATCGTACTACATTTTATAAAAAGGAAGTTAATTATATAAAAAAATATTCTATTTTTATGATGCTATGAAAGGATACATGTACATATTATTATGTTCTAACATGTCGTACTACACAGGGAGTACTAAATATTTAGAATTACGATTTCAAGAACATCTTGAGGGAAAGGGAGCAAATCATACTAGAAAGTATCCTCCTATTAAAATTTTATATTATGAAGAATACGACAGAATCGACACTGCTTTTTATCGTGAAAAACAAATACAAGGATGGAGCAGAAAAAAGAAAGAAGCTTTGATGAGTTCTAAACTCAAAGAATTGGTTCTTTATTCTAAAAATTATTCTGAATATAAACAATGAGGCTTCGACAGACTTCGACAAGCTCAGCCTACAAGCTCAGCCTACGGATAATTCGACCCCTTCGACCCCTTCAACCCCTTCGAGCTCAGGGTGCGAGGGTACGGGCTCAGGGAACGGGCTCAGGGTGCGGTAAATTCAGCTGGGTTAATAACTATTCTTAGTAGGCGGTATAGATACTTGTTAGTTATTTTTTATTATGCTAATTATCTGTAGAAGTTTTTGTTTTGTAAGATTAGCGTCTATTGATAAGGAAAGTCCTTTTTCAAACAAGTCTTCCGAAGTTCCATTTGTATAGCTTTTGTATTTTTTAAATACGGGTTGTAAATGCATTGGATTCCAAAACCTATCTGATTTGATAGCGATTTTCAACAATTCTTTCTGAATATTAGCTCTTATTTCAGCTGAATCGACCATTAATACAAACCTCCAACAATTTGATTGGTATGCTTCAGTAGAAAATGGTAATATCTTTATTTCCGGTATTTTTTCTAATTCACTTGACAGGGCTAAAAATATTTCTTTTCTAGTTTCTATTTCTAATTGCAAATTTTCTAACTGCGCCATACCAAAAGCAGCTGCCAAAGGACTCATCAAATAGTTATACCCAATATCCTTGTGTAAATAAAAATTCACTTCTTTTTCTTTGGCTTGCGTGGCTAAAAACCGCGTCTTTTCAACAAATTCTTGATTTTTTGAAATCAACATTCCACCTCCATATGTGGAGATAATTTTATTTTTATTGAATGAAAACACACCTACTTCTCCCATGGAACCACAGGCTTTGCCTTTATAAAAACTCCCAAAAGCTTGAGCTGCATCTTCCAATACAGGAATGGAATATTTTTTAGAAACTATCATGATTTCCTTCATTTTTGCAGGAACACCATAACTATGCACTACAATAATTGCTTTTGGTTTACTTCCTTTTTTTATTTCAGAAACAACAGCTTCTTCTAGTAAAACAGGACACATATTCCAAGTTTCCAATTCAGAATCTATAAAAACAGGAGATGCTTGTTCATACAAAACGGGAAAAGCTGAAGCTGCAAAGGTAGCCGTACTGCATACAACAGTATCTCCTTGTTTTACTCCAAGAATTTTCAAACCTAGATGTAGGCCTGAAGTTCCAGAATTTAAAGCAACACCATTTACATTTCCTGCTAACAATTGACAAACACGTTCTTCAAAAGCTACCACAAACTCGTCCCCTCTGTTAGAACACTGTTTTTTAAGTAAGTCTGCTACGTAGCTTAACTCATTTCCAAAAATAAAAGGCGATTTTCGCAATGCTTTGTCAAACTTCATTTCAAATAATTAATTTATTGGTTACCCTCAGCGCTTATAATTGTTCCAGCTTTGAGTATCGTATTTTCAATAATTTTTATGGGAACATCTATTTTTACACCGTTTCCTATATAAACACCTGCTCCTATTTCGGCTCCAGCAGAGATAGAAACTGTGGGCATTAACATAGAAAACTCACCTACTACCGCATCATGCGCAACAACAGTTGCCGTATTTACATAAACAAAATCGTTAATTGTTACATTTACAGTAATTACCGCGTTAGCGCCTATCACAATTCCTTTCCCTAAAGAAATCGTCTTTAATGAATATATTTGAACAGAAGGGTGTATAATTACGGGAAAGGCTAGGTGTTGATTTGATATTTTCTGAACTATTTTTTTCTTTAGGACTGGATTCCCCAGTCCTACTACAATTGAAAGATCTTCAGCATAAGCATTCAATTCTTTAATCCCACCCAATACAGGATATCCATTTACTTCATTTCGTGTTTCAAAATCATCAAAAAAGCCAAGAAAATTCCATGTAGCTGAAACATTATTGATGCATTCAATTATTCCTGCAATTTCACGCCCCAAACCTCCTGTACCTATTATTGCAATATCTTTTTTCATTTATACACCAAACGATTAACTGTTCGAAAGCTCTTCGAAAATACTTAAATATTTACTCACCACTACTTTTCTATCAAATTCTTTTAAAGTTTTTTGTCTTGAAGCCCCCCCCATAGCAGCTCTTAAATTAGCAGACAGTATCAATTTTTCTATAGCTCGAGCAAGTTCCTTAACGGATTTCACAGGAACTTTAAATCCATTTATACCTTCTTCAACACATTCTTTACATCCAATTGCATCCGTTGTAACTAACGGCAATCCACAAGCACTTGCTTCCATTAAAACAACAGGCAACCCTTCTCTATAAGAAGGCAAAACTACAATATCAGATTCTTGATAAACCTTGACCATGTTCTGTTGATGTTCAATCCACTCCAAATAATTTTCAACTCTAATTTGTTCTAAATATTCTTGTGGTATCATTTTTATATTTCCTGGATCAATCATTCCGCATAATACAAATCGCACCGTACCTTCGTAACTGGTTCTTAATATATTTGCAGCTTCCACAAATTCTTTTACTCCTTTATCCCACAACATCCTTGCTGGCATTAGAATCTGTATTTTTTCTTTTTGATTTGTTTTCTTCATGGGCACAAATTTATCCAAATCTACCCCCACTCCTTTTATCACTATCGTTTTATTTTTACTGGAAACAACATTCAGTACCTTCAATTCAAAAAGATCATCTTCATTTTCAAAAATCAAAACATTATTTGATTTATGAAACCCCCAATGCATCAATTTTATCATCCATTTTTGAACCACTCCTTTGCGATCTCCCGTAAAATTATAGCCTAAACCACTAATACTATTTACATTTTTTAATTTTAGTAATTTAGCGATTATTGTTCCATAGATAATTGGCTTCATGGTTAGTTGAAAGACTAGTAAAGGCTTGTACTTCCAATAAATTTTAAATAGCTGATAGAGCGTATTTAATTCAACAATAGGATTGGTTCCAGATCTTGACATCTCAATATTATGAAATTCCAATCCTATATTTGTAATTTCACTTGATCTACCAGTATCTTTAGCTACCACAATTACCCTGTAGCCTTCATTTAATAATGCTTTCCCTATTTCTAATCTGTGGACAATAAAAATCCAGTCAACATTAGCAACTATTAAAAGAGTCTTGGTCTTGGTCTTGGTCTTGGTCTTGGTCTTGGTCTTGGTCATTATTTAAGTTAAGTTTTCTCAATATAGTTTTTGTTATCGACTTGAAAAAAAACACAAATTTCAACAAACATCACTGCTATTAAAAAACTAGTGAAAATTTTAATAGAACTCATCAAATCGCCTCTAAGTAAATAAAATTCAAATCCAAGAAAAACCAAATAGAAAAAATTAATAGTTTTCCTCCTAAAGGTTAAAAACGAAAAGCTATCGAAAAAGGCATTCAAAATAGCAATAAACAATAGAAATAAAAAAACACCTAGCAATCCCCAATTGGCATAGCCCTCTCCTAAAAAAGGCATGGTAACATTGGTATAATTAAACCCTAAAGTTTCTGCCAACATCTGTCCCGTTCCTACAGGTCTATTGGGCCATGTGTTTTCTTGAACAAAAAACAATATACTCCCTAACAACTGCTCTCCATTAGTAATTATTTTTTCATTTAACAAAAGGATAAAGTTTTGAAAAGCATCAAAATGTGCCGTATTAAAGAGCTCATAATTAAAAGAAAACTCACCTTCTTTCCAATACCTAAAATTATTTGCCAGAGGAAACACAACAAATACCCCCAAGCATAAACCAAACACATAATTTAATTTTTCTCTTATAGCAGGTATTAAAATAAGCAAAATTGGTATATAAATCATGGACATAATACCTCTTGAAAGCGCAGTGGGAAAATTAACTAGCAACACAAAACACAAAAACACAAAAAAATGAACATCCTTTTTTGCTTTATTGGACAACCAATAATATATAAAAACCACAAAAGGTATTAATTTTACGATTAATAAAATTGCATAGCCAAAAAGTCCCCAATTGGTATTGAATTTTAAGCGAAAGGCAAAGGGTCTGAATATTAGGAGTTCCCAATTAAATTTTATTAAAAAAAGATATAGTAAAATTGCTCCTATAGCTAGTAAATAATAAACAATAACATTATTGGACAGAGATGCTTTCCTTACATTCTTTACTGTAAGCCTTTTCTGTTTTTCAAAAAACACCCTCCCCAAATTATAGATAAACAAATACGTCAAGAGTGCAGCTAATAAAATAACTATAGCGTCAAGATAAATATTATCATATATCCTAAGCCCTACAAAAAAGACGGATTGCTTTTTGTATTGGATTATAGGAGCCAATGAAAAAAAGCAATAATAAAACAAACAAAAACTTTTATTTAAAGAAATACTACGTTTGTCAACTCCCACTAAAAGTCCATACAAAGACAGTATGCCTATTAGCGCTAGCAGCGATTGAATTAACAAATTATACCGAGTTCCATTATCTATAAAAGCAAACAAAACAGTAAATATGGAAAACAACACAAACAGTATGCTCTGAAACTCTAGTCTCTTTAAACTTTTAAACATATCATTTGATTCTTTTAAAGTATACGAATGATAAAAACCCATAAATTGTTCTCCCTAAGAGAAATGACAGGGCTCCCCCTAAAAAAGGCTGCTTAGGAATAAAAAACAAACCTGATACGATCATTGTAGCAAAAGCCACCCCTGTTATCCATCCAAATTGATTGTCTTTGTAATACGTTAACAATCCGTTGATTCCATAACTAGAAATGACCGCCATCAAAAACGGAATTGGACTTAAGATAGTTACCACAGTTACTGCATTCTTTAAATTGGTTTGATTTTCAAAACCCAACCACTTAGAAATCAGTACCTCTGCTAGGAAATACATTAGTAAACTTACAAAAACGCCCTTTGCTAATAAAATTAGACGAACTTTACCCATGACTTTTTGTTTCCTATTCACCAATGGAAAAAAGACGCTCGTTAAAATAGTATTTATCGAAGTAAAAGCGGCACTCACTTTCACCCCTATTTGCATCAAACTTACATGTGCAGGTACCCCCATCAAACCTACCAAAAAAACAACACCTATACTATAAGTTGAAGGCAATACTAAACTTACGAAGGAACTGAAATTAATTTTCAAATAGCTAACAATCTCATTTAAGGATAAAATTTTAATTCGAAATTTATAATGATAAAACACCCATATAAAAGCAAACACCGTTGACACCAACATGCCAATCGCCTCTAACAAGGGGATAAATATATAATCTTGAGGCTTATTTACATAATAGACCACTCCCAATAAAAAAATCAGTGTTCCTGCTAAGTGAATTAACGTTATATATTTCATTTTTTCCATGCCCATAAAAAACCATCGCAAGGAAAACAAATCACCAAACAATAAGATTCCTGCAAATAAAAATAAAGATTTTTGTGCAAGAAATTTTGGAATCAGAAAAACAAAAAAAACATAGAGTAGTGCTAAAACAATAAACAGAAAAAATTTGACCGAGACTACCTGATTAAAAATACGGTTTAATACATCCCTGTCTCCCTTGGATTTGGCTATTTCACGAACCGTGCATAAATTAAACCCATAATTTAAAATATTCACAAAAAACAACACAAAGGCCATGGCAAATGCATAATGTCCATAATTGGTTATCCCTACTTTAACAATAAGAAAAGGAATCAACCATAAGGTCATCCCTAAGTCAATTGCTTTGAAAGAGAAAAGAGACACTGTATTTTCTAGGATAGAAAAATATTTTTTAAAATTCATATTTAGTTCTTACAACAAACTACTTTTATTTAAATTACTTGGATAAAAAAACACATCGTTTTCAATTACAAACGCTGATTAAATTCTAATAGTATTTTAGGCATAAATTATTATAAGACTCCTTATAAAATTAACTTTTTAGATTTTATTTTTTTAAGCCCATAAAAAAAAACTAAATAGAGTATTATAAAAACAAAAATAACACCTGTCAAAATATAGTATTGCATTGACAAGGATAATGTATATGTATTGATTATTAAAACATTCACAAAGCCTTGTAGTAAACCATATCCAAGCGCAACCGCTAAATGATTAAGTTTATAAATATCTACTAACTTTTGGTAAATATGATTTCTATGAGGTTCTGTTATATGCTCTCCAATAATTTTTCGATACACCAAGGTGAGACTGGCATCTCCAGCAAACACCAATACAAACAATAACAATACAGGAGCTTTTAATTCGGTAAGCAACATTAAGCCTAAAAAGAAGACAACCACTGCTATGGTAATACTTCCTATGTCACCAGCGAAAAACCGTGCTTTTTTCCTGAAATTATAGAAACCAAAAACAACCAAAGAAAGTATTAGGTAAATCAACAAATCAGGATTTAGGATATGTTCCATCGTATTTATCCAATACATTCCTATTAAAACGGAGAGGCTGTAAAGTCCTGTAATACCGTTAATCCCGTCCATGAAATTATAGCCGTTTAACAATCCTACCCCTAAAATTAAAATTAAAATTATTAACCAAACGGGAAAGTTTTCAAAACCTACTTGGTAGGTGATTAAAAAAATGGCTAAAAACTGGAACGGAAGTCGAAGTTTAGCGGTCAAAGTTTTTAAATCATCAATAAAACTAATACCTCCTATCAAAGAGGCTCCTAAAACCAGATACGGAAATTGATAATTAGACATAAAAAAAAAGAGCCATAGCGCTACTAAAAATAAGATTCCTCCTCCACGAATTGTAGGAACGGTATGTGAACTCCTATTATTAGGTTTGTCAATAATATTGAATTTATCTGCTAACTTTAAATAAATAACAGATGCTAAAATTAAGAAAAAGGTAATAAGTAAATAATTCACCATAACTATTGAAAAGATTTTATTGTTTTTTTGATTCCTTCTTCAGCTGTTAAAGGCAACTCCTTGCCCATAGCTTTTTTAATTTTCGCATTAGACACACAATAATTTTCTGTCAGCTTTTGCACACGCTCTGTATTGATGGGTAGTGGGATTATATCACCTAGCCTAGCCATTAAATTCACTACCGATTTCGGAAGGTTTAATATTTTAGCTGATTTTTGAATCGTTTTTCCTATAATCTGAACCAATTCGCAAGTAGATAAAGTTGCATCGTCAGCAATATTGTAAATTCCAGAAGCTATTTCCTTATTTTCAATCAATTCTTTGATCACAAAACATAAATTATCAACTGATAAGAAAGAACGCTGATTTGTATACTTCCCAAAAGGGTATGGAATTCCTTTAGAAACAAAACTATACAAGAGGTTTAAATTTCCTTTGTTATTAGGTCCATGAATCATGCAAGGACGTAAAATATACACTCTTTTATTTTTGGGAAGTTCCTTGCTTACAATGTAATTTTCAGCAGCCAATTTCGATTTGCCGTATGCCGTTACAGGGTTTGGCAAAACTTCTTCTGATAAAAAACCTACTACTTCATCAGCAGCTGCTTTTACAGAACTCATATAAATAAACGTTTCACATGTACTTGCTAAAAACTGATCAAAGAGTTTTTTTGTGAGTTCTGTATTGACTTCAAAATAGTCTTTTTCTTCAGAAGTCTTTTTTAAATCGTGTGCTTTTCCAGCTAAGTGGACAAAAGATCCTATTTGACTCCAAAACTGAGGGGTTAATTCTTCATAGGTTTTTATCTGTTCTCCCGACTTCTTTCTAGAAACGCCTATTAGGTGATCTAAAGAAGATTTTTCTATATATTTTTTTAAATTTTGCCCAACAAAACCAGTAATTCCTGTAATTGCTATTTTTTTCATTTACTTTTTTTAAACATTTTTTTAGACTTGGACTTTGGCTTTTTTTTAGTTTTCGTCTATATCATTGTCTACGTCTTTACTTATTAAACAATCCTCCTAATTTCCACAAACCTCTTAGAAAAATTTTAGCATACGAAAACTCAATATTATTCCTGTTTAATGCTTTTGCAATTTCTTTCGTTATCAATTTATAACTTTCATAACCCGAACTACTCACTCCTCCAATCAACATAGCCGTAGTAGTTATTCCTGAGTATCTCCAAGAAATCTTGTTTTTTAAAAAGAATCGAGTAATCAATTCATAATCTGCACCTATTTTAAAATCCAATGCATAAGTTCCATAATTTTCAAACAGCTCTCTTTTAAAGAAAATCGCTGGGTGTGCGGGCATGAAACCAATTTTTAATTTTTCTGGAAGCCAGTTTTTGGCTAAATACTTTCGCAGTATTTTTCCTTGCTTATTGTGCTGTACAATATTCCCTACTGACGCGTCAATGGTATTGTTTGCATGAAAATGGGCAACTTCTTCTAAAACTGTTTCCGTAGCAAAGGTGTCATCTGAATTTAAAATCCCAACAATATCTCCTGTAGCCAAGGCTATCCCCTTATTCATAGCATCATACAAACCTTTGTCTGGTTCTGATATCCATTTTGTAATTACAGAATCGTATTTTTTTATAATGGAAAGGGTTGCATCATTAGAATTTCCATCTACAACAATATATTCTAAATTTTTATATGTTTGTGCTGCGACAGATTGGATAGTTTTTTCAATAGTGGCGGCACTATTATAGCAAACAGTTATTATGGATATTTTCATGATTTAAATAACTTTATTATAAATATCTTTTGTTTGTTTATAACATAAATCCCATGAAAAACGTTTCCCATTTTCTAATCCATCTGAAATTAGTGAATTTCTTTTCGTATCATTATTTAACAAATACCTAACCACTTCACTCATTTTGCTACTGTTAATATTATCAATTAAAACACCTCCTTTACCTGTAACTTCTGGAAGTGAAGAAACACTGGATGTTATGATGGGACAACCTGAATTTTGAGCTTCCACAATAGGCAAACCAAAACCTTCATATAGTGAAGGATACAAAAAACAAAAAGCATTACTGTATAATACATTTAAAATTTTATTTGATACACCTATTAAACTACAATATTTATTATTTAACTCTTGATCTAAAAAAGATTTTTCTAGTACTGTAAGCTCACCACCACCAACAATTACAAGTGGCATATTAACCATACGACTTGTTTCTACTGCCATATTAAAATTCTTATAAGAAGCAACTCTATCTCCAACATATAACAAATACTCATTGCTTGAGAACGGAATTAAATCTTTTAAGAGTGCAAAGTCCTTATTTATTTTAAAGATTGAATCTACCCCATTATAAACCACTTCGACCCTTGTTTCAGAAATTTTATTATTAAATTTCAACAAATCTAACTTTGTATGCTCAGAAATACAAATAATTTTATCTGATTTATTAATTGCAGCTTTCTTCTGATAAGTATGAATTTTTTTAGCCAAACCATTCCTATAATATTCATATGTAAAATCATGTACTGTTGTTATATTACAAACTTTTTTATTTTTTATAAATCTGTAATAACTAGAATGAAAGATGCCTTCAAAGTTATTTTGTATAGGGTTTAAATATCTACTCATAAATAAAGGTAATCTTTCTTTATTTTCTAAAATCATATTAGGAGGTATATCAAACCCGTCTCTGAATAAATTTTTATTAAAATATTCTAAACATTTTAAATTTACACCTTCATCATTAATTAATCTTTTTAATAATTCACTCCAAACTAAAGATATGCCACCAACCTTTTGCAAGGAAAAAATAATATTATCATATATCAAATTCATATGTTACTCTTATTAAATTATTGACTATTAAAATTAACTGGCTTTTTAAAATTTTAAAAAGCGAATTTTTAATTGAACTTACTTTGACTTAATGACCATTTTTATAAAATAACATTATGAGATACTGCATTTGGTGATTTTCTATAAAACCTTTTTACTATTCCTTGTGTTGGAATGTAATTAGACAAAACACCAGTACTAGGCAAATAGATTGTAGTATTTTTAGCACTATTTCGGCTTGCATAAGCATCCAAAAAAGAAATCACTACCTGTGAAGCTCCTAAACCATTGATATTTGTTGCGTGTATTTGCATTTAAGACTTTATAAGGATTGAATTATTTTATACTGATAATAAGGATTGTAATATGTATCTATAACCTGATAACATTGTTTTCTTATTTGTTCTCTCGATACTGAGTTACCTAACCAATTATCAACAACTCTAGTTAAATCTTCTATATTATTTTCATCAAAAAAACATCCGTTACATCCTTCCTCAATTACCTCTACTTCTGGCATTTGATTCAAATAATTTTGATGTGTACATACAGGAGTCCCAAAACTTAAAGAATGTATAGCAGTCAACCCTACATTTCCTGGAGATACACACAAAGTCGCATGATAAATAAACTGAGCCAATAACTCTTCTTTATAACATGCTCCGTATAAATGAACTTGCCTCTCTAAACCCAACTCTTTTATTAAAATCTCTAAATTTTCTTTTTCTACACCATCACCTACTATTAGTAAATTTACTTTCTGAGTTGTTTTGTTTATTTGTTTTAAAGCCTGTATTAATAAGTCTATTTTTTTTACTTTAGTTAATCTACCTACAAAAATTAAATAAGGCAACTCATTATTTATAAAAAAATTTGGTTTGTTACTAGTTCTTAAACCTTCACTAGTTCTTAATTCTTTATGTACATCATAATCCAAAGAGTTAAATATTACTTTTAAACTCTCTTCTTTTAAGCCTTCTTTAATCAACAAGTCTTTCGCTCTTCTTTCGTACAACAGAATTTCATTTGCTGTTTTATAAAACAAAACTCTGATCTTCTTTTTTAAAGGAGATTCATTACCATACAAACCATGTGTCCAATACACTACTTTAATGCCCCTTATTTTACAAATCAATACAGCAAACCAAGTAGATAGTACTTGAAACTCTCCTAAAAAAATAGCCACATCTATTGGGTCTACTAAACATCTTTTAATTACTCTAGATTGCCAGATTAATACTTTTCCCTTAATCCAAATATTCTTTAGCTTATGTAATTTATGCGCTTGCTGCTTAAATTCTGACCTAGTAAAATCTATTTCTTTAATCTGTAATGCTTTGTTTTTCCCAAACAAAAAATGAAATTCAAAATCTGAATTATTCAATAATTTATTCCACAACAACGACCTATAATGTGATGGGATATTTGTGAAATTGTATATTTTTTTCATTTTATAAAACTTCAGAATTAAGTAATAAAGCAGCAGTTATCATGTAAATCCATTTATTCATTCTTAACTATTTTTAGCTTTTAAATTTAGAATAAAACAAGGCTTTTATAACACCACTAATTCCATATGAATTATAAACGATTTTCAACTTATCCTTTCTTTTTTGAGAACTTATTACAGAAGAAATACCTCCACCAGCATAAATTGCAATAGCAGTATTTACATAAAAGAAAGAATCCTTTCCAAAAAGCATAAAAATTCTATTAACCAATTCATAGTCTCCATAAATTGGATATTTTAAACTATAAATTAACTCCCCTTTAAGATTTATTCTATTAAAAAACATAGACTGATGATTCGCCATTATAATTCCTTTTTCTAATATTTCTAGATTGTGAGGTGTTGTTTTTATTCCTTCAGAATATTTATATTTAACGAAGCTTGTTATTAAAAAAAACATATAATCTTGGAAAAAAGACTTTAAAATATCCTGTAAGAAAAACAAGTATATATCGTTTTGGATAAAACCTTTTTTGATATTTTAAAGTATCAGAAAAAGCTAAACCAATTGGTGAATTTAAATACACATACCTATCTTTAATAGATTTTTTATTTAATAAAACTTCATTTTTATCAACATCTGCTCCTTTACATTCTCCTACATAATTAGGCATAATTAAAACAGGTATTTTATTTTCAACAGCCCTTAAAGTATAATCATAGTCTGCAACACCATGACAATATTGGTCCGATAAGATTCCTATTTTAGATACAACATCACTATGCACAAACATTATATTAGCATTCCCTAACTCACAAGATTGGTATGTATTGTTAGGTGTAATCTTGTTAAAAGTTCCTTTAAATTTATTTATCACAGTACTTCCGCCATAAGTTCTTTCAAGAGACTCATTATCTTTTGTAGACCCAACTAATATTCCATTTTCTCCAAAAGTATCATTACAAAATGTGTAACCCAAAAACATCTCATTAAAAAGGCTTTCTTTTATAAAAGTATCATCATTCAGTAAAAAATAACAATCATATTGTATCTTTTTTGCTTCCCTCCAAGAATTTCTCATACCACCAGCCCAATATAGATTACCAGTACCACTTAAAACATTAATATTAGGGTATGCTTTCAAAACCGCTAAAGAAGTTCCATCCGTAGAACCATCATCTGTTAAATAAACGTCCATCTGAAACTTATTAACAGATTCATTATAGGCTAGATAAAGATTATTTAAACACTTTAACGTAAACTCTTTTCTATTAAAGCAGGTTAATAATATTGCAATTTTCATAACTCCTTTTATTTAGTATAATTGTTTTTTTATTAATTTTGCAGGATTGCCTGCAATTATTGAGTTTGACTCAAAGCTTTTGGTAACTACACTTCCCGCACCTATAATAACTGAATTGCCTAACGTAACCCCTTTCAAAATTATTGTACGCCCACCAATAAAAACATCATCACCAATATGAACAGAACTTGAAAATGCATTTTCACTATCTTCTGGGCTTGACCTTAGATCTGGATTTAAGGCATGAAAATCTGTATCAGCAATTATCACATCTGCTCCAATAACACATCTATTACCAATTGTAACTTTTGACATACAACAAATTGTAGTTCCACTCATCCTTACTTTATCACCAATTATAACATGTGCTCCTTCTTTTAAAGTTCTAATAATAATTTTGTGCGCAACACCTAATGCTGTATATTTTTGATTAGATATAAATAAACATTGTTCACCAATGTCAATAAAAGAGTTTTTCATTTTTGTTATAATTGGAACACCAATAAACATGTTGCTTGTTGGTATGCAAATGCCTTTTTTTTTCCAATAATTTAATTTAAACAATTTTAAATATAGGAAGGAAACATATAAATTCCATTTACTGAAACTAAACAATGCTATAAAAACCTTTTTTAAATTCATCTTTAATCAACAATTTTATTATAAATACTAATCATTTTACTTAAATTTTCATCTCTATCATGCCTTTTTTCAGCCACCTTAATTGAATTTTCAGATAATGTCTGTGCTAGTTTAGCATTATTAAAAATAGAACTTACCCAATTACTTAACATTTCAACTTCTTCAAACCGATACAATAAACCTGTAACATTGTGTTCCACCATATTTGCAACACCACCAACAAAAGAAGCTATAACAGGAGTCCCTATTATTTGCGCTTCACCCAACGAATTAGGACTATTTTCAATACTTGAAGGGCATATAAATACATGTGCTTTTTGATATTGTGCAATCATTTGACTTTCATTTAAAAGACCTAAAAATTCAACGTTATTTTCTAAATCATGTAATTTAATTAATTGATTTAAAAATTTACCATAGCCTTTAAGCTTTAATTTATCTTTTATTGACTTACATCGATTAATTTTGTGACCACCTATCTTTATTTTTAAGGAAGGATACTTTGTAACAAGTTTAGCTGCTGCTTTTATAATATTATGAGCACCTTTTAAAGGGTAATTAGCTTGACTTAAAAAAATTGAATACCTGTCAACTTTATTTAAATCCCATTTAACCGCTTTATAAAAACCATCTCTTAAAGTTTCATTACAAAAATGATAATTAATAGTAGAGCCTACATATTTTGAATGGGCAAAATCCCAATCTGTCCTTCCAATTACATTCGCTATATTAGTGAAATATTTTACTTCATACTTACTTCTTTTAATAAAAGAAAACTTTTGTTGCAATAATGTATCTAAAGTAACAAGATCTCTAAAAGTTAAGCTTTTAAAAATTTCTGTAAAACTCATTCCTCCAAGAAAATACCGAGAAGACGGCCCTATAATCCCTTGTATTGAGATTACAAAATTTAAATTAGGTCGAATAACCAAGCAAGCCAAACCATGTGCATATTCGGACCCATGTATATGAATAATATCTGGATTAAATCTATCACAAACTGATTCCCAATAGTCCTCTAACTTTTTATCATACCTTACTTTGCTTTTGTTGGGTAATAAAAAATATGAAACACCGTTAACTTTTTCTTCTAACAAAAAATCATCTTCATGCACACTTGCTATTCCTAATTGAATATCCGGCCTACTTGCCATTTTTTTGGCCATACCATACATCCAACCACCACCAATCGGTATTTCTTTATTTAAAATTTGTGCTAAATCAGGGAAAACCGTATTAACTATCCATAGTATTTTCATAATAAATTTTTAAATAATGAAAACCATTGATTTATAATAACATCAAGGTTAAATTTATCAATATTGGCATTTAATGAATTTCTAGTTTGCTCTCTTTTTTCAGAACTATCCATCAAAACTCTTAATTTTTGAACATATTCTTTAATGCTAAAAGAGTCAACAACCAAATCTTTATTTAATTCACCAACTACATCGTAAACACTTAAAAAACTATCAAAAGATATGGGTATGCAATTATATTTTAACCCTTCAATTAAAACCATTGGTAATCCTTCAAAATTAGAAGTCATACAAATAATTTCAGAATCTTTGTAATGTTTAGATGGGTTACAAAAACCTAAAAATTTTATCCTAGGTATCTTTTTAGTTTTAACATATTCTTTTAATTCATTTAAAATTGGACCATCACCTGCAATTACTAATTCCCAGTCATCAAATTCTAAACATAATTTTTCCCATATTTCAATAACTCTATCTGTTCTTTTATGTTCAAAAATAATCCTTCCTACATATAATAACTGCTTTTTCTTTTTTTTAATTTCATTATCTATTATACCATTACTTGGGTTCGGAATGACAACAATTTTTTCTTTCTTACAATTGGTTAATTTCAAAAAAGGTTTTACATAATATTCTGATAACAAAACAACTACATCACTAAAACTAGAAACTTCTTTATTTATTTTTTTTTCTTTTTCCCTTATCTTAAAATAATACAATGGGTATCTTATACTTTTAAGTAAAAATATTAAGGGGGAATTTTTCTTAATAATTGAATGCCCAAAATCTTTTAAATCTTGTAATCTATACAACGGATCTATATGAATTTCAGAAACTAATTTAATCCTAGTGTGTTTTATTGATTTTGAACATAAAACAGAAAAATCAAGTATATTCCCCGCTTGATTTAGAACAATATCAATACTTCTTTCATTTAAAAAAAATTTAAAATAATTAACATTTTCTTCACATAATATTTCCTTATTGTTGGGAAGAAAATATTGTTGAGCCTGAGTTATATATTGTTCAGAATAATTAGATTTAAAACAGGCTATAAAGTAAATATTAAATCCTTTTTTTATTAATTCTTCAGCAAGTATATTTGATACGTTTTCCACCCCACCTATTCTAGGGTTAAATTCCTGAGTATTTGCAATAACAATGTTCATCAAATAATTAATTTTTACTACAAGGTCCAGTTAAATTAACGTGTTTTTTAGATAAAGTAGCCTCAAAAAGTGAAATTAAATTTTTTGAAGCAGTGTATGCACTCCAATCTTTGGATATAGTCTCAGCGGCATTTTTTGAATACTTATTTCTTAATATTTCATCATTCATTAGTAGTTCAACATTGAACACTAATGATTTCAAACTTTTTGATTTAAAAACTAAGCCATTTTCTTTATGTTTAATTAAAAAAGGAACAGCACCAATTTTGTTTGAGGCAACTATGGCACAGCAATTACTCATTGCTTCATTTAAAACTACCCCCCACCCTTCTTGCATATCACTTGTAAATAGAAAAATATTAG
>JBHOTE010000025.1:0-28081 GCA_042584125.1 Bacteroidota bacterium
TATAGCATTTTGATAAGTAGCCTCAAAAGTTTCAACAACACCATAAGGTAAATCTTCTGTAGGTGCTGCGGCATGGAAAGTTCCCCAAGTAAGCAAGTATTCTGCTGCACCTAAAGGATTATTAAACACATTTTTAAGTGTTACTTCCATTTCGTCTCCAATTGATAAATCGGTTGTAGAAGTTATACTTACCTTATAGTTCTCTCCAAAACTGTTACTAAAAGCTACTGTATAATCTGTAGTTAATGTTTTCACAACACCATTAACTTTTACAACAACCTCATCTGCTGTTAAAGAAACTGGAAGTTTAGTAGGATAAGGGCCTGCTGGTGTTGGTGCATTTGTAACATAAGCGCTATTTTTACTAGGGTCAACATTAAAATTAAAAAAAGAATTTTGGTTTGCTGGATATGCTTTTGTTAAAGTATACGTAAACGTATAATCCGAAAGAGCCCCTGGTGTAGAGTCAGATACCGTCACCTTTTGTGCACTAGAAAATTGAAAAAATAAGACACATAACAACGTCGCTACGTATCCAAAAATTGTGGAATTTTGTTTCATAATAAAATTGATTAATTAATAAAATATTACACCGCCTTAGGAGGCAACTATAGTTAAGACATAAAAAGTTGCTAAATGGGTGGAAAAAAAATAAAATATTTATTGTTTTTTTAACATCTTTTATATCTTATTCTTTAAAAACACAAAATTTTATTGTGACTATTTTATTTTATACTCTAAGTAACCGTTAAGCTTTTTTATCTAATTTTTTAAGACTAAGCTTACCTATCATGCCATCAAACATAGCGGATTTACCAGTTTTCATATCATCACTAGCCGCTATTTGGTTTCCTTTTCTATAAGAAACTTCATCTCCATTTCTAAACGTTACATTCAAATTATAGTTTAAAAACGGATTTTCTTGTATTGCATTTTTTTGTGAAGCAACATTTATCGTTACGAACAATGTCAAACTTAAAATCAAACAATTTTTTTTAGCAACTTTAAAAATATGGAATGTAAAAACCCCTAAGAAAATTTAATCTATCTATCCCGTAGTAAAAACAAAAAGAGCGCAATAAATTCCGCTCTTTTTCTAGTCCCTATTTTTTGAAGTTATTTTTCTACTCCCAAAACATCTTTAATCAATCTTTCCAATTCTTGCTTCGGTAATGCCCCTTGCGCCATTTGAGGCTCAGCACCAACAGGGCAAAATAACATAGACGGAATACTTCTAATACCAAAAGCACCTGATAGCTCTTGCTCCGCTTCTGTATCTACTTTATAAATATTTATTTTTCCTTCATACTCATCACTTAACAACTCTAAAACAGGAGCTATAGATTTACAAGGTCCACACCAATCTGCGTAAAAATCTATAATACAAGGTATTTCACCTTTGAAATTCCAATCTTTACTTTCTTCATAATTAAAAACCTTTTCAAAAAAAGATTCTTTTGTCAATAATTCTGTCATTTTTTTGTCTTTTTAATTTAGACTTCAGTCGTAAAATTACCACAATCTTACAGGTCACAAATATGATATTTATCAGTATAATAAACTATCTTTGCAGCCTAAAAATTAGAATCTTTTAGTTCTCAATTATGAATAAAGCAAAAGCAATAAAACATTCGGAATTTGTATTAATTGGAGGAGGTATCATGAGTGCTACATTGGCAATAATGCTCTTCGAAAAATTTCCTGGTAAAAAAATAACTATCATTGAAAAACTTCCAAAAATGGCAGAAGAAAGTTCTGAAGCTTGGAATAATGCAGGAACAGGACATGCTGGAAATTGTGAATTAAATTATACACCAGAAAAAAATGGTCAGGTAGACACAAGCAAAGCCGTAAAAACAGCTGAGCAATTTGAGGAAACTTTACAGTTTTGGAAAGACTGTGCCGAAAAAGGATATATCCACAATATCAAAAAATGTATTTCTAAAGTTCCCCACATTAGCTTTGTAGAGGGTAAAACTAACAGCAATTATTTAGAAAAAAGATACAATGCCTTAAAAGAAATTTCTTACTTCAAAGAAATGATTTTTACCAAGGACTACGAAGAAATTCAAAAATGGCTTCCATTAATGATGGAAGGAAGAAACAAAAAACAACATGTTGCAGCAACATATGTTGAAGAAGGCTACGATGTAAACTTTGGAGAAATTGCTGAACAAATATTTAGATTTTTATCTAAACAAGAAAATGTTGTGCTCTTAAACAGAAGCAATGTTTACAATCTTCAAAAAACAGACAACAAGCGTTGGTTGTTAACTATAAAAGGGCAAAGTATTGGTAAGCACTGGAAATTAGTAGCTAATTATTTATTTATTGGTGCTGGTGGTGGTGCTTTATCTTTACTAGAAAAATCGGGTATAAAAGAAGCTCGAGGCTATGGTGGCTTCCCTATTAGCGGTTTATGGCTACGTTGTACAAATCCAGAAATTATTGAGCGCCATGAAGCTAAAGTATACGGAAAAGCAAAAAAAGGATCACCTCCCATGTCTGTTCCTCATATGGACACTAGAATCATTAATGGTCGTAAAGAATTATTATTTGGACCTTATGCTGGCTTTACAACAAAATTCTTAAAACATGGCTCTATGTTCGACCTACCAAAATCGGTAGAGTTTGACAATATTATGAGTCTTTTAGGAGCAGGGTATAAAAACCTTCCGTTAATAACCTACCTAATCAAACAAGTTAGTTTGAGTTTTAAAGACCGCATGGAAATGCTTCGAGAATTTTATCCTGAAGCCAATGATGATGATTGGAAATTGGTAGTTGCTGGACAAAGAGTTCAAATTATTAAAAAAGATAAAAAAGGCTTTGGAAAATTAGAGTTTGGAACAGAAATAATTATTTCTAAAGACAAATCTATTGCTGCATTATTAGGTGCTTCTCCTGGAGCATCAACTTCTTATTCTGTAATGAAAAAAGTGATAAAGAAGTGTTTCTAAATAAACATTAAAAATAATAAGCCTAGACCTAACCAGTAATTAAACTTGTTAGGTCTTTTTTTTAAAACAAGGACTCAATAGAAAAATTTCTTCCTTGAAACATAAACTTTTCCTTATTTTTTTTACCTAACAACTGCTTTCCAATAGGAGCACTTGGTGATATGGCATAATAATCTTCTCCTTCAAAAGAAATTTTACCCGAACTAATCGCAATAAAATAATTAGCGAAATTAGTTTTCACGACAGAACCTAAACGAATCACTTCCGAGTTTTCTTCCATATTTACACGCTCTAACAACAATTTCATTTCCTGAACTTCTTTCAGTTGCTGCCCAGATTTTTCCATTTCTAATTGCAACATAGCTCTTCCTGTTTCATGCTTATCTCCTGCAGAACTTTTCGTTTCAGAATTTAAGTCCTCTTGGTTAGATTTAATTGCATTTTCTATCGTCTGTAGCTTCTTTTCTATAAACTCTTTACAATTATTATACAGGGTTTCTTTTAAGGCTTTATTGGTCATTTGGCAAGATTGAATTTTAAACGAAATTACTAAAAATCAAATTTTAATTGAACATCCATTATTTTTACTTTTTTCTTAGTATTGATGTTCAAATTGGTTACCGAAATTCCCAACAATCGAACAGAATTATTCATTTTATCTTGAAACAATAAATCTTTAACCACTTCTAACAACATCGATTTTTCTTTTACAAAATAAGGCAAAGTTCTACTTCTTGTTTGCTGTGTAAAGTCGCTATATTTAATTTTTAAAGTTATCGTTTTTGCAGCAACGTTTGTTTTTAACAAACGTTTTTCCAGTTCTTCAGCAATTTTTTCTAGTTTCTCAAGCATATAAATCTCAGAAGTTAAATTTTCAGCAAAGGTATGTTCTGCTGCAACTGACTTCCTAACTCTATGTGATTTCACCTCACTAGTATAAACTCCTCTTACAATATTGTAATAATAGGTTCCTGAACTTTTAAAATGCTCCAATAAAAAACCTTCTGATTTCTGTTTTAAATCCTTTCCTGTAAAAATACCCAAACTATACATTTTCTTTTGAGTGACTTTCCCTATTCCATAAAATTTTTCAATAGCCAGTTCTTCCAAAAAATCTAAAATTTCTTCTTGTGGAATAGTTTTTTGCCCGTTAGGTTTATTTATATCCGTAGCAATTTTGGCAACAAATTTATTCACAGAAATTCCAGCAGAAGCCGTTAAACCCACCTCGTCAAATATTCGTTGTCTAATTTCTTGGGCTATTAAGGTTGCAGACGGATTGTTCTTTTTATTTTTAGTTACATCCAAATAGGCTTCATCTAAAGAAAGCGGCTCAACTAAATCCGTATACTCAAAAAATATTTTTTTTATCTGAGCTGAAATCTCTTTGTATCTAGCAAAATTGGAAGGAACAAAAATTAATTCTGGGCATAATTTCTTAGCCAAAACACCTGGCATTGCCGATTTAACACCAAATTTCCTTGCCTCATAGCTCGCGGCAGAAACAACACCTCGTATTTCACCTCCACTTACAGCAATAGGCTTCCCTCTTAAATCAGGATTATCTAATTGCTCAACAGAAGCAAAAAAAGCATCCATATCAACATGAATAATTTTTCTTGTATGTAATTCGGGTATCTGCAAAATATATTTTTTACAAAGCTAAAACAAAAAAGGCTGCCTTTACGGACAGCCTTTTTCAAATTAAATCCTTTAAGCAATTATACATGTTCTAAATGATGGTGCTCATCAATTAGTGGACCTCCTTCATAAATTTCATCCGAAGCTTGTTCTGCAAATTTCTCAAAGTTCAAATGAAATGAATGCGCCAGTTGTATCGATTTACTAATATAAGCTCCTTTTTGCAACCAAGTATTCATGGGATCCAAAATTTCTGTGGGTACATTAGGACAATATCTAGGCATATAAAATCCAAAGATTGGATGTTGATCATAATCTATCTTATCTAAATCTCCTTTAAGAATAGCGGTAATCATAGCTCTTGTATATTTTAATTTAATACGAGAACCTGTTCCATAGGGACCTCCGCTCCATCCTGTGTTAATTAACCATACATTTACACCTGCTTCTTGCATTTTTTTACTCAACATTTCAGCGTATACCGCTGGATGCAATGGCATAAACGGTGACCCAAAACAAGCTGAAAATGAAGGCACTGGCTCTGTAACCCCCGCCTCTGTACCAGCAACTTTAGCTGTATAACCCGATATGAAATGATAAGCAGCTTGACCTGGTGTTAATTTAGATACGGGAGGCAATACACCAAAAGCATCACAGGTTAAAAAGAAAATATTAGTTGGGTTATTTGCATAAGAAGGAACTGCAATATTATCAATATGCTCAATTGGATAACTTACTCGTGTGTTTTGAGTAATTGATGAATCCATATAATCAATTTCTCCATTTTCTTTGAATACAACATTCTCCAACAAAGCACCTGGTCTAATCGCTCTAAAAATATCTGGTTCTTTTTTCTCACTTAAATCAATAACCTTAGCATAACAACCTCCTTCAAAATTAAAAATATTATTTTCAGAAGTCCAGCCATGTTCATCATCACCAATTAATTTACGACTAGGATCTGCCGACAAAGTAGTTTTCCCTGTTCCAGATAACCCAAAAAATATAGCCGTATCACCAGCTTCTCCAACATTTGCAGAACAGTGCATTGGTAACACATTTTTTTCAATTGGTAATATCATATTTAACGCAGAAAAAATTCCTTTTTTCATTTCTCCTGTATAAGCAGACCCACCTATTAAAGCAATCTTTTTCGTGAAATTTATAATGGAAAAATTTCCTTGTCTAGTACCATGAACATCCGGGTTAGCTTCAAATCCGGGTGCGCACAATACCAACCATTCTTCTTTAAAATTTTCTTTCTCAAATTCTTCCAACCTAAGAAACATATTGTCTACAAATAAATTTGACCAAGGGTATTCCGTTACTGTCCGAACATTCATCCTGTATTTTGGGTCCGCACAAACAAAACCATCCCTTGCAAATATTTCTTTACCTGATAAATAAGCAACAAGGGCTTCTTGCAATACGTCAAACTTATCTGGTGCAAAAGGTTTATTTACTTTTCCCCACCAGACTTTATCTGTAGTATAGTCATCTTTTACCAAATAACGATCTTGAGGAGACCTCCCTGTAAATTTTCCTGTATTAACTGCCAACGTTCCATTTAAAGTTTCTTTACCCATTCCCTTTTCAAGAGTGATTTTTTGAAGTACTTCAGGAGAGAGATTCCAATGAACAATTGCCTCTTTAATTCCATACTGTTCTAGACTCTCATTTTGTTTTTTTAATAGATCTTCCATAATATTTGAATTAAAAACCTAAAAAATTGAAAATAGGACACCTCAACCTTCTAGGATTGATTGTTAAATTTATCTCAAGTTACAACGACTATTCCCTTATAAGAATGACAATTATCAGTCCCCTAAAATAAGTACGAACCCTTTTTAGTTAATAAACTCTATCCACATACAACAAAAACATCAGAACCAAAAGTTGTGTTATTCAAATACTTTTTCTCTTAAAAACACAATCCAATTTTCTTCTCAAAAACAAAAAAGCATCATAAACAGCAACACAAAAAACTATACAAAAACACTACATTATAGTTTTTGACACTACATTCATTTTAAAATTACTACATTTAAGGAACCAACAAACTCAGCACATAAACTAACTTTAAATAACCAATCCTTGAAAAAAAACACTTTCATATATTCCCTTCTTTTTATCTACAGTTTTATTAGATTAAGTGCTCAAGAGATACCTCCTGTTCAAAACTTTACTTCTAACCACTACGAAGCAGAAAACCAAAACTGGTCCATTACACAAACTGAAGACAAACATATTATTGTTGGAAACAACAAAGGACTTTTAGAGTATAACGGTGCTCGCTGGAAATTATCTCCATCCCCAAACAATAGTATCATACGATCTGTATATTCGATTGACTCTCTAATCTATTCTGGGTCACATAATGAATTTGGTGTTTGGAAAAAAAATAACTTTGGAATACTTGAATATACATCTTTAAGTAAAAAAATTGAAGCCCAAATACTAGAGGACGAAGAATTTTGGAACATTTTAAAGTTTAAACATTGGATATTATTTCAATCTTTAAATAGAATTTATATTTATGATGCAATCAAAGAGACATTCAAAATTATCAATTCTGAAACTGTTTTACAAAAAGCATTTAATGTTAATGGTCATATTTTTTTCCAAAAAACAAATGACGGACTATACAAAATAGAAAACGGAAAACCAATCTTATTAACAAACAACAAAATTGTTAAAGAAAATATTATCGTTGACATTTTTGATATTGGTAAAAAAAACCTAATTCTAACACAAGAACATGGCTTTTTCGAATTGAACCCTGATGGAAAAATATTAAAATGGAGAACTCCTAATGAAAATCTATTTTCATCAGTAAGCATATACAGCAGTCATCAAAAAAAAGATGGCAGCTTCCTGCTAGGAACCATTGCAAACGGACTTTATCATGTAGATGCAAAAGGAAGAATCCTATCTAATATCAACCAAGAAAAAGGACTAAACAACAATACCGTGTTAACCATTTTTGAGGACGTTGAAAATAACATATGGCTAGGGTTAGACAATGGCATTAGTGTTATAAATTTAAACTCTCCTATCAAGGTATACAACGACCCTTTTGGTAAACTAGGTACCGTCTATGCATCAGCTATCAACAACGAACTATTATACTTAGGAACCAACCAAGGATTGTTTTATAAACCCATAAATTCTGAATCTCCATTTGAATTAATAACAGGAACTGAAGGTCAAGTATGGTGTTTAAAAAAAATAGAAAACACCTTGTTTTGTGGACACAACCTAGGAACATTTATCATAAACGGAGCAAGTGTTGAAAAAATCTCTAACATTGCTGGAGCCTGGGATTTAAAAAAAATACCCGCATCAGATTCTTTAATTCTTCAAGGAAATTATGATGGTTTAACAATTTTAGAAAAAAAAGAAAATCAATGGCGTTTTAAAAATCGAATTAAAGGTTTCAAATACTCTAGTAGATATTTTGAGTTTTTAAATCCAAATAAAATACTCATCAGTCATGATTTAAAAGGAATTTTTGAAGTAACTATTGACGAACTTTATGAAAAAACAGAAACAACCAAACTAAAAACCATTCCCAAAGGTCATAAGTCAAGTATTGTTAGCTATAACAATGATATACTCTACTTCTATTCAGACGGAATTTACAAATACAACAAATCTAAAAACTCCTTTTTTAAAGACTCATTATACACTAAAAATGTTTTAAAAAACGAAAGCTACATCTCTGGGAAATTAATAAAAACAGACAACAAATTATGGGTATTCACAAAGGAAAGCATTGGCTATTTTACTCCTGGAAACCTCAATAATATACCACAATTTAATAAGATATCTTTCCCGGCTTCAACTAGAAGAGATTTTGCTGGATTTGAAAGCATTACACATTTAAAAGATCAAAATTATTTATTCGGAAACTCAACAGGATACTTAATCATGAATCTTGATAAATTTAATACTGATGAACTCCATATACAAATAAATGATTTTTACAAATTAGATCACGAATTAACCCCGCTCAAACTATCTGAAAAGCTTCTCCTAAACGCTACAGAAAATCATCTAAAATTTTCTTATAGTGTGCCCAATTACAATAAACACGAGGAAATATTATACCAATACAAACTACAAGGTTTTTACGAAAAATGGAGTAAATGGCAAAACACAGCGGAAGCTAGCTTTGAAAATTTACCCTTTGGTGACTATACATTTATGGTAAGAGCCAAAACAGGAAATAAACTCTCAAAAAATACTGCAAGCTTAAAATTTAGTATCGATAGACCTTGGTACTTATCCAATAAAATGCTAGGCGTCTATGCCTTTGTATTAGTGATCTTATTTTTAAGTATTCATACTATTTACAAACAATACTACAAAAAACAAAAAAAGAGCATACTCGACAAAAAAGAAAGAGAACTTGAAAGAATTCAACTGGAAAACGAACGTCAAATAATGAAATTCAGAAATGACAAATTACGAGATGACATTGACAGTAAAAACAGAGAACTAGCAGCCTCGACTATGAGTATTATAAAGAAAAATGAATTCTTAAACACCATAAAAAAAGAACTCTCAGAGGTTAAAAACAATGAATTGGTAAAACCAGTAATTAAAATTATTGACAAAAACTTAAACCACACAAGTGACTGGGAATACTTCCAAGAAGCTTTTAACAATGCCGACAAAGACTTCCTGAAAAAAGTCAAGGAGAAACACCCTTCATTAACTCCAAACGATTTAAGACTTTGTGCATATTTAAGATTGAACTTATCTTCTAAAGAAATTGCTCCTTTATTAAATATTTCGCACAAAAGTGTTGAAATAAAACGCTATAGACTTAGAAAAAAAATGAATCTAGAATCTAAAGACAATTTAATTCATCATATCCTTGAAATATAAGTATTGAATAATTCTACAATAACTTAACACTATTGTTCTTCGTTAAGAAATAGCTCTTTTCAAATAAATAAAAATTGATGTATTGAAAATATTGTATCGCCCATTTATACGACATTCTCTGTCTTTCAAGAAAACATGACCAATTATTTTTGCCATGCTAAGTCTATGTAAAGGCTTAAAATTATGTAAAACTAGTTTCACCTGCTAAATTTACAACACACCAAACCAAAGAATAGTTAAATCATAAAAATTGTGTTCTATTCATTTTAAAATGGTAAAAACCAAAAACTTATTCTTATGAAATATTTAAACCAAAAAATAAGGACACTAGTACTTTTAATTAGTATATCCACTTTTTTTTCATGTTCATCTAGCCAAAATGAGGAAATTGAACAAATGGAAACCGCACCTTCAAGTCTAGTTCTAACTATAGAAATTCAAGGTAAAGACAACAACAATCCTAATGGAGATGGCTCTGGAAAAATAAAAGTTACGACAAGTGCAACTAATGCAACTTCTTATAAAATAACATTTGGAGATAGCTCAGTAGTTGAAAACGAAACCGGAATTGCAGCTCATGAATATACAACAGAAGGAGTAAATAATTACACTATTACTGTTTTTGCCTACTCAATATCAGGAGAATCCATCAGTCATTTTAGAAAAATATCCATTCTCAAAGGCAACACTATCAATGAGCCAATTGAAAATGAGCCAACAGAAGAAGGCTTAATTTGGTCTGACGAATTTAATAACGATGGTCCAATAGACGCTACTAAATGGTTTCACCAAACTAAATTACCTGCCGGAGGAAGTTGGTACAACGGAGAAGTACAACATTATACAAACCGCTTGGAGAACTCAAATATAACTAGCGGGATCTTAAATATTGTCGCAAAAAAAGAAACATTTACAGATCAAGGACATACAAAACAATATACCTCAGCTAGGCTAAATTCAAAATTCGCTTTTAAATACGGAAAAGTTAAAATCCGCGCAAAACTACCTAAAGGAGTTGGAACTTGGCCAGCAATATGGACATTAGGCAAGAACATTGCGGAATCTGGAGGGTATTGGGCAAAAGACTTCGGAACTACCAACTGGCCAGCTTGTGGAGAAATTGACATTATGGAACATTGGGGAAGCAATCAAAATTTTGTTCAAAGCGCAATGCATACTCCTTCTAGCTTTGGAGGAACAATTAATCACGGAGGACAAACTATAACAACAGTCTCAAGTGAATTTCACATCTACGAATTAGATTGGAATTCAGAACGAATGATTTTTAGTGTTGATGGCAATGTTCATTATACATACAACCCAGAAATAAAAGATGCCAATACTTGGCCTTACGATGCAGAACAATATTTACTATTAAACATCGCAATCGAACCTAGTATCTCTGCCAGTTTTTCAGAAGATGCAATGCAAATTGACTATGTAAGAATTTACCAATAAATGAAGTTTTAGTTTTCATTATAAATGACAAAAACATACATTTTAATTTACAGGTTCTATATTTTAAGAAGCTTTTCAAATTAAACGAATTTTTTAACCAAAATTCACTAAAAATTTAACAGAAAAATTCTCATACAAGACCCATACAAACACAAAATACATTTATATGAATTTTTTCTTGTATTCAACAAACAAATAATAAAACAAGTATAAAACACTCTAAATCACAGGAAAAATAGCAGATTATCAAAAAAATAATATTTTGTAGTGCTGTTGTATAGGTGTTTTTTAGCAATTATTTACTTAACATTCGTAATTTAGAAAAGATTTCAAGAAAGAAACATAGCAACACCTATTTTTCTTTCTCATTGCTCAAAAAAGAACACAAGGAAAAAACCTTAAATAACTAAATATAAACCAACCAAAAACAATTAAATGATGAAAAACAATTTTCTAAGAATCGTATTTCTCTTTCTAACGTTATCTGCTTTTGCACAATCAAAAGTGGAAGTGTCAGATAATGACGATGGAATGAAATTAGTCGTCAATGGAAAAGATTTTATGATCAACGGTATGAACTGGGATTATTTTCCAATTGGAACGAATTTCTCCTACAGTCTATGGAATCAATCAGACGATGTCATTAAAGCAGCTCTTGATGCAGAAATGGGATTACTAAAAAACATGGGAGTCAACACCATTAGAATGTATACAGGGATTCAACCTAAATGGATAAAATATATCTATGAAAAGTACGGTATTTACACAATGTTGAATCACTCCTTTGGTAGATATGGATTAACCATAAATGGGGCTTGGGTTGCTGTTACAGATTACAGAAGACCAGCCACTAAAAAATTACTTTTAGAAGAAGTAACAAAAATGGCCAACCAGTATAAAAATACTCCTGGACTGTTAATGTATTTATTAGGGAACGAAAACAACTACGGTCTTTTTTGGGCTGGAGCTGAAACCGAAGATTTCCCAGATGATGAAGAAGAAAAAAGATTTATCGGAGAAAAACGTGGTAGACCAATGTATCGATTGATGAACGATGCTGCTATTGCTATGAAAAACATCAACTCAAATTTGCCTGTTGCAATTTGTAACGGTGATGTACTATTTATTGATATTGTTGCTGAAGAATGTAAAGACGTCGATATCTATGGGACAAATATGTATCGTGGAGTATCCTTTGGAAATGCTTTTGAAGTTGTTAAAGAAAAATTAAACAAACCAATTATGTTTACCGAGTTTGGAGCTGATGCATTCAATGCTATTGAAAATGCTGAGGACCAAAAATCTCAAGCTTTTTATATGGTTGAAAACTGGAAAGATATTTATCAAAATGCAGCCGGACTTGGAAAAGCAAACAATTCAATTGGAGGTTTTACTTTCCAATTTAGTGATGGATGGTGGAAATATGGACAAACTAAAAATTTAGATGTTCATGACAACAATGCCTCTTGGTCAAATGGAGGATACTACTTAGACCTTGAAGGAAACGAAAACAACATGAATGAGGAGTGGTTTGGTATTTGTGCCAAAGGACCAACGAATGCAAGAGGATTGTATGACTTATATCCTCGTGCTGCCTATTATGCATTAAAAGAAGCGCATAACTTAAACCCATATGATGAAGGAGTAACTTTAGATTTTGTTCAAAATTATTTTAAAAACATCCAGTTAATGGATGCTGTTTTAAAAGCAAGAGGAGACAAAGCAGCGATTAACGGAAATTCAAGTAAAATTAGAGTTAGCAATTTACAAGCAAAATTCACCACTTTCAACACAGGAGGGTCTTTACTAACAACTCCATCTGATGCTGATACAGAAGAAGAGTCATATCCAAATCAGTTAGGATTTGATCATATGCAATCTTATTTTATTGGTATTGGAGGAAATCCTGCTCCCAATATGAGCGCAAATGTAAACTTCAATATTCTTGGAAACGTTGCCAAAAATCCAATTGATGAAATTTTTTACGAAAACCGAGGAAGACCTCTAGAGGTAAAAACTGAAGACGGTACTGCAACAATAACTGATGCAAATCGTGTACAAATTTACAACGCAGAATATTCTTGGAACACCAAAAACTTTGACATTAGAGGTTTCTACAGAACAGGTCATTACCATTGGGGTTATGAAGGAGACTTTTTCGGATTGTACCCTGAAGCAAATTATGGTCCAAACTTAGACATTTATAACGGTGAAGTGAGTGGGATGGAATTTGATGGAAAAAAATCTTTCAAAGGATTCAAAGCTGCTTTCGGACCTCAATTATGGTGGGGAGCAAATCCAGCAATCCTTTTAAAATACACTAAGAAAATTGGGAAATTTGATGTTACAGGAGTGTATCATGAAGATATAGACGATGCTGCTGCTGCCATAACATCTATTGCCATTCCAATGCCTAAAACTCGTAGAGTTACCCTTCACGCCAAAAGAAAATTGGAAAACATAGGGGTTGAAGTAGGTGGAATTTGGGCAGGACAACCCTTAAACGGAAGAGAATTCCAATTTACTACCGGAGAAGCAGGAAACTATGTGATTTATAACGATAAAGTTAACTGGAAAGACAACTGGGGAGCGAAAGCAAAAATCACTTACCAAAAAGGAATGTTCAATTGGTATGCACAAGGTGCTGTAATGGGACTTGTAGCAAATGGTGGAGCAGACAATACAAAAACATTTACTGGATGGAAATTAAAAGACAGTGGAAGTGGAAACCAAACAAATTTCTTGACAGGTTTCACCTATTCTACAGGAGACTTTCAAATTGCACCAAACTTTTTATGGCAAAAACCTATTGTTGGTCCAATGCCGAATGAAGTAAATGCACCAGGACGTTTAAGAAATATTCAAGACGATCCATTTGCTGTTAGATCTAACAGAGAAACAACTGCTGGAGAATTATTATTAACCTATGACCCTACTCCTGGAACTTGGATGTATGAATGGGATAATGACAGAGCTGAAGATGCAATATTTGCCATGAACCTTGGATTTGTATACAGACATCTCCCAACAACACAAGATGCTGCAATTGGATTCTTAGGAAATCGTACTTCATTTGCTTTCCCGAACTCAACACCAGCAGAAGATCTTTGGGAAGTGAACTCAAGAATGGTTTCAAAAGTTAATCCCGACTTAGGAATCATTGCCAATGTATATCTTGGAAATGCACAATCAAATGGTAGTGATGAAAGAATTATTAAAAGAGGTGGATTCGATGTAAGAGTTATTTACAACAAAATAAAATTCATGCACTCTTTAAAACTTAATGATTGGGGTCCATTTGATTACCACAGAGATTTCAACTTAACGTATCCCGTTCAAGCGATGTTTGACGTTTCAACAACTCTTGGAAAACCAGATTGGTTTGTTTTACCTGGTACACAAATCGGAATTAGAGGTACTTGGCGTACACTAGACAAAAATTCTCCTAGATACAGTCCTAATACTGCAGTAGAATTTGCCAATGCTCCTATTATCAGTCCAGTAGGCTTTGGTGTAGGTAACGAATGGGAAATTAGAACCTATGTACATATCAATATTGGAAAATAATTAAAAAGATACAGATGAAAAATACAAATATATACTCAAAATTAATTTTGCTTTCTGGTTTCATTTTTATGATATCTACAAGCTGCGAGAGAGAATATTCTGACGATATTACTTTTGCAAAACACAGCGATACACCTGAAATTTTTATTGATGGTTTTATGGGCGGATTGGATTATTTCCCATTTGGAGGATCTTACGCAGAAGCTTTTACGGTTGACACCAATGAAAGCTACAAAGGTAACTCTTCTATGCGATTTGACATCCCTGCATTTGGTGTAGGTTATGGCGGAGCAACTTTCCCAAGTACAGCACCAAGAGACTTATCTGGTTACGATGCACTTACTTTTTGGGCAAAAGCAACAAAAGGTGCAGATATTAATGAAATTGGTTTCGGAATAAACCCAGATAACAATCACAAATATCAGGTTTCTATGAAAAATATGCCAATTACCACGCAATGGAAAAAATACATCATTCCAATACCAGACGCTTCAAAATTAATTGAGGAAAAAGGAATGTTCTGGTATGCTGAAGGAGCAGAAAATGCAAATGACGAAAGTGGTTATACTTTTTGGATTGACGAATTAAAATTTGAAAAACTAGGAAATATTGCACAACCTAGACCGGCAATTCTAAATGGTGAAAATAAGGTTGAAACAAACTTCTTAGGAAGCACCATAGATATGAGTAATTATGGGCTTTCACAAACATTTAATTTAGCTTCAGGAGTTAACCAAACAGTTACTGCTGCAGCATCTTATTTTTCTTTTGACTCATCTAATATTGAAGTTGCTAGAGTAAGCGAGGCAGGTATTGTAAGCATTATAGGTCCTGGTACAGCAAAAATAACAGCCTCTATAGCAGGAGTAAAAGCAGAAGGATCCTTAACCCTTAATGTTGCTGGGGCTTTTCCTATTGCACCTGTACCATCAGTAACTCAAAATAATGTACTATCAATATTTAGTGACCAATACACGAACTTACCTGTAAATTATTATAATGGTTATTGGGCTCCTTACCAAACAACACAAGGTGAACAAACGCAGATTAACGGTCAGAATGTACTAAATTATACAGAATTTAATTTTGTTGGAACTCAGCTTACCTCTCCCTTAGACATATCAGAAATGACACATTTTAGTGTTGATATATTAATGCAAGAGTTACCAACGGATATTGATCTTCTTTTGACATTTAAGAATGAAAATGATAATGAAACTACATTTCAACAAAACCGAATTGGACAAAGTTATCAATTAGACCCAAGAGCACCAGTTGTTCATTCTTCTTCTGATTTCGAGGCAGGAGTATGGGAAACTATAAAAATACCAATTAGACCAACCTCAGAAACGTCTCTTGATAAGACTGGAGTTAATTTAATCATTATTGAAAACATAAAATCGTCTAATGTAAATACGCTTTATTTAGATAATATGTATTTCTATAAAGAATAATTGTAGTGGAAAAAAAACTTAAAACACAAAAACATGAATAATATTAATAAATACAAGATGCAAGTAAAAACGACAATCTTAATGTCTCTTTACCTAGTATTGCCTGTTTTAGTTGTCACTAGCTGTGATACTGATGAAACGCAAACTGTTGCTCAATTCAAACAACTTGTGATGCAAGATGAATTTGATACCGATGGTGTACTTGACGAATCTCTTTGGAGCTACGAAATTGGAACCGGAGATAATGGTTGGGGAAACAATGAACTGCAATATTATACGGATAGAAATGATAACATTTCTGTTCAAAACGGAAAACTTTTAATCACAGCCAACCAAGAAGACTATCAAGGATCAAGCTATACTTCTGCTAGAATTTTAACAAAAGGAAAATTCGATCAAAAATACGGAAGATTTGAAGCTAGAATTAAAGTTCCTTATGGACAAGGAATCTGGCCAGCATTTTGGCTTTTGGGAGATAATATTGATCAAGTTGGATGGCCACAATGTGGAGAAATTGACATTATGGAATACCGTGGACAAGAACCTACGTTGCTACATGGTAGTATTCATGGACCTGGATATTCAGGTGGAAATCCGGTTACAAAAACTTATGAATTAATAAATGACAGATTCGATACAGGGTTTCACATTTTTGGAATTGAATGGGGGCCAAAATACATCAACTATTACGTAGATGATGTATTGTACAACCAAATTACACCTGCAGATGCAGATGGAGAATGGGTTTTTGACCATCCTTTTTACATCATCATAAACTTGGCTGTTGGAGGATCCTTTGCAGGATCACCAAATGCAGAAACTGTATTCCCTCAGACCATGTTAGTAGACTACGTTAGAGTATATAAATCAAACCAATAAACTAAACCTAAAATATTTCAATTATGAAAAAACTAAATATTAACATCAAACAAATATTACTTTTGTTCCTAATGATTTCCTTTGTAGGATGTGAGGAAAAAGATGACGAGATGCTTCCTACAGCAACTGCAGAATTTACTTACAGTTTGAATTCTGAAACTGGAACAGCACGTTTTATCAACACTTCTGAAAACGCCTCTAGTTATACTTGGAATTTTGGAAATGGAAATACGTCTACAGAAGTAAATCCAATTGAAACTTTTGAAGAAGGTTCTTATACAGTTACTTTAACAGCAAAAAGTTCTTCTGGTGCTACAGACTCATTTGAAGATGATATCTTATATACCATCATTGATACTCAAGTTCCAGTAATAACTTTACTTGGTGATGCGACTATAAATCATAAAATTGGAACCCCTTTTACGGATCCAGGAGCAACAGCATCAGATGATGTAAACGGAGATGTTACCAGTTCTATTGTAGTTGGTGGTGACGTTGTTGATGTAAACACAGCAGGTACCTATACAATAACCTACAACGTAAGTGATGCATCGGGCAATACAGCAACGGAAGTTACAAGAACAGTTATCGTGGCTGCTGATACTATAGCTCCAGTAATTACATTACTTGGAAGTGCAACAATAAATATTACACTTGGAGATTCATTTACCGATCCAGGCGCAACCGCTGCAGATGATACAGATGGAGATATTACGGCTAATATTGTAGTTGCAGGAGATGTTGTTGATACAAATACTGCAGGTACTTATATTATTACTTATAACGTAAGCGATGCCGCAGGTAATACAGCAACGGAAGTTACAAGAACAGTCAAAGTAGCGTCTGTGGCAAACAGTGCAGGTGATTATTTATATGCTACCTCAGCAACTGTAACCATTACCAATACAATTGAAGATTGGGGTTCTGGAACAACTATTGTAACAGATCATACAGGAGATGGAACTTACAATCCTTGTATTCAACTTACTTCAGGAACTAATTGGGGTGACGTATCAGCTTTAGCCTTTACTGCTTTTGAAAAAGGAAAACTTTCTGAGTATGGAAATCTTGAATTTAAGATTAAAACAACAGATTATACTACCATAAGAGTAAAAATACCTGAAAATGAAATAGCATTTAATATAGCAGATGGTACTCCTTTGGCAAATGGATGGGTTCAAATGAGTCTTCCTTTATCTAGTTGGAGTAATGAAGTAGCAGCTGCTGATCAATTCGCTATATTAGAATTTGGAGCTGGAACTATCTTAATTACGGATGTAATGCTATCTGGAGAACCAGGTAACACCGGAGGTGGTGGCGGTGGAGAAACAGGAAATTGTCCTGAAGCACCAGCTGGTGAGTTGTTATCAAATGGTGATTTTGAAGCAGGTGATGTATGCTGGCAGTTATTTGATGGAGCATCTATCTCTTCTGCCGTTAATAACGGAGGTAGCAAATCTGCTGAAATTCAAGGATCTACAGGTAAAGCTACAGGTATAAAAATGGAAAGATTTGGTGCTGGAACAGTACTACCAAATACTTCTTATACCGTTACTTTCGATATAATGGCTGATGGTGCATTTGGCGATGGTGGTTTGATGAAAGCATTTACATTCTCTGAAGGTGCTGATGGAGGAAATGTTGGAGCAACATTACATACTTTAACAGACAATACTAGTGCCATATCAACCTCATGGGAATCTAAAACATTTACATTTACAACACCTGGAAACGCAAATCAAGTAGAAGGGGGACTTTCCTTCTTAATTGAAATAGTTAATAGTAGCGTTAAGCTTAATGTAGATAACGTTGTAATTAAGAAAACTCCTTAATACAATTTATAAAAACAATACTAATACTAAAAGATTGAGTAGAGCAGTAATTAGTTACTGCTTACTCAATCCTTTTTAAAAACAACTCAGCAAAATACCTGCTGTACAAGGCTAGTATTCGCATTACTTAAAAAGATAATCTTCCGATAAATTGAAGAAAATCTGGCCTAAACATAAACTACAAAAACAAAACTGATGAATACTATTGATACAACTTCTTCAAAAGAAAAGAGAACTCCTAATGCAAAAAGTATGAAAAAAGGAAAACTAATTCAATTTGAAAATGAAAGCTATTATAAAATTTCTAATAGCGACACAATGCGACCATTCTTTATGAGTATCGTAAGTGATTCAAACCACTGGATGTTTATTTCAAGTAATGGTGGATTAACTGCTGGAAGAAAAAATAGTGATTCTTCTTTATTCCCATATTATACAGATGATAAAATAACTGAGGCTGCTGATATTACGGGTAGTAAAACCATCCTTCAAATTCATAAAAAAGACAAAATATTTTTATGGGAACCTTTTTCTGAAAGACAGTTGGGAATCTACAATACTACTAGAAACTTGTATAAAAACAGCTACGGAAACAAGGTAATATTTGAGGAAATTAACGAAGATTTAGGGCTAACATTTAGATATCAATGGAATTCAAGTGATAAATTCGGTTTTGTAAAAAAATCAACGCTTATAAACGATACTGATACATCAATCAAAATTACCTTTTTAGATGGTTTGCAAAATATTTTACCTGCTAGCATTACAGCTGATTTGCAAAATTCACGTAGTAATTTGGTAGATGCTTACAAAAAAAGTGAATTAAATACCGAAACAGGAGTAGGTACTTTTGGATTAAGTGCAGTAATTGTGGACAAAGCTGAACCAAGTGAAGCGTTAAAAGCAAACATTGTTTGGTCTATGGGGGTTAAAAACCCAACCTATTTAATTTCATCTTTACAATTAGACAGCTTCAGAAGAAAACAAGCGATCCATCAAGAAGATGACCTTAAAGCAGAAAAAGGAGCTTATTTTATTTCAGCAGAAATAGAACTTGAAAAAAACGAAAGAAAAGACTGGATGTTTGTTACCAATGTAAATTATTCAATTACAGACGTAAATGAAATTAACAACGCCCTAAAAAACAATGAAAATCTTGAAAATCTTGTTCAAAAAGATATTGACTCAGGTACTGAACGATTAATTGAATTAACAGGTGCATCTGATGGGTTACAACTAACTGCAGATACATTAACAAATACAAGACATTTTTCTAACACGCTTTTTAACATTATGCGTGGTGGTATTTTCGATGATGCCTATACAATTGAAAAAGAAGATTTCTTAAAATATCTTTCTTTTGCCAACAAGCAAGTATTTAAAAACAAGGAGACTGTATTAAACGCTCTTCCAGAAATTTTTTCATTACATCATATAAAAAATGTTGCAAAGCAAGACATCGATAGTGATTTCAAACGACTTTGTTTTGAATACCTTCCTTTAAAATTTAGTAGAAGACATGGAGATCCTAGTAGACCTTGGAATAAATTTTCTATCAATACAAAAAACGAAAACGACGGGTCAAAAATTTTAGATTATGAAGGAAACTGGCGTGATATTTTTCAAAACTGGGAAGCATTAGCACATTCATATCCTGAGTTTATTGAAAGTATGATTCATAAGTTTTTAAATGCAACAACTTTTGAAGGATACAACCCTTACCGTGTTACCAAAGGTGGTTTTGACTGGGAAATTATTGAAGAAAATGACCCTTGGTCGTACATCGGGTACTGGGGAGACCATCAAATAATTTATTTATTAAAATTCTTAGAATTTATAGAAGATTATTACCCTAATGAACTAGAAAAAAACTTTCAAGAAAATGTGTTTGTATATGCCAATGTGCCGTACAAAATAAAAAGCTATATAGACACCTTAGCAAACCCTAAAGACACTATTGACTTTGATTATAAGTTGGATCATAAAATAAACGAAGAAAAAGAAAAATTAGGTGCTGATGGAGCTTTAATTAAAGATGCTAACGCAACCATTTATAAAGTCAATTTAATTGAAAAATTATTAGCAACGGTATTAGCAAAAGTTTCAAACTTTATTCCTGAAGCTGGTATTTGGTTAAATACACAAAGGCCTGAATGGAATGATGCAAACAATGCCTTAGTAGGAAACGGTGTTTCCATGGTTACCTTATATTATTTACGAAGATTTTTAAATTTCTTTGAAAATCTTGTAGACAAATCAAATACAGATCAAGTAGAAATATCAGAAGAACTATTAGTCTTCTTTGCAAAAGCACATGAAACCTTAAAAACAAATGCAACCTTACTTTCGGGTAAAATTTCTGACAAAGACAGAAAAACTGTTTTAGATGGATTAGGTTCTGCTGGAAGTAATTACAGAACAACAATTTATGACAAAGGTTTTTCTAGCAATAAATCAGCACTTACTAAAGCAGAATTATTAGACTTTATTAAAATTACAAAACAATATTTAGAGCATAGTATTGATGCTAATAAACGTACGGATGATTTATACCATGCATACAATTTAATGACTGTTGAAAATGACCAAGAAGTTTCAATTTCTTACCTACCAGAAATGTTAGAGGGTCAAGTTTCAGCTTTAAGCGCAGGTTATTTATCTGCAAATGAAGCACTAGATTTGTTAGACGGCTTAAAAGCCAGTGCGCTCTTTAGAGAAGATCAATACAGTTATATTTTATATCCTAACAAAGAATTACCACGTTTCGATAAAAAGAATAACATTCCATCTGAAAGAATAGCACAGTCTGACTTGTTAAAACAATTAGATCAAGACAGTAATTCTCAAATTATTGAAAAAGATGTCAATGGAGATTTTCACTTTAATGGAACTTTCAACAATGCTGAAAGTTTAAAAACAGCCTTGTCTAATTTACCTCAAGAAAAATACAAGGCATTAATAGAAAAAGACACAAAATTAGTGTTGGATATTTTTGAAGATATTTTTGACCATAAATCGTTTACAGGGCGTTCAGGTACATTTTTCGGATATGAAGGTCTAGGTTCAATTTACTGGCACATGGTTTCTAAATTATTATTAGCCGTTCAAGAAAATTGTTTATCTGCTATTAATAATAACGAAAGTGAAGCAGTTATAGGAAGGCTTCTAGAACATTATTATGAAATTAACGAAGGAGTTGGTGTTCACAAATCGCCTGAGTTATATGGTGCTTTTCCTACAGATCCTTATTCACACACTCCTGAAGGAAAAGGGGCGCAACAACCAGGAATGACAGGACAAGTAAAAGAAGATATTCTTTGTAGAATTGGAGAGTTAGGTGTTTTTGTAGAAAATGGAAGTATCCATTTCAAGCCAAGATTATTAAGAAAAGCTGAGTTTTTAAAATCCCCTAAAGTCTTCAAGTACACAACTGTTAAAAAACAAGCAGAAGCAATTGAATTAGGAGAAAACACACTTTGTTTTACATATTGTCAGATTCCTATTATCTATTCAATTTCTGAAAAAGAAAGCATAAAAATACTTTTTAATGATGGAACGGTTCTAGAATCTAATGAATTAAACTTAGATGTGGAGACATCAAAAAAAGCATTTCAAAGAACTGGAGAAATAAATCAAATTATTGTTTTCACAACAAAATAAGATGAAAATTTTAAATAAACTATTAATACTTACATTGACATTATCTATGCTAGGATGCAACGAAAAACCTAAACAAGATACGCAAATAACTGCGGCAACTATTTTAGGAAACCCTGACTATTTAGCCATTTCATATGGAGGTTATCGCCAAAAAACGCGTGATATACAGCCTTCAATTGAAGAGTTAAAAGAAGATATGAAAATTCTAGCGGCAATGAATATAAAAATTCTGCGCACCTATAATGTTCAATTAGATCAAGCTCCCAATTTATTAGCTGCTATTCGTGAATTAAAAAATGAAGATTCAACATTCGAAATGTATGTAATGCTAGGGGCTTGGATAGATTGCCAAAACGCTTGGACAGATCAAATTCCTAACCATGAAATTGAAAGTGAGCAAAATGCTGGTGAAATTGATAGAGCTGTTGCTTTAGCTAATAAATACCCTGAAATAGTAAAAATTATTGCTGTTGGAAATGAAGCGATGGTCAACTGGGCGACTAGCTATTTTGTGCGACCAAATGTAATCTTAAAGTGGGTAAATCATTTACAAAACTTAAAGAAAACTGGAGATCTTCCAAAAGACCTTTGGATTACAAGTTCTGACGATTTTTCTTCTTGGGGTGGTGGAGATCCTAGTTATAGAACAGATGATTTAGAAAAACTAATGAAAGCTGTTGATTATATCTCAATGCATACCTATGCCATGCACAACTCTCATTACAATCCAGAATTTTGGTTAGTTCCTGATAACGAAACTATACTTTCAAAATCGGCAAAAATTGAAGCAGCTATGTTCAGAGCTCGAAAATTTGCGATGGATCAATACAAGGAAGTACAAAACTACATGAAAAGTTTAGGAATAAACAAACCCATACATATAGGTGAAACGGGTTGGGCATCTGTATCAAATGGTCATTATGGCCCTAATGGTTCAAAAGCGGCTGATGAATACAAAGAAGGGAGATACTATCAATTAATGAGAGAATGGACAAACGAGGCAAAAATTTCTTGTTTCTATTTTGAAGCCTTTGACGAACAATGGAAAGATGCGCAAAATAAATTAGGATCTGAAAATCATTTCGGTCTTATAAACCTTCAAGGACAGGCAAAATATGCGCTTTGGCCATTAGTTGACAAAGGAGTTTTTAAGGGATTGACAAGAGATGGAAAGCCTATTACAAAAACCTATGATGGAAATAGTAATGAATTAATGAAAGATGTTTTGACACCTCCAACAACCTATTAAAAGTTGACAAACGAACCAATGATTCTTAAAATTTTAAAACATGAAAAAACTCAAATATTATTTATACACCTTTTTAGTAATTAGTATGGTAAGTTGTCATAAAAACCAATTGTCTGTTGAAGTTTATGAAACTTCTGAAAGTGGAAACAAACTGAAAAAAATTACCGAATTTTCTTCAGAAACCTCCCAAACAATTATTAAAATTTCACCTGAAAAAAAATTTCAAACCATTACCGGGTTCGGTGGTGCATTTACTGAATCGTCGGCTTATTTATTAAATAAATTAAGTAAAAAAAATCGTGACATCATATTAAATGCCTATTTCGCAAAAGATGGTGCAAATTATTCTTTAACAAGAACCCATATGAATTCGTGTGATTTTTCTTTATCACAATATTCTTATTCACCTGTTGAAGGAGATAAAGAACTAAAACATTTTACTATTAAAGATGACATGGACGACTTAATTCCTATGATTAAAGACGCCCTAAAAATATCCGAAGATGGTTTTAAAATATTTGCTTCACCATGGACAGCTGCTCCTTGGATGAAGGACAACAATCATTGGGTTGGAGGAAAGTTACTTCCAAAATATTATGACACCTGGGCATTGTTTTTCTCTAAATATATAGATGCATACAAAGCAGAAGGAATTGATATTTGGGGGTTTACTGTTGAAAACGAGCCTCATGGAAATGGAAATAATTGGGAAAGCATGCATTTCTCTCCAAAAGAAATGACTGATTTTGTAGAGTTTCACTTAGGACCAAAATTGGAAGCTGATGGACACGGAGACAAAATTATTTTAGGATATGATCAAAATAGAGCTGGTCTCAAAGAATGGGTAGATGAAATGTTTAGAGATGAAGCTTCCTCTAAATACTTTCACGGAACCGCTATTCACTGGTATGAAAGCACCTACGATTATTTTCCTGAAGACTTGCAATATGCACATAACAAAGCTCCTAATAAATTTTTAATAGAAACTGAAGGTTGTGTTGATTCTCAAGTTCCTGTTTGGAAAGATGATGCTTGGTACTGGAGTAAAGAAGCCACAGATTGGGGATGGGATTGGGCATCTGAAAAAGACAAACATTTACACCCCAAATATGCACCAGTTAACCGATATGCAAGAGATATTATTGGATGTTTGAACAATTGGGTAGACGGATGGGTAGATTGGAATATGGTTCTAGATACCCAAGGAGGCCCTAACTGGTTTAAAAATTGGTGTGTAGCTCCTGTCATAGTAGATCCAGAAAAAGATGAAGTTTACTTCACTCCTATCTTTTATACAATGAGTCATTTTAGTAAATATATAAGACCTGGAGCTATAATAATTGGAGTTGAAAATTCTGATAAAGAATTAATGGTAACAGCTGCTCAAAACCCCGATAAATCAATTGCTATTGTTCTTTTTAACGAAGGAAAAACAGCAAAAACTTTTACCCTTTCTCTTAATGATACAAATACAACAATAAACATAAGTGGACAAGCTATTCAAACCGTAGTTATTCCAAATAAAACTAAATAAAACCAAAAATTATGTCAGATATAAATACACCAGCAAGAGGGAAAGTTCCTTTTGGTCAAAAAGCAGCATTCGGAGCTGGACACTTAGTCCTAAACCTATTACCAGGAGCCTTAGGAATATTTATGTTCTTTTTATTAACTGCCTTTGGAATGGATCCGGTATTAGCAGGTCTATTAGGAGGACTCCCAAGAATATTCGATGCTATTACCGACCCAATAATGGGATTTATCTCTGACAACACAAAATCTAGATGGGGACGTAGACGCCCTTATATATTTGTAGGAGCTATATTAAGTGGAATTCTTTTCGCTGTACTATGGCAACTAGATCCAGAAAACACACAAGCTTTTAATTTTTGGTACTTTCTGATATTTTCTATGATTTTCTTAATTGGAAACACCATGTTTGCCACACCCTTAGTTGGTTTAGGTTACGAAATGACTTCTGACTATAATGAAAGAACTCGCTTAATGGCATTTTCACAAACAATTGGACAAATTGCTTGGATGATTGTACCTTGGTTTTGGGTATTAATTGCCGATGAAGATTTATTTGCAACACAGGCCATTGGTGTAAGAAATCTTTCTGTTATTGTTGGATTGGTTTGTATGGCACTAGGTGTTTTACCTGCTATTTTCTGTAGAGGAATTGATTCAGCACACATGGAAAACAGAAAAGAAATAAACTTTAAATCTTTAGGTTCTAACATGATTGACCTTTTTAAAGGTATTGTAGAAGTTTCTAAAAGCAAACCTTTTATGAGACTTTGTGGAGCCACCTTTTTAGTTTTTAATGGATTTCAATTAGTTGCTTCTTTTAGTTTCTTTATTATTGTTTACTATATGTTTGATGGTAGCTTTTCAGCTGCTGGAAATTGGCCTGCTTGGTTTTCAACCATTACTGCCGTAATTACAGCATTTGCAGTAATTCCAATTATTACAAAAATTGCTAACAAACATGGTAAAAAGAATGCTTTTATTATTTCAACTATAATCTCAATAGTCGGTTATATCTTAAAATGGTGGGGGTTTGACCCAGGTAACCCTTGGTTAATGTTCATGCCGATACCTTTTATGGCATTTGGTTTAGGAGGACTATTTACCTTAATGATGAGTATGACAGCTGATGTTTGTGATTTGGACGAACTAGAAAATGGTATGCCTCGAAAAGAAGGAACTTTTGGTGCCATTTATTGGTGGATGGTAAAAATGGGTCAAGCACTTGCGTTAGTTTTACAGGGTTTCGTTTTAAAATTTGTAGGTTTTGTTTCTGATGCACCAACACAATCTTTAGAAACAATGACCAATTTACGAATTGCAGATATTGTAATTCCTGCAATAACTGCTGGATTAGCCATTTGGATTATGTGGAATTATAGTTTAAGTGAAACTAGAGCTAAAAAAATTAAAGCAGAACTTGTGGAACGAAGAGGGGAATTATAATAAAAATAATAAGCTATAAATTTGGATTATCCTTATTTAAATAGCTATGAATAAAAAAAATCCGATGGAATTAATTTCATCGGATTTTTTGTGTAAAAGTATTTTTTTTAGAATTTTAATTTTTCATTTTTATCCCAAAGTCCCCAACAAGCACCAACATCACCCTCTGCTCCTGTTTTCCAAGACTCATCAAAAGAAGAAAAATAAAACATTTCAATATCCTCATCAGCAGACCATTGTTGCGCATTTAAAAAGTACTTCATAGCGTTTTCATAAGATGGAATAGCACCACCTAGCGTCTCACCTTTATTAGTCCATCCCGTTTCAGAAATAATAACTTTTTTACCCTCCGCAGCTTTAACAGCCTTTGCGTACATTTCTTTCATATAAATCAAAGAATACTCAATACTACAACCTTCCCAATAAGGGTAACAATTTGCAAAAACAACATCACAGGCTTTAGTAACTCTAGGATAATCAACAAATTCATAATACGCATCAACATATCCAACAGGAACTTCTGGAATTGCATTTTTTACTTCCAAAATAAAAGCTAATAACTCGTCTTCTTGTAAATCTCCTCTATATAACACTTCATTACCAACAGCTGCAAGATCTACATACCCTTCTTTTGCTACTTTAATAAGATTTGCAATTTCTTTTTTATTAATTTCAGCATCATCACCTAACCAAGCACCCACCATTGTTTTAATTCCGTATTCGTGTGCTATTTTAGGAATCATTTCATTTCCATCAGTACATGAAAAAGAACGAATCCATTTGGTATATGGCTGAATGATTTCCATTCTTCGTCTAATTTGATCTTCTGTAATCACATCCCCAGGTTGCTGACCTTCCTCATAAGGGCTAAAACACAATCCATGCATTCCAAATTTCAACATTTCTGCAAATTTTTCCTGCAATTCTTCTTTTGATTTGTCATTATAGTTCCGTCCAGCTAATGACATTATGTTTTCTCTTCTTAAAGACATATATAAAGGTTTTTTATGTTAATTAATCAATTCGTTAGATGTTTTCTGCTTAACAAGTACACCAACACAGGTTTAGTTAGCAACATGCAATTTAAAACCAGATAACTGACTAACAGTAATTTGCAACCATACAAAAACACAACCAACAGAATACACTAACTATACACTCTAATACAACTCCATAATTATAAAGTAGCACAAATCGAGTATCTATCATGTCCTGAAGAGCACCGCAACCATTTTATCTAAAAAAATATTGATTTAATAAGTCATTTCAAATAGTACTTAATAATAAATGATCATCAGATTTATCAAAAAAAATAATTACTACCTACTTCATTTTCCTTAATTGAAAATAATTAATAAAAAAAGCAGTTTTATTTCTTCTAAAAAAACCACAAAAACACGCAACTCTGACATAGAAGAAACTGTAAAAAAGAAGAAATTGAACTCAAAACACAAATATTTCCATTTATCTCATCAAAAAAACTTATGAAAAAATCATACAAACCCTTAACAT
>JBHOTE010000026.1:0-28041 GCA_042584125.1 Bacteroidota bacterium
ATCCCAATAGGGTATCCCGTCGGTTGGTAAGTTTTTATGGTTCAGAAAAAAATTAGTTGTAGCTATTGCTTGTTCTAAATATTTTTCATCTTTAGTATAACGATAGGCTGTTGTATATCCATTTATAGCCCAACCCTGACCACGTGCCCATGCTGAATTATCATGAATACCTTGGTGCGTTACTCTTGCTCTTACTTGCGTGGTAATGGTATCATAATCTAAAACATGCCATGTACTGTGATCTGCTCTGAAATGATTCTTCAAAGTTGTATTTGCGTGTGTAACTGCTATCTTATGAAAAGTACTGTCCCCAGAAATTTTTGTTGCTTCAAATAGCAACTCTAAATTCATCATATTATCAATTATCACTGGAAATTGCCAAATATCTCTATTGAAATCCCAAGAGCGAATACTCCCTATTTTATGACTAAAACGAGTAATTAAAGTTTTTGCACTCTGTACAATAATATTTTTGTATTCTTGATTATCTTCGGCTTTTAAACCATTTCCAAAACTACAAAACACTTTGAATCCCATGTCATGGGTTCCATCGTTAAATTTTTCCTTTTCAATAAAGGCTGTCCATTCTTTAGCCTTATTCTTATATGCTTCATCACCTGTCAACTCATAAATTTGCCATAAATTTCCTGCAAAAAAACCACTCGTCCAGTCTTTAGAAGGCACTTTTTTTATTTGATTTTTTGTACGAGAATAACTCCTTGGAAATGCAGTTGAATCTATAGGATACGCTAACAGTTTTTTATAGCGAGGTTCTAAAATACTTTCAATTTCACTAAGGCTATTTTTTTGAGTTTTATTTTCAGGTTTACACGCTAATAAAAGCAATGTAAACCCAAAAATAAAATAGATAATCCTATTACTCATAAAACTTAATACTTTGGATTATTAGGTAATAAATTAGGGTTTCTTTGTAATTCATCTGCTGGAATAGGTAATAAATAATCTCTATCTGGATCAAAATTTGGTTGAGGCTCTAAACCTGAAACACCAAATACTTCTGTACCTAATTGACGTCTTTTTATGTCGTACCATCTTTTGAACTCAAACGCCAATTCCCATTTACGTTCTTCTAAAACCATTGTTCTAAAATCACTTTGACCTAAACCTGACACATCAACAGGAAATACCCCAGTTTGATTTCGTGCTCTACCTCTTACTCTATTTACATAGTTATCAGCCTCTGTTGTTCCCGGTGTTATTTCATTAAGTGCTTCTGCAGCAATTAGCAAAACCTCTGCATAACGCATCATTGAGTAGTTTTGACTAGACCCACGACCATTTCCATTAGAGGTTAAACCTGGAAAACGTGTGTATTTAGCTATATAAGGACTCGCAATGTTTCTAGGATCAAAGTCTGGGAATTTTGTAAATGGCTCTATATTTCCATTAAAAACTCCGACTGTATCTAAACTAACAGCCTTTCTGTAGTCTCTACCATCCCATGCATTATAAACATTAATTCCTGGTACAGCTACAGACCATCCTCCACCAATACCTCCTGCTTCATTTCCGCGCATACCTGTTAAGGCAGCTTGGTAATCTTGTCCATAATCACCATCTCTAAATCCATTAAAATCTAAAGTAAATAAAGACTCCTTTAAGCTATTTTGTTTTTCTGAATTAAATAAATCTTGAAAATCTGAAGCTAATTCAAGGTCAAAATCACTTTCGTTATCTATTACATATTTTGCTTCGTCATAAGCTTTTTGAAACTCCCCTAAGGTTAAATAAACCGAAGCTAAATACCCTGCTGCAGTTGCCTTAGAAGGCAATGCTCTAGTTGGTTGTTTATTTGGCAACCATTCTTTAGCGTATTTTAAGTCTTCTATAATATTTTCATAAACTTTAGCTTCTGAAGTTTTAGAAATACTCAATGCCGCATCAATATCAGAAACAGGCGTATCCAAATATGGAATTGCTCCAAATTGTCTAACCAAATGATAATAAATAAATCCTCTCACAAAATAAGCTTGTGCTGCCACTGGTTTTAACAACATTTCATCGACACTTCCCTCTAAAGAGTTAGCTCCAGAAATTGCCTCATTTGTTGAAGCTACAACCTCATATGATTTTGGCCAAAAAGCGGTAATTGTTCCATTATCTGCAGCAACTGTAAAGTAGTTATGATCTCTACGTCTTGAAGGAGTTCCAGCATCACCAATAGTTGCCATATCACTTCTTAACATCATAGTAATAGACATTTTACGTCCCCACCACTTTTCATGTGCTAAGTTACCATACGCACCATTTACTGCTGTTTGAACATCTGCAGGAGATTTAAAAAGTCCCTCTGGAGATAATAATCCTATTGGTTCTTCTTCCAAGTCTGAACATGAAAGAGTCACTAATCCTATTAATAAAAATATATATTTGAAATTCTTCATCTTTTTTTAAAATTTTAAGTTTAAACTAAAAGTTACTGATTTTGTGTTCGGATAATTTCCATAATCAAATCCAAGACTCGTATTACTTTCTTGATTTCCCGAAGCTTTATAACTCACTTCTGGATCTGTTCCTGGATAATCAGTAATTGTTAATAAGTTTTGACCACTTACAGATAATCTAATTTTATCCATCCCTAATTTTTCTACAAGTTTAACCGGTAAGTTATAACCTAAAGCTAAATTTTTAAGTCGTACATAAGTACCATCATAAACAAATCTTGAGGTAATCCTTTTAGGTCTAACAGCAGCAGAGGGTACATTGGTATCCGTGTTTGTCGATGTCCAAACATTTAATGCTTCTGTAGTTGCATTTCCAACTCCTGAAGCTGCTTCTAACAAAGTGAAATTAAATAAATCACCACCTACAGCTCCTTGAAAAAACACACTTAAATCAAAATCTTTATAGCGAAAAGTATTATTTAACCCAAATGCCCAGTCTTGATTAGGGTCTCCAATTAACTTTCTATCCGCAGTAGTTATTTCTCCATTTCCATCTAAATCTGTAAACAACTCTCCACCTGCTGCATTATCTCCGCTCCAAGATGCAACTCCATCTGGAAGCGTTCCTCCCTGATTCACACCTCTATATTCATACCCCCAAAATTGACCAACTGATTCACCTTCTCTTAACACATGTGTTTCATCTTGTAAAAAATGCCCTGGAGAAGCATCCAAAAATATATCTGCTCCATCAATTAGTTTAACTATTTTATTTCTATTTCTAGACCAGTTAAAATCTGTAGTCCATGCAAAGTTTTCTTCACTAATATTTCTTGTTGTTAAAGTAAACTCTAACCCTCTATTATTTATTTCTCCAATATTTTTTAACGATGTTGGATTTAAAAAACCGATATATTCTGGTGCTGAAGTATCACCTAGAATTACATCCTTGGTATCTATATTATAATAATCTGCAGAAAATGAAATACGATTATCAAACAATCCTAAATCAACTCCAAAGTTACTTTGATAAGAAGATTCCCACTTTAAATTTGGATTAGAAAGTTGCCTTGGAACAACTGCATTTACAGTTTCGTCACCTACTACTGCATAAATATCATCAAAACTAGCTAAAGATTGGTAAGGTGCTATCGATGGGTTTCCTGTTACACCATAACTATAACGTAATTTTAAATTAGAAATAGTATTATTGTCTACTAAAAATTCTTCATTAGAAACTTTCCATCCTAATGCACCTGAAGGAAAAAATGCATATTTTTCATTTTTTGCAAAGTTTGAAGATCCATCACGTCTACCAGTAAGTGTTATTAGGTATTTATCATCATAATCATAATTTAATCTACCAAATAATGATACAATTTCTGTTTCTGAATAAGATGAACCCGCCGTTAGCGGCACTGCTCCTTGTCCTAAATTTCTATAAGACACACTATTTGTAATAAACCCTTGCGCTCCTGCTGAATAACGTTCGTTCTTGGTTATTTGATATGAATACCCTCCCAAAGCTGTAAAGTTCCCTTTACCTATTTCTTTATTATATGTTAAGTAGTTTTCACTTAATACATCCGAATTTTTTCTACTTTCTATTGCTGCTATACCACCTTGAGCTCCAGCACTCGTTTTTAAAGTTGAAGGTTTAAAAGAACCTCTTGTTCTATTCAAAGTACTAAACCCAAAAGTAGTTTTAAATGTAAGTCCCTCAATTATTTCATAGTTCGCATAAAAATTAGCTCTATATCTATCTGTTATAGTTTCATCTACTGTTTCGGTTGCAATAGCGTAAGGATTGTCTATCTCGTCTCCAACAGGATTTGTTGTAATAGTTCCATCGCTATTCAACAAACCTAAATCTGGAACAAAACGATAAGCTACCGAGATTACATCTCCAGAACCAAAACCACCTGTAGTGGCTTGTGTTGCAATTCCGTTTTTTGTACTTCTACTTCCAACGGCATTAAACCCAAGTTTTAATTTTTCCGATACCTGTGCATCAATGTTACTTAAAAAAGAAAAGCGTTCAAATCCAGAATTAACTACAATCCCTTTTTGGTCAAAATAGTTTCCTGAAACATAAAAATTCACATTATCTGAACCACCTGAAAAAGAAATTTGGTGATTTGAAGTTTGTCCGTTTCTATAAATAAGATTTTGCCAATCTGTATTTTCTGTTCCTTGTACATAGCCTGAATTAATTTGCTTATAGTAGGCAGACCATTGATCAGCGTTAAGCATATCAATAGTTTCAGAAGCAGACTGATTTGCAAAAGAACTATTAACTTCTACAGATAATTTTCCTTTACGCCCTTTTTTTGTTGTAACTAAAATCACACCATTAGCTCCTCTTGATCCATAAATAGCAGTTGCAGAAGCATCTTTTAATATTTCAATAGATTCAACATCTGCTGATTGAGGCATACTAGCTCCAACAAACCCATCCACAACTATCAAAGCAGCACTACTAGCTCCAATAGAAGTGTTTCCTCTTATTCTTACTGAAATATTACTTCCAGGCTCTCCTCCGTTATTACTCTGAACTGCAACTCCCGCTGCACGCCCTTGAATTGCCTGTTCTGCACTTAATACAGGAAAAGCATTTAATTCTTCTGATTTCACAGAAGACACAGAACCTGTAATATCACTTTTTTTACGAGAACCATACCCTACAACAACTACTTCGTCTAAGGTACTTGAATTCATTTCTAGTGAGACATTAATTATACTTTGAGATGAGACAAGAACTTCTTTTGCTACAAATCCTACATAGCTAAATACCAATACTGCATTATTATTACTTACTGCAATACTATAGTTCCCATCAAAATCTGTAGAAGCTCCATTACTAGTGCCTTTTACTACAATATTTACTCCAGGTAAGGGGACGCCATCTTCATTAGACACTACCGTACCTGAAATACTTCTTTCTTGAGCGTTGATGTAGGTACTTGTTAGGATAAACACTCCTAATAAATACCAACTAAATGATTTAATTTTTTTGTTTGTTAACATGTAATTGGTGTTTTAAGTTAGTTATTAACCAAAATAAATAATTAGTAACCCCAAAACAACAATCACTGTTGTCAAGAAGATTTGAATGTATTTAATATTGGTTTTATTTAATTTCATTAGTGACAAATGTATATATGAAGTTGCATGTAATAGTCCAAAACAGGGGTGGTAATTATCCAAATTTTAAGTTTAAACCCTTTAAAAACAAGCTAAACCCATATTTTCATGAAAAATCTGAAGAATATTTTTCACTATATTGAGAAGGGGTTATTCCAAATTTGTTTTGAAAACATTTACTAAAATATTTAGGGGTTTTAAAACCTACTTTATAACAAACTTGTGAAACATTCAACTTATTTTGTTCTAGTAATTGTGCAGCTCTCTTAAGTCGAATTTCTCTAATGAATTCATTTGGAGTAAAATTTGTCCATGCTTTTATCTTAGTAAATAATAAAGACCTACTTACTCCCAATTCTTCACAAAAAAAAGGAACATCTAATTGTTCGTTTGCAATATTATCTTCAACTATCTGAAATGCTTTCTTCAATAATTTTTCATCTAATGATGAAACTACTATTTCATTTGGTTTAAAACTATCTTCTTTTAAAAACCTATCTTTTAGTCGCTGTTTAGACGCTAGGATATTTTTTATCCGTAACTTAAATTCTTTTAAATTAAAAGGTTTACTTATATAATCATCTGCACCTCTTTCCAAACCATCAAACTTGTAGATCAAAGAAGTTCTAGAAGTTAATAATATTACTGGGATATGACTTGTTTTAATATTTTCCTTAATTGCTGAACATAGTTCTGTTCCTACCATTTTTGGCATAATTACATCACTCACTATTAAATCAGGAATGTATTTTAATGCTTTCTTCATCGCTTCCTTTCCGTTTTCTGCCTGAATAACATTATATTCCTCAAGCAAAATACCTTTCATAAAAGCTCTTAAAGAATTATTATCTTCAACAATTAAAATAGTTTGCTTCTTTTCTGAAAGAACCAAATCATCCAAATCTGTTTCAACTATTTTAGGCATACTCGTAAGTTGTGATGTATATTGAGTAATATCATCACTTATTTTAAACCCTTCTACTATTTCTTTTTCGGATAAATGTTCTTTACCAAGCAATAAACCAACTTTAAAACAAACGCCTTGTGTTTTATTTTTTTCCAAAATAATATTTCCATGATGTAAATTGACAATATTTTTTGCTATTGAAAGTCCAATACCCGTACCCTTCACATAATTGGCATTAGAATTATTATGAATAGCAACTTCAAAAAATCGATCAAAAACCTTGTCCATATATTCATCAGCAATTCCAACACCAGAATCTTTTACCTCAATAATAATTTTATTACCTTCCTTAAATATTTTGATAGAAATCGTTCCTCCCTTGGGAGTATATTTGAAAGCATTAGAAATTAAATTGTAAAAAACGCGCTCTAATTTATACCTATCAAAGTAAACTAGTATTTCTTCTTCAGCACAATTAAAACTATAATTATAAGAACCTACTTTAGCAAATTCTGAAAATGACAAGAAAATTTCCTGAAGAAATTTCACAATATTACCTTCAGCTGCTTGTAAATTAAATTGATTGTTTTCTAGTTTTCTAAAATCCATCAGCCTATTAATAAGCTGTAAAAGATGGTTTGCACTACTTTCAATAACAAGTAATTTTTTATGCAAAGCATTACTTCCACTGTACCCAGAAAGAATTTGCTGCAATGGACCTAATATTAACGTAAGAGGGGTTCTAAATTCGTGTGAAATATTTGTGAAAAATTTTAGCTTTGCCAAATTCACCTCTTTAGTTCTTTCTGCTTCAAGATATTCTAATTCCAATTCATGTTTCAAAATTGCTTTAGATTTCATGATCCAAATTAGACCATATAAAGACAAGCCTATTAATATAGCATAAAGGATAAAAGCCCATACACTTCTCCAAGGAGCTGGGTTAACATTTATTTTTAACCTTGTTGGTGTTTCATTCCAATTACCGTCATTATTAGCACCTTTAACCTCAAAATAATAAGTCCCAGGATTTTGGATTGTATAATTTACTTCTGTATTTTTTGTAGTTATCCAGTCATTATCAATTCCAACCAATCTATACATATATTGATTGTTAGTAGGGTTTATAAAATTTGGAATAGAAAAGTTTATTGAAAAATTTGCTTTGTCATAACTTAATGTCAATTCTTTAGTATAAACAATGCTTTTAGTTAAAATATTTGATTCATTATTAACCTGAACAGACTTGTTTTTAATTTTAAAATCAGTTAATAAAACTTGAGGAACATATTGATTTACTGCAATAGCATCTGCATCAAAATAAGTTATACCTCCAGGACCTCCAAAGAAAAATTTATTAGCGCCCAATGAGGTTGAAGCATTATTATTATATTCTGCACTTACTAAGCCATTAGTTTGATCATGAATAATTGCTGACTTGTTTAAAAAGTCATATTTAACAATTCCTTGATTAGAACTAAACCATATATTACCTTTTTTATCTTCCAATATACTATTAACACTTGTTATGTTAATATTTCCAAGTGGTATCTCAACTCTTTTAAATTTTTCACCATCAAACAAAAACAAACCTTTTTCCTTAACTCCAACCCAAATTCTGTTTCTACTATCTTCAAACAATGTCAAAATATCATCTCCAGACAAGCCACTCTCATCAAAAAAGAAATGTTTAATTCTATAATTATTTAATCCCTTAAATATTATTTGATTTAATCCACTTTGTGTACCAACCCACACTCTTTTATCACAATCTACTAAAACAGACCTAACCCTTTTATGCGACAAGAAATTAGATGATGTTTCATCCATCAAAATTTGAGAATAACTAAAGTCATCTGTATCATATCTAATTAATCCTTTATCAAAAGTACCTAACCAAACATAATTACCTTCTCCCTTTTTTATAGCGTAAACACCAACTTGTTTAAGATAATCTTGTAAATCTTTAGAAATTCTATGATTTTCAAAAGTATTCGTATTGCAATTATAAACAGAAACCCCCTCAGTAAAAGTTCCAATCCACAGCAATCCTTTCTCAGAAAGATATAATGACTTAATATTATCACTAACCAACTCTTTGTTATTCGCTGTTGTAATAAATTTTGTTTTGTTTAATTTTTCATTGTATACTGTTAATCCCCCGCCTTCAGTTCCAAAATATAAATAATCCTTTTTATCAGATGCGATAGAACTTACAACATCAAAACTTAAACTTCTTTTTCCTGAATTTTGATTAATAGTTATGAAATTAGTATTTGAAACATCCCAAATATTTACACCTCGGTAATAAGTTCCAACCCAAATAGATCCTTTTTTATCTCTAAAAATAGATTTTATTTTACCTAAACTAGATATTTCTGTTTGATTTTTAAAAACCTTATAAAGTTCTTTGTTTTTAGCTAGTACACTTAAACCATTAAGAGATCCAATCCATAAAGCACCTTCTAAGTCAAAAGCTAGCGCTCTAATATCAATCTCTTTATTCCCCATTTTTTTTAGGTAAGAAACCAATGACTTCGTAATAACGTTGTATTTTAAAAGTCCATCAGATTTTGTTGCAATCCATAAATCCCCAAAAGCATCCTCAATTACATCTTGAACAAAAAAATGTTTTCCTAAAAGTTGATTACCAATTTTCTCAAAAACAAACTGATCACCATTCCTACTTATAAGCTTACATAAACCCATAGCAGTTCCAACCCAAATATCACCAGAATTAGTTTCTATAATCCTCAATACATTATTATGAGGAATACTAAAATTAGATGGAGAAGCATATATGCAATTGGTTATCTTTTTTAATTTTTTGTTATAAATAGAAAGGCCTTTAGCAGTACCTATCCATACTTCATTACCAATTTCTTTAATACACCATATAGTATTATTACTTAAAGACATCTCACTTTTAGAATGAAAAAATCTTTTAAATGAATTGTTTTTTGGATTATAACAATTTAATCCATTATAAGTACCTACCCAGATATTTTCTTCAGAATCAATTTCAATTGAAAGAACATCATTATTACTAATTGAAAGCGAATCGATAGGATTATTCCTATAAACAGTAAAATTACTACCATCATATTTATTTAGACCATCTCTGGTTCCCAACCATATCTGCCCCAAATTATCTTGATGAATTGCAATCACAGAACTTTGTGAGAGGCCATTTATAGTAGATAAATTATTTAACTTAAAATCATTAATCTGTGTATAAACACTAAAATGAATACATAAAAAGAAGTAAATAATTTTGTTCATGAAAATAATAAGCTCAATTTCTTAAAAAACTAATAATCTAAGTGACAATAGATATTTCATGAAATATATTAATAAAATTACGGATATAAAATAAAGATAGCCTTTACTTATAAACTTAAGTCCACAATAAGGTATCCAATAGTCCTTTTAACAATTTTCATATTATTTACATTTTATTGTGCGTTTCCTTTTAGGTCGGGCTTTCCATTGTATCTTTTTATAGGTATTAAAAAGCTACATAATTTTAAGTGAATGTAGTTCCTACCTAAAACCCCTTGTTTTCCAAGAACAATAAATAATGAACCTATAAAAAGGATGCCATTTCAATCCCTAACGCGCCGATTAGTATAAGTAATAAATAGTATTTCTTAAAAGAATCTATATTGGTCTATAGTCAAAGGCTTAATTTTCTTTTTCTAACGTATATTATCAAGTAATATTCTAAGTTTTATTCTTTATTTAGTTATCCTGAGTAATGATGTATCATTTTTACAACAATCCTATTCTAAACGACAAAAACAGGCTTTCGCCTGTTTTTATCATATAATTAAAAAAGTTATTTAATTATTTTCTAACTTTTTTAACAATAGCTAAAGCATCTTTTACATCTTGCTCTAGTTTTGCATAATCTTTATTAGCAATAATATCTTTCGAAATCAATTGAGACCCCATTCCAACACAAGTAACACCTGCATCAAACCAACCAGATAAATTTTCCTCTGTTGGAGCTACTCCACCAGTAGGCATAATTGAAGTCCAAGGTTGAGGTCCTTTAATTCCTTTTACGAATTTTGGTCCGTATAAATCTCCTGGGAATAATTTTACGATTTCACATCCAAGCTCTTCAGCTCTTGCGATTTCGGTTAACGATCCACATCCAGGTGACCATAATACTTTTTTACGATTGCATACAATAGCTATATCTTCTCTTAAAACAGGAGTTACAATAAAGTTTGCACCTAAAGCCATATATAAAGAAGCAGCAGCCCCATCAGTAACAGAACCAACACCCATAATCATTCCTGGTAATTCAGCAATTGCATATTTTGTTAATTCTCCAAAAACTTCATGAGCAAAATCTCCACGAGCAGTAAACTCCATCAAACGAGCTCCACCATCGTAACAAGCTTTCAATACTTTTTTACTTAATTCTATATCACTATTAAAAAACAAAGGAATCATTCCTGTTTCTTTCATTGCCGCAGCAACTTCAATTCTACTAAACTGTGCCATTTTCTTAAATGTTTAATTGTATAATTGTGTAATTATTGAACTGTTAACTCGCTTAAATGCTTTAACAGTTCAACATATAAACACTTACTATTATCTTGCTACTCTTCCTGATGCGTCACCACCCATTAATTTCTCAACCTCTGATACTGTTACCAAGTTTGCGTCACCTTTAATAGTGTGTTTCAAACAAGATGCAGCAACAGCAAAGTCTAATGCATTTTGATCATCTTCTGGATATTTTAACAATCCGTAGATCAAACCTCCCATAAATGAATCACCACCACCTACTCTATCAACGATATCTGTAATTTGATATTGACGAGTTTGGAACAATGTAGTTCCATCATATAAAACTCCTGCCCATGTATTATGAGATGCAGAAATAGAACCTCTTAAAGTAGTAATTACCTTTTTAGCTCTTGGGAATTTTTTCATCATTTGCTCACAAACTGACAAGAAAGCCTCAGCTTTTACATTATGTCCTTCTGTTTGAACAGAAATTCCTTCAGGTTTAATTCCAAAGTGCATTTCAGCATCTTCTTCATTTCCTAAAACAACATCACAATAAGATGTTAATTCAGTCATGATAGCTTCTCTATGAGCATCATCACAGAAATTCCATAATTTAGCACGGTAGTTCAAATCTGTAGAAATCTTCACTCCTAATTTACTTGCAGCTTTCACTGCCTCTAAACATACATCAGCAGCTCCTTGAGAAATTGCAGGCGTAATTCCTGTCCAGTGAAACCACTCAGCTCCAGCAAAAACTTCATCCCAGTCAATCATTCCAGACTCAATCTCAGCAATTGCAGAATGAGCACGGTCATAAACAACTTTTGACCCTCTTGATACAGCACCAGTTTCTAAGAAATAAATCCCCAAACGATCACCACCATAAACAATTTTATCAACATTTACACCTCTTTTACGCATTTCCATCATTGCGCATTCCCCAATATCATTTTTTGGCAAACGAGTTACAAAATCTACATCTACTCCATAGTTTGCTAATGAAACTGCAACATTAGATTCTCCACCACCATAAATAGCATCAAAACTGTTAGCTTGTGAAAATCTTAAAAATCCTTGTGGAGCTAATCTTAACATGATTTCTCCGAAAGTTACTACTTTACCCATTGTATTAAATATTTATTAGTGTTAGCATATATTAACTACTTGTTCAAACGTTTGAACAAAATCTTTTAAAAAAATAGGAATATCACTTTAATCCCTAGATCACTTAAAACTTTTAGAGCCCTGAATTTCAACGGAAAAGCATAAAAAAATTATTCCTTAATATGTTTTGATATACCCTTAAAAGTCGTTAGCTTTGTTCAAACGATTGAACAAATATATACAAATTTTGGGAAATACAAAAAAAACTACAATAAAAGACATAGCTAATGTTTTAGGAATCACACCATCTGCTGTTTCTAAAGCATTAAATAATCACCCTAGAATTAGTGATAAAACCAAAATTGCTGTTCAACAAGTAGCAAAAAACTTAAATTACCAACCCAATCATTTAGCAAGTGCTCTTCGAAAAGGTAAAAGTAATTTAATTGGAGTAATAGTCCCCAAAGCCAGTAGTCATTTTTTTTCTTCCGTAGTTCAAAAACTAGAAGAGATTTTAAACAAGAAAGGATATAATATTATTATCGCTCAATCTAATGAATCTTATAAAAAAGAATGTAGAACTATAGATGCTTTATTAAACACACAAGTTGATGGTATAATTGCCTCTTTAGCAAACGAAACCATTAATTTTTCTCATTATGAAAAAATAAAAAAGAAAGGAATCCCTCTTATCCTATTTGATAGAGGAGACAACGACATAGGTGTAGATTATATTGGTATTGATGACTACAAAAGTAGTCACTTGGTGGTAAAACATTTAACAAATCAAAATTGTAAAAGAATTGCACATATTGCGGGATATAGACATACTCGTATATTCAAAAACAGAATTATTGGTTTTGTCGATGCGTTAAAATCTAATAACCTACCATACACAGATGAATTAATTCTAGAAGGAGACCTGACTTTGGAAGATGGTAGAAAAAAAATGGAAACCCTGTTAAAACTAAAGAACCGGCCCGATGCAGTATATGCAGCTGGCGACTATGCAGCCTTAGGTGCGCTTCAAGTTTTACAGGAACACAATATAAAAGTTCCTGAAGAAATTGCCTTGGTTGGTTTTAGTAATGAACCCTTTACCTCACTAATTACTCCCTCTATTTCAAGTATTAACCAACATAGCTCTGAAATTGGAAGACTCGCAGCAGAAACATTTATCAAACGCATTGAAGATCCCGATTGGACACCTATATTGAATAAAATAATTTTGGATGCTGAATTAATTGTTAGAGATTCCTCTAATAGAACTAAATCATAGCAAAAAGAGAATAAACTTAATTTCTCAAAATCAATACTATATTTATTGAATGGTTAGCAACAAAATCATACAAGATTCTATTCATTTATTCATACGATTTCTCAAGGCGTTACCTTTCAGGTCGGGCTTTACATTATATCTTTTGATAGGTTTTGTGGTATTTCCTAAATTAAGTATGCTTAGTTTGTCCTCTGATTCGATTCAAGTAGGTCCAAGTTTATTTAATAAACAACCTATAAAAAGGATGCCATTTCAATCCCTAACGCAGTCATCCATTCTCAATTGTTTGTGATTGGTAAAACATCATAAATCTTCCTAGTTTTCTACTTGTTATTAGATACTATTCACCCTGTTAGCTATTAGCCTCCCGGCTACCAAATCCCATAATCCTTTGAGTTGCTGCCAAAAAAAAATCCTCAATCTAATAAAAGATTGAGGATTCTAAAAAAAGGCAGTGACATACTCTCCCACCATTGGCAGTACCATCTGCGCTGATAGGTTTAACTTCTCTGTTCGGAATGGGAAGAGGTGAGCCCTATCGCAATAACCACCTTAAGGTTGTTGCTAGTTATATTGCTATAACCAGTATATGATTAACATATTAAAATATGATATTGTAAAAGTTTTACTTTGCTTGTAATTTATAGAGTCAGTAGTGTATAAAGAGTTTCCCTTCTGCCTATTGCTAGGCAGAAGTTCTTTGTACATAAGCCTATGGGTTATTAGTACTACTTGGCTATGACATTACTGCCTTTACACCTATAGCCTATCAACGTGGTAATCTTCCACGACCCTTAAAAGAAATCTCATCTTGTGGTGGGTTTCGCGCTTATATGCTTTCAGCGCTTATCCCTTCCCAACGTAGCTACTCTGCAATGCCCTTAGCAGAACAACAGATACACCAGAGGTTAGTCCAACTCGGTCCTCTCGTACTAGAGTCAGATCCACGCAAATTTCTAACGCCCGCTACAGATAGAGACCGAACTGTCTCACGACGTTCTGAACCCAGCTCGCGTGCCACTTTAATGGGCGAACAGCCCAACCCTTGGGACCTTCTCCAGCCCCAGGATGTGACGAGCCGACATCGAGGTGCCAAACCCCCCCGTCGATGTGAGCTCTTGGGGGAGATCAGCCTGTTATCCCCGGAGTACCTTTTATCCTTTGAGCGATGGCCCTTCCATGCGGAACCACCGGATCACTATGCTCTTGTTTCCAACCTGATCGACTTGTAGGTCTCGCAGTCAAGCACCCTTATGCCATTGCACTCTACGCACGGTTACCAAGCGTGCTGAGGGTACCTTTAGAAGCCTCCGTTACTCTTTTGGAGGCGACCACCCCAGTCAAACTACCCACCAAGCACTGTCCTCATCTCTGAGTTAGGCTCTAGATAAGCAAAGGGTGGTATTTCAAGGACGACTAACATACGCCTAGCGACGCATGATCGATGTCTCCCACCTATCCTACACATTACTTATCCAAAGTCAATACTAAGCTATAGTAAAGGTTCACGGGGTCTTTTCGTCCCGTAGCGGGTAATCGGCATCTTCACCGATACTACAATTTCACCGAGCTCATGGCTGAGACAGTGTCCAGATCGTTGCACCATTCGTGCAGGTCGGAACTTACCCGACAAGGAATTTCGCTACCTTAGGACCGTTATAGTTACGGCCGCCGTTTACTGGGGCTTCATTTGAGAGCTTCGCCGAAGCTAACTCCTCCACTTAACCTTCCAGCACCGGGCAGGTGTCAGGCCCTATACATCAACTTTCGTTTTAGCAGAGCCCTGTGTTTTTGATAAACAGTCGCCTGGACCTATTCACTGCGGCCCATCTCGAAGATGGGCGCCCCTTCTCCCGAAGTTACGGGGCGATTTTGCCTAGTTCCTTAGCCATGAATCACTCGAGCACCTTAGAATTCTCTTCCCAACTACCTGTGTCGGTTTAGGGTACGGGCTGCTTCACTCGCTTTTCTTGGAAGTCGCTTCGCTGGATTATCATCTTGACCGAAGTCTCAATGTACTATCGCGGTGTTACCACTCGCTTCAACGTACAATTCTGTCTGTACGCACCAACTATACGCCTCCGTCACTTTTAACGTGAGCAGGTACTGGAATATTAACCAGTTGTCCATCGACTACCCCTTTCGGGTTCGCCTTAGGTCCCGACTAACCCTCAGCTGATTAGCATCGCTGAGGAAACCTTAGTCTTTCGGTGGGCGGGTTTCTCACCCGCCTTATCGTTACTTATGCCTACATTTTCTTTTGTAGAAGCTCCAGCATACCTTACAGTACACCTTCGGCGCCGCTACAATGCTCCCCTACCACTTACAGTAAACTGTAAATCCATAGCTTCGGTAATATGTTTATGCCCGATTATTATCCATGCTCGTCCGCTCGACTAGTGAGCTGTTACGCACTCTTTAAATGAATGGCTGCTTCCAAGCCAACATCCTAGCTGTCTAAGCAGACAAACCTCGTTAGTTCAACTTAACATATATTTGGGGACCTTAGCTGATGGTCTGGGTTCTTTCCCTCTCGGACATGGACCTTAGCACCCATGCCCTCACTGCTGTGTATATTTATTAGCATTCGGAGTTTGTCAGGAATTGGTAGGCGGTGAAGCCCCCGCATCCAATCAGTAGCTCTACCTCTAATAAACTTTACCACAACGCTGCACCTAAATGCATTTCGGGGAGTACGAGCTATTTCCTGGTTTGATTGGCCTTTCACCCCTACCCACAGGTCATCCCAAGACTTTTCAACGTCAACGGGTTCGGTCCTCCACTATGTGTTACCACAGCTTCAACCTGCCCATGGGTAGATCACCAGGTTTCGCGTCTACTACTACTAACTATACGCCCTATTCAGACTCGCTTTCGCTACGGCTGCGCACCTGAAGTGCTTAACCTTGCTAGAAACAGTAACTCGTAGGCTCATTATGCAAAAGGCACGCCGTCACACAGTAAATGTGCTTCGACCGCTTGTAGGCGTACGGTTTCAGGATCTCTTTCACTCCCTTACTTAGGGTTCTTTTCACCTTTCCCTCACGGTACTAGTTCACTATCGGTCTCTCAGGAGTATTTAGCCTTACCGGATGGTCCCGGTGGATTCATACAGGATTACTCGTGTCCCGCACTACTCAGGATACCACTATCAATAATTAATCTTACCTATACGGGACTATCACCCTCTATGGTCAAACTTTCCAGTTTGTTCTAATTCAATTAACATCAAATGTCATGGTCCTACAACCCCTACTCTGCCAAAACAAAGTAGGTTTGGGCTAATCCGCGTTCGCTCGCCACTACTAACGGAATCACTATTGTTTTCTCTTCCTCCGGTTACTTAGATGTTTCAGTTCACCGGGTTCGCCCCACTTACGTGGTAACATGTCTTCAACATGCTGGGTTGTCCCATTCGGAAATCTTCGGATCAATTCTTATGTGCAAATCCCCGAAGCTTATCGCAGCTTATCACGTCCTTCATCGCCTCTGAGAGCCTAGGCATCCGCCATACGCCCTTACTTAGCTTATTGTACTTTTTGCTCTTTTATTCTACTTAATTATTCTTTTTGCATACTCGCGTATGCTCTCTATTTGTATTATAGCTCGTTATTAATTTTAGTTTTCTAAAATATAACTTCTGTATCTTTTACGATATCAGTATTTCAATATGTCAATGAACTGTGGCGAATCGCAACTGATAAATTATCAGCAACTTTTCTTACTAGTCTTAAGATGATAAATCATCTAAAGGCATAGCCTGGTGGAGAATATCGGAGTCGAACCGATGACCTCCTGCGTGCAAGGCAGGCGCTCTAGCCAGCTGAGCTAATCCCCCATTTTAGTGATGAGTTTTTAGTCTTGAGTTTTTAGTTGTGTCTCGCTTAATTAAAAACTAAACATCCAACACTTAAAACTGTTTCTCAACTTCTAAAATTTCCTATGTTTTTATATATACCCCTTTATTAATAGTAAGCACTTTATTACTCCCTAATTTTAAAAGTAGTCTCGGGCAGACTCGAACTGCCGACCTCTACATTATCAGTGTAGCGCTCTAACCAGCTGAGCTACGAGACTCTGTCTTTAATACAGTCTGTATATATAAATATAAAATTGAACAGCAATTAAAAAGTAAAAAATCCTTTTTTCATAACTAACATCTCTTTCTCTAGAAAGGAGGTGTTCCAGCCGCACCTTCCGGTACGGCTACCTTGTTACGACTTAGCCCTAGTTACCAGTTTTACCCTAGGCGGCTCCTCTCGGTGACCGACTTCAGGTACCCCCAGCTTCCATGGCTTGACGGGCGGTGTGTACAAGGCCCGGGAACGTATTCACCGCATCATGGCTGATATGCGATTACTAGCGATTCCAGCTTCACGGAGTCGAGTTGCAGACTCCGATCCGAACTGTGATATGGTTTGTAGATTCGCTCCCTGTCGCCAGGTGGCTGCTCTCTGTCCATACCATTGTAGCACGTGTGTAGCCCAGGACGTAAGGGCCGTGATGATTTGACGTCATCCCCACCTTCCTCACGGTTTGCACCGGCAGTCTCTTTAGAGTCCTCAGCTTAACCTGTTAGCAACTAAAAATAGGGGTTGCGCTCGTTATAGGACTTAACCTGACACCTCACGGCACGAGCTGACGACAACCATGCAGCACCTTGTAAGTAGTCCGAAGAAATAGCTATCTCTAGCTAATGCAACCTACATTTAAGCCCTGGTAAGGTTCCTCGCGTATCATCGAATTAAACCACATGCTCCACCGCTTGTGCGGGCCCCCGTCAATTCCTTTGAGTTTCAATCTTGCGACCGTACTCCCCAGGTGGGACACTTATCACTTTCGCTTAGTCACTGAGATAAATCCCAACAACTAGTGTCCATCGTTTACGGCGTGGACTACCAGGGTATCTAATCCTGTTCGCTCCCCACGCTTTCGTCCATCAGCGTCAGTATACTCGTAGTAGACTGCCTTCGCAATCGGTATTCTGTGTAATATCTATGCATTTCACCGCTACACTACACATTCTATCTACTTCCAAGTAACTCAAGACTAACAGTATCAAAGGCAGTTCCACAGTTGAGCTGTGGGATTTCACCTCTGACTTATTAGCCCGCCTACGGACCCTTTAAACCCAATGATTCCGGATAACGCTTGGACCCTCCGTATTACCGCGGCTGCTGGCACGGAGTTAGCCGGTCCTTATTCATATAGTACCGTCAATGCCCCTCGCAAGGGACGGTTTCTTCCTATATAAAAGAAGTTTACAACCCATAGGGCAGTCTTCCTTCACGCGGCATGGCTGGATCAGAGTTGCCTCCATTGTCCAATATTCCTCACTGCTGCCTCCCGTAGGAGTCTGGTCCGTGTCTCAGTACCAGTGTGGGGGATCTCCCTCTCAGGACCCCTACCTATCGATGTCTTGGTAAGCCGTTACCTTACCAACTAACTAATAGGACGCATAGCCATCTTTTACCAATAAATCTTTAAGGTTAGAATGATGCCACTCTAACATACCATGAGGTATTAATCCAAATTTCTCTGGGCTATCCCTCAGTAAAAGGTAGGTTCTATACGCGTTACGCACCCGTGCGCCGGTCGTCAGCAAAATAGCAAGCTATCTCCTGTTACCCCTCGACTTGCATGTGTTAAGCCTGCCGCTAGCGTTCATCCTGAGCCAGGATCAAACTCTTCATCGTTATTTTTTTTAGTCACATAAGTGACTTATTTATATACGATACTAGCTTCTCAAATTAGAATTCATAAATCCGAAAACTTATGTAATTTTACTCTTTAATTTTACGCTGTCAATTTCAATATTTTCAATGAACGATATGAATCACATCTCATAAGTTATTCACTCTTATGTGATCCCTCTTTGTTTCTATTTAACTAAACACCTTAGCGGTTAGCGGCTGCAAATGTAAATGCTTTTTTTGTTATAAAAAAATAAAAATTAATTTATTTTCTTCACAACTCTCAAACACCTAAACCAAACCTAAATAAGAACTCTTCTAAACTAAACACCTTAGCGGTTAGCGGCTGCAAATGTAAATGCTTTTTTTGTTATAAAAAAATAAAAATTAATTTATTTTTTTAACCCTTACCAAAACTCAAACAATGAACTTTTTTACCAACGCTTTAGCGCTTAGCGGATGCAAAGATACAACCTCTTTTTACTTTATAAACTACTTTTTTTAAAGTATTTTATGTTTTTCTTTCAAAAAAAAAGACGAACTACTAATATACAACATTTTAGATGAAAACAAAAATTAAACTTTTCTTGAATTCAACTCCTAAAACCCCCACAAGAAGACACAATAAAGTCTTATTCCTAGAATAAAACCAAGTACAGAGAAAAAAAACTCTATAGAAAACCACTTTAATGACTAAAAAAAATGAATTATTTTTTTTTAGGATAAATGAATTCAAAACTTTTTGAAGGATTAAAAAAGTCAAACTCCAGCTTTGACGGACGTAATTCTATTAAATTATCACGCCAAGCACGTTGAAGTATATCTTCAATCATATAATCTTCACGAACATTTACAGGGTCGTAAGGTGTTTTTAAAGACAGTTTAAACATGTTTGCTGTTGTATTATACCAAAAAGCTTTCCATCCACTCCGATAATCTTTTACTAAATCATAGGTAATTCTTCCAGTTTCACGATGAATTAATTTAATCAAAATACGCCCTTCCGTTCTAGTCAGTTTTTTTAACTGCTCAGTAAACTCTTCCTCCATATACTTATGTATACGTTTAATATATTTTTTCTTGTTGCGTTTAGACTCTATACTATCCAATCTATTATTTAAAACCTCAAGTCTTTCCGAAGCTAATTTTGCAAAAGGATAAGCTCTTAATACTTTTTTACGAAACCAATAATAGTAACGCTTATCGTTATATTTTTTAAACTTCAATTTCTTCATCAATTGAACCTCATCTAAATTCACCAACAAACTACCACCCTCAAATAAAGTATACCTAGACAAATCCAGAGAATCTTTATCTTGTCCAAAAACAAGACCTATGGATAAAAATAAAAAAATAAAAATATTCCTTTTCATAAAGTATAAAATAGTTCTCGGCAAATTTATATCTTTTTAACTATTTATAGATAAAATTAAAATTAGTTTAACAGACTTATCATTAATCTTTGTACTAAAAAAACTATTCAGTATTTTTGAAAAAAAATAACACCTATATTATATGAGTACAAAATCTATATTAAACGATAATTCAATTAATTTTCTAGAAAAATATCTTAACAATGCATCACCTACAGGTTATGAAAGTGAAGGTCAGAAAATATGGATGGACTACCTAAGACCCTATGTTGATACTTTTATGACCGACACTTATGGTACAGCTGTTGGAATTATTAATCCCGATGCAGAATTTAAAGTAGTCATAGAAGGTCATTCTGATGAAATTTCATGGTACGTCAACTACATCACTCCTGAAGGACTTATCTATGTTATAAGAAACGGAGGTAGTGATCATATCATTGCCCCATCAAAAAGAGTAAACATCCATACAAAAAATGGAATAGTTAAAGGAGTTTTTGGTTGGCCTGCAATCCACACTCGACTAAAAGGACAAGCTGAAGACACTCCAAAATTAGAAAATATTTTTATTGATGCTGGATGCAAAACAAAAGAAGAAGTTGAAGCACTTGGTATACATGTTGGATGCGTAATCACTTACCCAGATGAATTCATGATTTTAAACAAAAATAATTTTGTTTGTCGTGCATTAGACAATAGGATGGGTGGATTTATGATTGCGGAAGTTGCAAGACTTTTAAAAGAAAATAAAAAAACACTTCCATTCGGTCTTTATATTGTAAATGCTGTTCAGGAAGAAATTGGACTTAGAGGTGCTGAAATGATTACCCACACCATCAAACCAAATGTTGCTATTATTACTGATGTTTGCCATGACACGACTACACCTATGATTAATAAAAAAGTAGAAGGAGAAACAAAAAGCGGAGATGGACCTGTAATTTCATATGCTCCTGCAATACAACACAACCTTAGAGAGCTTATCATAAATGCAGCCGAAGAAAACAAAATACCTTTCCAAAGACACGCTTCATCAAGAGCAACCGGAACAGATACTGATGCATTTGCCTACAGTAATGGTGGAGTTCCGTCCGCATTGATTTCTTTAGCATTAAGATATATGCATACAACAGTTGAAATGGTACATAAAGATGATGTTGAAAATGTTATCAAACTTATTTATGAAAGCCTTCTAAAAATAGAAAACGGAGAAACTTTTAGTTACTTTGATTAACAAAAAAAAACAACTTGCTAAGCCACTATACTTAGCAAGTTTTTTTTAACCTTATAATTTAACCAACCACAGTATATTATGGATGAACTGATTGAACTATTAGATCAAAACGGACAACCTAATGGAAAATCCTGTTTAAAATCTATAGCACACCAACAAGGTTTATTTCATGCAAGCGTACATATTTGGTTCTATACCAAAGTAGGAGAAGTTTTACTTCAAAAAAGAAAACACACAAAACAGACTTTCCCTAGTCTTTGGGACGTTTCCGTAGCTGGTCATATTTCTTTTGGCGAAAAAGAATTAATCTCTGCCATTAGAGAAATTGAAGAAGAAATTGGATTAGTCGTCAACCCAGAAGCGTTAACCTATCTAGGCACCAGTCAACATAAAAACAAACATTCCAAAAATCTTATTGATCATGAATTACACCACATTTATATTTCTGAGCTAAAAGTTCCCTTCTCAAATTTAACAATTCAAGAATCTGAAGTAGAAGAGATTAAATTACTGTCCATAAATGAATTTCAAAATGAATTGACTTTAAACAGCTCATATTATGTGCCACATGGTTCAAAATACTATGCAAGAATTATTAATTCTATACTAAAAGAATTAACAAAACTCTAAATTCTATTTTCATTATGAAAAACACAATTGCTGAAAGAATACAAGACTTTTTAAAAAACTACCCTCCTTTTAACCTTTTAAACAAACAAGATCTTTTTAGCATCTGCGAGCAAGTACAAGTAATTTATTTAGAAAAAGGAAAATTTATTTTCACACAAACACAAGAAACACACAAAATGTTTTATATCACCAACAAAGGTGCTATTAAACTTACACAGACCGAAAATGAAAAAACTACCATTATAGATATTTGTGATGAAGGAGATATTTTTGGTTTAAGAGCACTCATTTTAAAACAGCATTATTTTATGAATGCTGAAGCCAACGAAGAAAGTATTGTATATGGTATACCTTCAGATATTTTTGAGCCTTTTGCCGAAAAGAACAAAAACATAAAAAATTATTTAATTACTAGTTTTGCCTCTAACGTAAAGGACCCATCAATTGTTGAAGAAAAGGGAAATATTTCTTCCTATATAAAAAAAGAAAACAATAACGACTTATATAATTTACAAAACGCAAAGTATTCAAAATCCCCAATTTCTTGTAAACCTACTACTACTGCAAAAGAAATTGCCATTACTATGAGAGATAGTAAAATTGGAGCAATGGTTGTAAAAGACAACAAAAAGCCTGTTGGAATCATCACTAATAAAGATTTAAGAGATAAAATTGCCACAGGCGACTATACTATTGATTGTCATGCTAAAAAAATAATGACCAGCCCAGTTGCCACGCTTACAAAGCATACCACAATACCAGAAGCACATATTGCTATGTTAAAAAACAGCACAAGTCATATCTGCATCACAAAAGACGGTACCCCTGACTCTAAACTAATAGGAATTCTTTCTTTACACGACCTAATTGTTTCCCTAGGAAACAACCCCTCAGTCTTAATAAAAGAAACAAAGCGTGCTAAAACATCTAAGCACTTAAGAACTATTCGTAAAAAAATTGACATATTACTAAAACAATACCTAGAACAAGAATTACCGTTTTCACATATATTAAATATTATCTCTGAATTAAACTCAGCTATTATAACTAGAAGTATTGAACTTTGTTTAAAAAAGATGGAAACTCCTCCTCCAGTTAAATTTTCATGGATGACTCTTGGGAGCCAAGGAAGAAGGGAACAATTACTTCTATCTGACCAAGACAATGCTTTAATTTTTGAAGATGTAACAAGTTCTAAGTTTGAAGAAACTCAGGCTTATTTTTTATCATTTTCTGACAAAGTTGTTAAATATTTGAACACCATAGGTTTTGAATACTGCCCCGCAGACATGATGGCAAGCAACCCAAAGTGGTGTACTAGCTTATCTGAATGGAAAAAACAATTTAATAACTGGATATTTAATCCGGATAGTTCAGGTATATTATTGTCTTCTATATTTTTTGATTATGAATTTGTTTATGGCGAAAAGTCTTTAACCTATAAACTAACAGAAAACTTATTTGATAGTATCAATCAAAACAATCATTTTCTTAGTCTTTTAGGAAAAGACATTATTGAAAAACCTTCGCCAATTGGTTTTTTTAGACAATTTATTGTTGAACAAGATGGAGAACACAAAGATTTCTTTAATATAAAAATACGTGCATTAATGCCTTTGATTGATGCAGCAAGGGTATTAAGCTTATCTTTAAATATAAAAAACACAAACAACACTTTGCTTCGCTACAAAAAACTAGCTGAGTTAGAACCTCAAAACCAAGATCTTTACCAATCTTGCGAAAGAGCCTTTAGGACATTATTAAAATTTAAAACAGAACAGGGCATTCTGCATAATACAACAGGAAAACTAATCCAATTAGAATTGTTAAGCAAAGCTGAGAAGCTGAAACTGAAAAGAGCTTTCAAGCCGATTAAAGAAATTCAAGAATTATTGATTCACAGGTTCGGATTAAAGCAAATGATATAATTTCTGATTATGAAAAGTATTTTCTCTAAACTATTCAAAAAAGAATACCCAGACTATTGGAAAACCTACTGCTCTCTTTTTAAGCGTAAGAAAAAACAAAGTATAAAAGAAACTCGTTTCGTTGTTTTTGATACTGAGACTACTGGTTTCGATTACAAGCATGACAGAATGCTGTGTATTGGTGCAACCGTAGTATCTGACGATAGAATTTTAGTAAATGACGGATTTGAGGTATATCTAAAACAAGATATTTTCAATCCGAAAACCGTCAGCATTCATGGTATAATTAAAAACGAAAAACTTACAACTTTTGAAGAAAACGAAGCTTTGCTCAAATTCATTGAATATATAAAAGACAGTGTTTTAGTCGCTCATCATGCTGGTTTTGATATAAATATGGTAAACGCAGCTTTAAAACGACATGGTCTAAATAAATTAAAAAACAAAGTTCTAGACACAGGTATTCTTTTTAAAAGATCTAAACACATTGTAAATATTATTGATCCGAATAAAAACTACAGTCTTGATGAAATCTGTCAAGAGCTAAAAATCTCCGTAAAGGACAGACATACAGCAGCTGGTGATGCTTTTATCACCGCTATTGCATTTATGAAAATCATGGCAAAATTAAATAAAAATGACAAAATGAATTTTAAAGACCTATTTATAAACCCCATGGGATACTGAAACAAGAGATTTTATATAAAAAGTGCTAGTGAACCACTAGCACTTTTTTAAAAATTAGACTAAAGAGTTATTTATAATTTCTTCAACAACTTCTGGATTTAACAAAGTAGAAGTATCTCCCAAATTAGAAGTATCCTTACCTGCTATTTTCCTTAATATTCGTCTCATAATTTTACCACTTCTTGTTTTTGGTAATCCTGATACAAATTGAATCTTATCTAATTTGGCAATTGGACCAATATGCTCTGTAATTATTTGATTAATTTCTTTTCTTACATTATTTTGATCTCTAGACTCTCCTGTTTCTTTAAGAATTACATAACCATATAAAGCATTTCCTTTGATATCATGTGGGAATCCAACAATTGCTGATTCTGCTACAGCAGGGTGCTCATTTATAGCATCTTCAATTGGTGCTGTTCCCAGATTATGACCCGAAACAATTATGACATCATCTACTCGACCTGTAATTCTATAATAACCAACAGCATCTCTTAAAGCCCCGTCTCCTGTAAAGTATTTATTTTCATACGCTGCAAAATATGTCTCCTTATAACGTTGGTGATTTCCCCATATAGTTCTTGCCATAGAAGGCCAGGGAAACTTCACACACAACCTACCATCAACTTGATTACCTGTAATTTCTTCTCCGTTTTCATCCATTAATGCAGGTTGAATTCCTGGAAAAGGTAAAGTAGCATATGTTGGTATTGTAGGTGTTACGTAAGGTAACGGTGACACCATAATACCACCTGTTTCTGTTTGCCACCATGTATCTACAATTGGACTTTTCTTTTTACCTACATTATCGTTATACCAGTGCCAAGCCTCTTCGTTTATAGGTTCTCCAACGGAACCTAATACCTTTAAGGAAGACAAATCGTATTTATCTACAAAATCCAACTTTTCTTTAGCCAAGGCTCTAATAGCAGTAGGCGCCGTATAAAATTGAGTTACTTTATGTTTTTCAATAATCTCCCAAAAGCGTCCAAAGTCTGGATAACTAGGAACCCCTTCAAACATTACAGTAGTTGCTCCATTAGCAAGCGGACCATAAACAATATAACTATGCCCAGTAATCCAACCAATATCTGCGGTACACCAATAAACATCATTAGCTCTATAATTAAAAACGTTTTTTAAACGTATAAGCCGTATACACCATATAGCCTGCCGTGGTATGTACCATTCCTTTAGGTTGCCCTGTAGAACCAGATGTATATAAAATAAACAATGGATCTTCTGCATCCATTATCTCTGGCTGACACTCAGTTGATGCTTTTTCTAACAAAGGTTGTAACCACTGATCACGACCTTCTTTCATTTGAATTTCTGAATTGATTCTATTTACCACCAAAACATCGGATACACCAGAACAATCTTCCAAAGCCTCATCCACAATTCCTTTTAAATCGATTGTTTTTTTACCTCGATAAGAGCCATCAGAGGTTATTACCATTTTACAATCAGAGTCATTAATTCTTGTAGACAATGCTGTTGCTGAAAAACCAGCAAATACGACAGAATGAATTGCACCTATCCTAGCACAAGCCAATACTGAAATTGCCAATTCAGGAATCATCGGTAAATATATACAAACACGATCTCCTTTTTGCACCCCTTGTTCTTTAAGAACATTAGCAAACTGATTCACTCGTTCATACAATCTATTATAAGTAATGTGCTGAGCATCTTCATCTGGATTATTCGGCTCAAATAAAATTGCTGTTTTATTTCCATTGGTTCTTAAATGACGATCAATGCAATTTTCAGTAATATTTAGTTTAGCACCTTCGTACCATTTAACCTCTGGCTTGGAAAAATCCCAACTTAATACCTTATCCCATCGTTTTCTCCATATAAAATGTTCCTCTGCTATTTCCTCCCAAAAAAGCTCTGGTTCTCTTACAGAATTTCTATATACTTTATAATACTCTTCTAAATGTTTAATATGATAATTACTCATCTTATTAGGTTTTAATTTATTAATGTTTAGTTAGTCCCTAAAAATATAATTTTAATTCTAAAATTAAAGAAGATCTATAAAAGAAAACAATACACCCCCCTTTATACACAAAAAACACACCCTTTATATATTAATCTAACAACTAAAAAAAGCTTAAGCGAACATAAATATTCATTTACAATTATAATAACAATAACTACAAACAACAGAATTGCAGCTACAAACTACTCCAAATTGAATATTTTAGTTAAGTTTGCGCTCATCCCCTTGTCATGAATATAGCAGAGATTTTTTTTTCAAATTGGCATATTATATCTTCTTTTTTTATTGTTGCCATATTATATGCATCCGTTGGTTTTGGAGGTGGCTCTAGCTATTTAGCCATTCTTGCACTTACAAGTTGGACGTATCCAGAAATCAGAATAACGGCTCTGTTATGCAATATTATAGTTGTCTCTAATTCTTTTTACTTATATTATAAAAAAGACTATTACAACTTTAAAAAAGCAACTCCTTTAATTATAGCCAGCGTACCAATGGCCTTTATTGGTGGTTATTTAAAAATTAACGAAACCTTATTCTTTATACTTTTAGGTCTAACCTTATTAATAGCAGCAACTATGATGTTTTTAAAAAAGGCTAAAATACCAACCGTAAAGCCTCAATTCAATCCAACACCCTTTAAAAGCTTAAGTTATGGAGGAATTATTGGTTTCATTTCTGGTATGGTTGGTATTGGTGGTGGAATTTTTTTAGCACCAATTCTACATCTAACTAATTGGGATTCTTCAAAAAAAATAGCTGCTACAGCAAGTTTGTTTATTTTAGTCAACTCTCTATCAGGATTAAGCGGACAACTTTTAAATCCTAATTTTGCAATTAATATAAGCACAACTTGGGTACTACTAATAACTACACTTATAGGAGGACAAATTGGAACCCGATTAAGCATCCAACTCATAAACCCTTCACTTCTAAAAAAAGCTACAGCCATCTTAATAGCTTTTGTAGCAATCAAAATCTTATTAAGATATAGTACTTTTTAATTTATTAGAAGACTTTACTTAGATTTTCTATTACAACTTTCTATCGTTTCAATTTTTGTTTTAAAAACAAGTACAACTTCGAATTTTTAAGAAGACCATTATTTAATTCAACTAAAAA
>JBHOTE010000027.1:0-26401 GCA_042584125.1 Bacteroidota bacterium
AAAGGAAAACCATTTTATGCAATCGTTGCAGCTGATGCACGTTCTAAAAGAGATGGTAAATTTCTTGAAAAATTGGGAACTTACAACCCTAACACTAACCCAGCAACTATTGATTTAGATATTGATGGAGCTGTTAAATGGTTACAAAACGGAGCACAACCTACAGATACAGCGAAAGCTATTTTATCTTACAAAGGTGCAATGTTAAAAAACCACTTAGAGATAGGAGTACGTAAAGGAGCAATTACTGCTGAACAAGCTGAGGAGAAATTCAACGCATGGGTAGCGGAAAAAGAAGCTAGAATCCAAGCTAAAAAAGATGGTTTATCTGCTGCTGAAGCTGATGTAAAAGCGAAAGCTTTTGCTGCTGAGCAAGCTGTTAACCAAAAAAGAATTGATGACGCTCAAGCTGCTGAAGATGTATTGAAAGCTGAGGCTGCTGCTGCAGAAGCAGAAGCTGCTGCTGAGGCTGCAACTGAAGAAGCTGCTCCAGAAGCAGAAGAAAAAGCTGCTGAGTAATTCACATTTGTAACGTTATGCGTAAAGAAGATTGTTTTTATTTAGGCAGAATCGTTAGAAAACACAGTTTTAAGGGAGAAGTTGTTATCAAATTAGATACAGATGAACCCGAACTTTACCAAGAAATGGAATCTGTTTTTGTCGAATTAGGCAATAACTTGATTCCATTTTTTATTGAAGAATCCTTACTTCAAAAAGGAAACCAATTACGAGTACGCTTTGAAACTATTGCTACTGAAGAAGAAGCTGACATGATTATGAAAGCTGGGATCTATCTTCCTCTAACCATGCTTCCTAAACTATCAGGTAAGAAATTTTACTTCCATGAAATTATTGGTTTTCAAGTGGAAGATGATAAACATGGTAATATAGGTGTAATTACAGGCGTAAACGACACTACCGCACAACCTTTATTTGAAGTTGAATTTGGTGCTACTCAGATATTAATTCCTATGCTTGACGAATTTATTCTAAAAGTAGACAGAGAAAATAAAACCATGTTCTTAAAAACTCCAGAGGGTTTAATAGACATGTACTTATAATGAGTATTTAAATAAAATATTTTTTTTCAATTTACAACTCAAAAAAAACACTAAATAATTTAGAATGAGCAAGGCTTTTCAATTTAAAGAATTTTCTGTTGAACAAGATTGCTGTGCAATGAAAATTGGTACAGATGGTGTGCTTTTAGGAGCCTGGGCACATGAAGGAGATGCTTTTTCTATTTTAGACATTGGTGCAGGAACGGGTGTTATTTCATTAATGCTTGCTCAAAAAAGCCATGCAGAAATAATTGATGCTATAGAAATAGATGACGATGCTTACGAACAATGTGTAGAAAACTTTGAAGCGAGCAATTGGGGTGATCGTTTGTTTTGTTACCATGCATCACTTCAAGAATTTACAGAAGAAATTGAAGATCCATATGATTTAATAATTTCTAACCCTCCTTTTTATACTGACTCCTACCAATCACAAGATTCGAAAAGAAATAAAGCTCGCTTTGAAGATTCTTTACCTTTTGAACACTTACTTTTTGGTGTATCTAAACTATTAAGCCCTGATGGAAAATTTGCCATGATTGCTCCTTATAAAGAAAAAGACCAACTCTGTGAACTTGCAAATACACATGGATTATTTCTTAACAGATCCTGTGATGTAAAGGGAACTGAAACAAGTGAATTTAAAAGAAGTCTACTTGAATTTTCATTCACAGAAAAAGAAATCAACCATAAGACACTTACAATCGAAATTAAAAGACACCAATACACAAAAGAATATATTGCTTTGGTAAAAGATTTTTATTTAAAAATGTAATTTTCAAATAAAAATCTTTTTTGTTTTTTTTAGAGGGTCTTAATTTTTATTTAGCTATTGGCAACTTATTAGCACTCCATGCATTGAAACCACCACTTAGATTGTAAACTTTTTCATATCCATTTTTAACAAGAATTTTAGCTGCATTACCGCTTCTCCCTCCTGACCTACAGTACAAAAAAATTTCTTTATCTTTTGCTATTTTCAAAACATTACTCTCGAAATTTTTATCATAAAAATCGATAAAAACAGCACCTTTTATATAGCCTTGTGATATTTCATTCGGAGTTCTAACATCAATCAAAACACCGTTTTCATTGTTTATTATTAACTCTTGAAATTCCTTGACTCCAACGTTTTTGACTAATTTATCCTGTTCTGAAGTAGCACCCATAAATTTTTGTGCAAAAAACAAACCTGCCACGCAAGCCAATACAATTGTTAGTGTTTTCATATTTATTTCCATTTATGGATTAAATTTATAAAATCTTTTTGAATTGACTCTCCTTTATCTTGTCCGTATAGTTTTTGAACAAATTTTGTAAAATCTATTTTTGAGACCTCTGGATTTTCCTTTTTAAAAGCAAGCACCTTTTCTTGAATTGTTGTTGGTCTAGCTCCCCAAGTACCTAAAACCTCACCAGAAACTACATCTGTACATATTAACTTTGGAACCGCTCTAGCTCCATTTGTTAAATATTGATCCATTAAACTAAGATTCTCATCTCTAAGCACTAATTTCAAATCTATATTATCAGACTCCCTAGCCATTTTAACTATAAATGGTAGATTTTGCGAAGCATCTGCACACCAACCTTCTACCAAAACAGTCCAAGATATTTTTTTATTTATAGATTTTAAGGCCACAACAGTAGCGTCTGTTAATTTCCCTGTTTTTTCTATCCTAGCATAACGATGCAAATTCATTGCAGTTGTTTGCAATAGCGCTTCTGATTGATTTTCTCCTGTAACCCTTCCTTCTTTGAATAAATTTGAAACCATTTCAATATAATTCTCATATTCAAACACCATTGCTTTTTTATCTAAATTCTGTACTTCCATGTCTTTTTATTTTTCAGTAAAATTAGTACACTATAACAACAGGATGTGTAACTTCGGTTACATAAAAAAATATTTTTGCGCTATTCTTTTTCTGTTAAATAATTGATATTTTAGCAAGTATAAAAAACAACTATGGAAATTATAAATGAAAAATACTGTGTGGATTGCGGTAATAAAATTAATGCAAAAGCTGAAATCTGTCCTAAATGTGGCGTCAGACAAATGCCTCCTCCTGGAAATGATTCAGAAAACAGATGGCTGATTTCTTTATTACTTTGCTGGTTTGTTGGAGTTTTTGGGGTACACAGGTTTTACAATGGTCATACTGGAACTGGATTGCTACAACTTTTCACACTTGGAGGTTGTGGAATTTGGGCTCTTATAGACTTGATAATGATTATTACCGGTTCCTTTAAAGACGCCGAAGGCAACTATATTAAACAACGCTAAAAATTGCTACTAACGTATTTTAAACAACGCTACTTATTGGCTGGTGCTAGCTTCTATTTTGTTCTAAGTTTATTTTTAAAAGCTTATTTCTCGATTGATATACTATTACCTTGCCTATGGAAAACTATATTTCACAGTAATTGTTGGGGCTGTGGACTAAGTACGTCATTTGTTCATCTGTTAAATTTCAATTTCAACAAAGCTTATAATGCACACCCTTTGGTTTTCATAATCTTAATTGTTGCTATTGGCACTTTTGTTAGCGATCTTTATCAATTCAAAAACAAACATTATGAATAAATTACTAAGTACAATAATTTTACTAGGCGCTTTAGGAGTTATTTTGGGTGCCTTTGGAGCACATGCCTTAAAAGAAACCTTATCTGCCAAAAATTTGGCTAGTTTTGAAACAGGAGTGCGATATCAAATGTACCACGTATTAATGCTACTTTTTGTCAACTTTACTACATATTTCAGTGAAAGGACAAAAAAACAAGTCAGCGTGATAATTCTTTTAGGAATATTATTTTTTTCTGGCTCTATTTACTTAATAACTATTGGCGGAATTCTAGCAAAGAGTATTTGGTTTATAACACCCTTAGGAGGTTTATTATTTATCATAGGATGGGTGCTTTTAGCCATTAGAGCCTTTAACGAAGTCCGACGTTAAAGTTGACTTTATATTTGTACTCTACAAATTTGAAATAATTATATAATATATAATTTACCTCTAAACCATAATCAATCGTTGGGTCATAATCGATAGATTGTTCAAAAATTCCAGATTGAAAACTCATGGGATTATTGACACGATTATTCCACTCATTTACATAACGAATATTTCTATTCTGATAATAATTTTCAGAATACAACTCCATAGGCTGCGCTACAGACATTAAATAAGTATTGAAACCTGGATCCAAAATAATAATTTTATACTCAATACTATCGTTAGAAATTACAACAGGTTTGTCTTCATTTGATTTAGTAACTGTATTTTGTGTGGAAAAACAAGAATACATCAATACGCTTGTAAGAATGTAAAATAAATATTTCATAAGAAGCTGTTTTTAAACCCTTAAGTTACAATAAAGGTTTGAAATTTACTTAATTATTCTTCAGTTTTGTCATTTTTTGATGGATGCTTTTTAGTTAGCTATATTTGTATTGAAATAATTTTTATGAGAAACAAAATTAAAGATCCGGGTTTAGGCTACAGCTCCGACAAGAACATCAAAAGTTTTATTGATAAAAAAGGTGAATCTACTATCGTACACCTAAATCGTCCAAAGAGCATAGATGATTTATACACTTATATAATTAGTATTTCTTGGCTAAAATTCTTTGGATTTATTTTATTAGGCTTTGTTCTTATAAATAGTTTGTTTGCCAGTATTTATTTAATTTCTGGAGTTGAAAAAATAAATATTGTTGCAAACTCAGTGTTTTCCGAATTTTTATATGCTTTCTTTTTTAGTGCACAAACGGTTACAACTCTTGGATATGGAGCACTCGCTCCAACAGATATAATCACAGGAATTATTTCTTCTTTTGAAGCCCTCATAGGATTACTTTCCTTTTCATTTGTAACAGGATTGCTTTATGGACGATTTTCAAAACCAAGAGCTTCCATACGTTTTAGTAAAAATTTAATTTACAGAAAGTTTGAAGACAAACAGGCTATTATGTTTAGGTTGGTTAGTAAGCGAACAAGTATCATGATAGAGCCTGAAATAAAAGTAACTTTATCCATTTCTAAAAAAGACAAAAACAATGAATTTAAAAGAGAATTCTTCGCTCTAAAACTTCAACGAGATGCTATTACTTATTTACCTACTATGTGGACTGTAGTCCATATTATTGATGAAGACAGTCCCTTATATAGCTTTAGTGAAAAAGAAATTACAGAATTAAATGCGAAAATATTTATTCTATTCCAATACCATGAAGATTCGTTTGCGCAAAAAGTATATCAAATTTATTCGTATAATTTTGACAAACTACTAATGAATAGAAAATTTAAATCCTCTGTATCATTTAATGAAGAAGGTTATACTGTTCTAGACCATGACATCTTAGATAAGACAGAAGCATTTGATTAATGAATAATAATTCTTAGAACTATAAAAATAAAAATAACAAGCACACAAGCCACACCTACTTTAATGCCAACATTCTTATAATGAATTTTATGGCTTTTAATATCTTTTCTATAGCTCCAAACCATTAAAGCAACAAAAGCAACTATAAAAAAACCGGCAAATATTAACTGACCCTTACTAAACATAATTTTGTATTTTTAGCAAAAATACACAAATCAAAAAGGTTATACCAATATACCTTACTAATCCTTAAACAAGAATGAAAAATAAAATAGAAGCTGTAAAAAAGTTCCATGAATCGTTTAAATTAGGCGTAAAACAAACCCCAACTGCTGACCTTGGTGTTGCGAAAAACAAGCTACGTTTTAACCTAATGGCCGAAGAAAATGAAGAGTATTTAGAAGCAGCCAACAATAATGATTTAGTTGAAGTGGCAGATGCTTTAGGCGACATGCTTTATATTTTATGTGGTACCATTATTGAACACGGAATGCAACATAAAATTGAAGAGGTATTTAATGAAATACAACGAAGCAATATGAGTAAACTAGGTGCTGATGGAAAACCAATTTACAGAGAAGATGGGAAAGTTTTAAAGGGACCGGATTATTTTAAACCAAATATTCAAAAAATACTAAACCCATAATTCCTAAAACATACGTTCAAAATAATTACGCATTTGTGCGTAATTATTTTTTCTTAAAAAGAAAAACCTTTAATGCTTATACAAAGTCTTTATTAAAGAAACCTCCTCTATTTTCTTTGCGTTTCATAGAAAATTCACAAATCAAATACGCAGTAGTAATTAGGTTACGTAATTCACATAATTCAACAGAAATAATTGACTCTTTATATAATTCTTCTGTTTCTTCGTAAATAAAACTCAAACGTTTCTCTGCACTTTTTAAACGTCTATTTGAACGAACTATCCCCACATAATCACTCATTATTTTTTGTACAGATGAACGCCCATGTGTTATCAAAATATTCTCTTTATTCTGAGATGTATTTGTCGTATCCCAATCAGGAACCTCATTATTAAAAGTTACATTAGCTATTTTCTTGATACTACTTAAAAAACTCTTTTGAGAGTAAACCAAAGCCTCTAACAACGAATTAGAAGCCAACCTATTTGCTCCATGAAGTCCTGTAGAAGTACATTCTCCACAGGCATATAAATTATTTATAGATGTTTTCCCATCCATATCTACTTTTACTCCTCCACAAATATAATGAGCTGCAGTTACCACAGGGATCCATTTTTTACGAATATCAATTCCTAAAGTTTTACATTTTTTTAAAATATTAGGAAAGTGTTTTTTAAACTCTTTATATTCTAAATGTGTACAATCTAAAAACACATAATCGTCTCCACTAGCTTTTAGCTCGGTATCAATTGCTCTTGCCACAATATCTCTTGAAGCTAATTCTTCACGATCATCATACTTGCGCATAAAAAACTCTCCTTTTGCAGTTCTCAATCTTGCACCAAAACCTCTAACTGCTTCAGAAATTAAAAACGCCGGAGATTCTTGTGGCATTTGATACAATGCAGTGGGGTGAAACTGAATAAACTCTACATCCTCAATTTCTGCCTTGGCTCTATAAGCCATGCCTATTCCATCACCTGTAGCAATAGACGGATTTGTTGTTGTAGTATATGCCTGACCACTACCTCCGGAAGCTATTAAGGTTATTTTTGAAACAATCGTTTTCACTCTGTTTTCTTTCTTATCTAGCACATAAGCACCAAAACAAGTAATATCTGTTTTCCTAGCAGTTTTTTTCGACTCTATATGATGTTCTGTAATAAAATCAATAGCGTAGTGTTGTTCTAAAACTTCTATATTAGAAGCCCTATCAATCATAACCAACAAAGCTCTCTCAATTTCAAAACCAGTAATATCTTTATGATGAAGAATTCTATTTTGAGAATGTCCACCTTCTTTACCTAAATCAAAATCACCTATATGATTTTCATCAAAATTAACTCCCCAATCTATCAATTCTTGAAGTCGTGCTGGCCCTTCTTCAACCACCATTCTAACAACAGCTTCATTACAAAGACCATCACCTGCAATTAGTGTGTCCTGAATGTGTTGTTCAAAAGAATCAATATCTAAATCGTGTACCGTAGCAATACCACCTTGGGCATATTTTGTATTCGATTCTCCTTTTTCTGCTTTGGTAACAATCGTTACTTTACAGTTTTTATTATGATTTGCAACTCTTAAAGCATACGTTAAACCAGCAATACCGGAACCAACAACAAGATAATCTGTTTGAATCATTTTATTTTGATAAAGCTAACATTCTTTCAATAGGAATTAATGCCTTTGCAGCCATTTCCTTGTCTACTTCAATATCAGGCAATTCAAATTTCATGCAGGTATACAACTTTTTCATTGTATTTAGTTTCATGTATGCACATTCACTACAAGCACAAGTATTGTCTTCTTCTGCAGGTGCAGGAATTAAAGTTTTCTCTGGAACTTGTTTGATCATTTCATGTAAAATACCTGCTTCGGTAGCTACAATAAATTTTTTCTTTTCACTATTTCTAGCATAATTCAACAAACCAGCAGTTGAACCAATATAGGCAGCTGTTTTTAAAATATGAGCTGGAGATTCAGGATGAGCTATAATTTCTGCATCTGGATGTTCCTTGTATAAATCTAACAATTTTTCAATAGAAAATGCTTCATGCACCATACAGGCTCCGTCCCACAATAACATATTTCTTCCTGTTTGTTTATTTAAGTAATCACCCAAATTTTTATCCGGAGCAAATATTAATTTCTGATCTTCTGGAAAAGAATTGATTATTTTGACGGCATTAGACGATGTACAAACCACATCACTTAATGTTTTAATCTCAGCAGAACAGTTGATATAAGTGACCACTTTGTGATCTGGATGTGCCTCTACAAAAGCTTTAAAATCTACTGGCGGACAAGAATCTGCCAATGAACAACCCGCTTTTAAATCGGGCAATAAAACTTTCTTCTTAGGATTTAAAATTTTTGCAGTTTCTGCCATAAAATGCACTCCTGCAAACACAATAATATCAGCATCTGTTTTGGCGGCTTCTTGGGCTAAAGCTAAGCTATCTCCAACAAAATCAGCAATATCTTGAATAGCATCTTCTTGATAATAATGAGCTAGAATAACTGCATTTTTTTCTTTCTTCAACTTATTGATTTCTGCGACATAGTCCATTTTCTCAGGTGTTTTCACATCCAAAAAACCTTTAGAAATCATTGTTTCTTTTGCCTGCTCAATTGTATTCATCATATTATATGCTATAAAAGTTCTTTAAGTTATGTAGAAAAACTTGTGCAACAAAAAATTACACAAGTTTTATTTCTTACAAACTCAAAAAATTTAAGTATTTATTCTCTTACTTTATATGTCCAACCAAACTTATCTTCTTCTTTTCTGGTTTGAATACTTGTAATTCTATTTTTGAAATGCATTGCGTAACTGTTGTCAACTTTTGGCAACTCATAATCATTTCCTTTAAAACTAAACCCTAATATAGGATTTACTACCGCCGCAGTTCCTGCTCCAAACATTTCTAATAATGTTCCGTTTTTAGCGGCTTCTTCAATTTCGTATACAGATATAGTTCTTACTTCGTATTTAATCCCTTCATCTTCCGCTAACGTTAAAATACTTTTTCTAGTTATTCCATCAAGAATTCTATCCGAAGTTGGTGCGGTAATTAATGTATCTCCAATTCTAAAGAATACGTTCATAGTACCGGCTTCTTCCAAATTCTCATGCGTACTTGCATCTGTCCAAACTACTTGTTGGTATCCTGCATCATTCGCTAATTTTGTTGGATAAAATTGACCTGCATAGTTTCCTGCACATTTTGCAAAACCTACACCTCCACTTGCTGATCTACTGTATTTATCAGCAAACAATACTCTTACCTCACCACTATAATAAGATTGAGCTGGTGAAAGAATAATCATAAACTTATATTCTTTTGCTGGACTTGCAGACACTCCTTTTTCTGTTGCTATCACAAATGGTCGGATATATAAAGAACTTCCTTCCTCTTTTTGAATCCAATCCTTCTCAATATTTAGCAACGTTTCCAATCCATCAAAGAACAATTCTTCAGGAAATTCTGGAATAGCCAAACGCTCTGCAGATTTATTTAATCTTTTTTGATTTTCATCAGGGCGAAACATCCAAATAGCATTATCTGCATCTTTATAGGCTTTCATCCCTTCAAAAATAGCCTGACCATAATGAAAGACTTTTGCAGAAGGGTCTAATGAAATCGGACCATAAGGTCTAATTTTAATCGTTTGCCACTTCCCATCTTTATAGTCACATTCTAACATATGATCTGTAAAGACATTTCCGAAAGAAAGATTATTAAAATCTATTTCCGAAATTTTTGATGTATCCGCTTTTTGGATATCGATTACTGTCTTTTTATCTAAAATCATGATCTTTTTATTTAGTAGAACAAGGATACAAAAATAGTATTTATTTTAATAATTAATAAGTGAAAATTACTTTAATACATGTAGGTAGGTACGAAATCTTTCATTTTGTAGTTTTTCTAGATTTCTTGTTTGCTTTGAGTATATTTGTTCCTCAATTTTAAAGAAAACGTGAAAAGAGAAATTATCATAACTTCAGATGGCTCAACTACCATTCATATGCCAGAATGGGATGAACAGTACCACTCTAAACACGGTGCTATTCAAGAGGCTTATCATGTTTTTATTAAAAGTGGTTTAGACGCTCATGCTTCAAACAAGTTAAACATTCTTGAAATTGGCTTTGGAACTGGACTCAATTGCTTTATCACGCTAATTGAGGGTGCTAAAAAAAAACTAGCTATTAATTATGTGGGAGTTGAAGCTTACCCAATACAAGAAGATGAAATTTTACAATTAAATTATGTTTCTGAACTAGAAGCCAGAAATTTAGCCCATAAATTTGAAGAAATGCACTTGTTTCCTTGGGATACCAAACAACAAGTCAATGAAAACTTCCATTTAACAAAACGAAAACAATTCATCAAAAATATTGATGACATTGATACTTTTGACCTTATTTATTTTGATGCCTTTGGAGCAAGAGTACAACCAGAACTTTGGACTGAAGAAATTTTTGAAAAAATGTACACCGCTATGAAACCAGGCGGAATACTGGTTACCTATTCTGCTAAAGGAAGTGTTAGAAGAGCTATGCAAACTGTTGGATTTACTGTTACAAGATTGCCTGGTCCTCCTGGAAAGAGAGAGATGCTAAGAGCAATAAAATAACTATGGGTTATTTGATAATTCATGATAATTAAATTCTATAAAAAAAGCTCTTCTATTTCTAGAAGAGCTTTTTTACTTTTTATCAAATACTTCTTAAATCATTTTAAGCGTATTTATCTCTAATTCTGTTAAATGTCTCCAATGACCTCTTTGAATATTTTTCTTAGTCATACCCGCAAAAATAACTCGATCTAGCTTCACAACTTTATACCCAAGTGTTTCAAAAATCTTTCTTACAATCCTATTTCTACCTGAATGAATTTCAATACCTACTTCCGTCTTAGATTCTCCTTCTACGTAAGCCACATCATCAATAAATACTTTTTTTCCTTCAACATGAAAATCTCCACTAGATAATTTTTGCAAATCACTTAATGCCAGCTTTCTATCTAAAGAAGCATGATATAATTTTCTTACGTTGTGTTTTGGATGTGTTAATTTTTTTGCCAATTCACCATCATTGGTAAACAACAACAAACCTGTTGTATTTCTATCTAAACGACCTACTGGGTAAATACGTTCTTTGGCAGCCATGTGTACTAATTCCATTACCGTTTTACGACCTCTTTCGTCATCCATGGTAGTGATATAATTTTTTGGCTTGTTCAACAAAACATAACGTTTTGTTTCTGGGTTAATTAAAGCTCCATCAAAACGAACCTCATCCGTTAATTTTACACGGTATCCCATTTCCGTAATTACTTTACCGTTAACCATTGCAGAACCAGCTCCAATTAAAACATCGGCTTCTCTTCGAGAACATACTCCTGAGTTAGAAATGTATTTATTCAAACGTATTCCGTCTGACTCTAGTCTTTTAACCTGCACTGAAGGTGCTTTCTTTTCAAATTTACTTGGACGCTTTTTTATTCCTTTTGGAGCACCTGTATTTGATTTTTCATCTTTTTTAAATACTGCTCTTTTGTTTAAAGGTTTTTTAGGTCCTTGTTGTCGTCCTCTCGACGAGTTTCTTCCTGTAGTCATTATAAATGATTTTTATTTTTTTGCAAAATTACGCTTTTGTATCGAATTATCCACAATTACTTGAGGGTCATTCGTTTTAAAAAAAACAGAAGTAAATTTAGTTTATAAATGTTGTAAAATTCTAGCGATTATAACAGAAGTATCTATCAGAGCCAAACTAAAGACACCAATAACAATTAGAATTTTTAAAATATTATGCAAAATAATATAGTTTTGTTTTGAATTCGCCTTCCAAAGCAAAACAAGAAACACCAACAGAGAAACAAATACAAAATAAAAATAATATCGCATCATTCCTATTTCTGGATACTTCCACAAAAAATAAATTGGATTCATCGCTAATACGATAAACAACCCAATAATAATTTTAGTGAACCTAGCGCCATACTTCACAGCAATTGTTTGATATTCTAGTATATAATCTCCTTTGATATTTTCTAAATCCTTTACCAGTTCTCTAATTAGAATGATACAAAACAAAAAAGCTGCGTGGGTAAAAATAATTTCTGATATATTTTTATGATAGACAAAAATCACAAAAAAAGGTAACATTGCCAATATTGTTGCACTAAGCAATCCTAAAAAGGGCTTCTTTTTTAGTTTATGAGAATACAACCAAATTAAAAATATATATACAGCAAAAAACAAAGCAGCTCTCCAAGAAACGGCCCAACCTGATGAAAAACCAATAAAATTTAACAGAAAATAAATTTTTAGTTTTGATTTTTGACTCACAAAACTATCTATAGAAGATTTTAGTGGTTTGTTAATTTTATCAACTTCGGCATCGTAAAAATTATTTATAATATATCCTGCTGCAATAACCAAACTTGTTGCCAAAACGGTTATAAATAAATGACCATCCAATAAAATAGTTTTTAAAGACTGGTTAGGTTTAAATATAAATATTGATGCTAAATATTGAGCAATTACAACAATTAAAATATTGTAGCCTCGCATTACAGACAGCAAGCCTATAAAGGTATAATAAAGTGGATTTTTAGCCTTTCGGTTATTTTCAGAAATTTTTAGCAAATCCATTATTAGAATCTATAAACCAATTCTAAATGATAATCTTTCAGTTGATTTTTTACTTTTTCATAATCCTTTGCAAAACCTAAAATATAGCCTCCACCACCAGACCCACAAAGTTTTAAATAATAATCATTACTATCAATACCTTGCTTCCATAATTTATGAAATGCCGATGGAATCATCGGTTTGAAATTTTCTAAAACAACTTTTGACAAACTTTTCATATTAGAAAAAAGAGAATTCACATCTCCTTGCAAGAAATCTTCAATACAAGAATCTGTATGCTTTGCAAACTCTTCGCTAAACATTTTTCTAAAGCCTTCATTTTTCATTTTATTCATAAAAATACTCACCATAGGCTCAGTTTCTCCTATAATTTTTGAATCTAATAAGAAAACGGCTGCTTTTCCTTCTTTTTGATATGGAATACCTGTAGGCTCAACATTTGTTGATGAATTGATAAGAATTGGCAAACTTAAATAACTGTTTAAAGGATCTAAACCAGAACTTTTTCCATGAAAAAAAGACTCCATCAAAGAAAAAACTTTTTTTAACTTTAATAACTTATCCTTGGTTAAATTTTCCAAAACAGTAATTTTACCGTCTGCATATTTGTCATAAATAGAAGCGACTAATGCACCTGAACTACCCACTCCATAACCTTGTGGAATACTAGATTCAAAATACATTCCTTTATCAATATCTTGTTTTAACAATTCTAAATTAAACGATACTAAATCGCTATTTAATTGCGCAAGATATTTGTAAAATTTTTGTAAATTTTTGTTTGAATTTTCTGCTACTTCTGTCGATTTACCAGAAATCTTCAAAGCTCCTTGATAGTTATTGTATGGGATAGCCAAACCTTTAGAATCTTTAATGATTCCATATTCTCCAAATAATAATATTTTGGCATAAAACAAAGGTCCTTTCATTTTTCAGCTATTTTATCGATGCAAATATACGCTTTTTTAGATAGTGTACTTCAGCATTTTAACATTGTGTACGGTTCTCTAAACAAAATGCATATATACACTATTTATTCTTGCGATGTACCATTGTAATAATAGGTTTTCCAAATTCCCACACGTAAGCCTTTTTTGTATAAACCTTGCTCTTTTAACTTCCCATTTTTATAATAAACCTTCCAAACTCCTTCTCGTTCATTTTTAATATAAACACCCGACTCCAATAATGTACCATCTTCGTTATAGGTTCTACTAGGTCCTTTTAACTCGCCAAACAAATACGACTTAATCGTTTTTAATTTCCCTGACTCATAATAAGTTTTATGATCTCCAAATCGAAATCCGTTTTTATAAACAATTCGCTCTGAAACAGATCCGTCTTGAAAAAAATAAATTACTTCACCTACAAAAACATCCTCTGTTTTTTTTAGACTAACCCCTTCTTTCAATTTTTCACCCTTCAAATTGTAATCTTTAAAATGGAAAAATTCTTTAAAGCGTTCTTCTTTTAAATTGGCTACTCTAAAAAAAGTTGCAGAATCTTGTACTTGAGTTTTCCATTCCTTATCAAACCAAATAGTATCTGTTTGAGCATAGCTTCTTAAAACACTAAAAGCAATAAAAAATAGTAATACTAGGTTTTTCATTTGTTTTTATTTTATTTCTTTAGCACCATTTCCAACCTCATCATGAATAAAATGTCCATTTTGACAATATCCTGACAATTCTGATTCTATGAAATTTTGTACTGCTGTTTTCTCATTTTCTGGATAAAGCAAATGCACGTTGGCACCAGCGTCTAATGTGAAACACATGTTTGATTCATTTTCAGCTCTGTATTTCCAAATTTTATTGATAATTTCCAAGGTATTTGGTTTCATCAAAATAAAATAAGGACTACTTGTCATCATCATGGCGTGCAGTGTTAATGCTTCACTTTCAACCAAAGCAATAAATTCTTTTATTGCTCCCGTTTTTAAAAACGATTTTATTTTTGAAATATTTTCAACCGCCTGAGAAAATCTATTAGCCGCATATGGATGTCCATGCATTAATTCATGCCCTACCGTACTACTAACTTGTTTTTCACCTTTATCAACCAATAAAATAGTATCTTGGAAATTCTTGAAAATCGGGGAAATTTCTTCTGAAAAAGGAACCCCAAATAAATCAGAACTTTCTGCTATTTCTTTATGCTCGCCCCATACTACTAAATTTCCTTTTACACTTCTACAAGCACTACCAGAACCTAGTCTAGCTAAAAAAGAAGCTTTTTTATAGAAATATGCTTCTGTTATTTCAGGGTTTAATTGCTTTTCTATACTCATTATACACATAGACAAAGCGCTCATTCCACTTGCTGAAGAAGCTATTCCACTACTATGCGGAAAAGAATTTTCTGAAGTAATGGTAAAGTAATAATCTTTTATAAATGGTACATATTCTTGAATACGCTCAAAAAACTTTTGAATTTTAGGTTTAAAAGCTTCTTTTTTTTCTCCTTCAAAAATAATATCAAAACTAAACCCTTCTGACATAGCATCTTTTTTTACATACTTTAAGGTTGTATTTGTATGACAATTATTTAGCGTAAAACTTATAGATGGGTTTTCTGGTAATTGAGGGTCTCTTTTTCCCCAATATTTAACCAACGCAATATTACTTGGTGTTTGCCAAGAAACGGAGCCTTTTTCTAACCGTAAGTCTACTTTAGGTGCTATAAAATCTGCTATCTTCAAATCATTAAATTTTAGGCAAAGATATTTGTTTCTTATCAATTTTATAAACCTTACCAAATTTATTTATTTCACACAATATCTCTTGTAAAATTCATACAACTAAGCTTTACATGATTCTACACTTACAACAAGTCTTTCAATTTTATATGTAAGTAAAAAACCGCAGTTTTTTGGCTACATTTGTGCTGATGAAACAAAAAACTGCCTTTCTATTGCTCAATGGAGCTGCCCCTGAACGACTTCCGAACCTAAAAAAATATGATTTGGTATGCGCTATAGATGGTGGTTACAACCATTTAAATACTATTGGAATTACTCCTGATTTAGTGACAGGCGATTTTGATTCTATTCAAAACAAACCTCTACATACCGAAGTTGTTCATACACCTGACCAAAATTTTACTGATTTTGAAAAAACATTACAAATATTAAAAAACAAAAACATTTTAGAGATTCATGTTTATGGCGGAAGCGGAAAAGAACACGATCATTTTTTAGGCAACATTAGTACAGCTTTGCAATGGAAAGAAAAATTAAAAATTACTTTTTTTGATGATTATGGAAGCTATTATTTTATAAAAAATAATTTTGAACTAAGTAATATCTTAAACAAAACAATCTCTTTAATACCTTTTCCTTTTGCTTCAGAAATAGAAACTACCGGCTTACTATACCCTTTACGCAAAGAAAAATTGGTTTTTGGACAAAGAATAGGCACAAGAAACAAAGCTAAAAACGATACGATACATATAAATTTTAAAGAAGGAAATTTATTAATTTACATTAGTCATAAATAACAGTATTTTGAACAGAAAATTAAAATTAATATGGGATTTTAAAGGTCCTTCAGGATTAGGAACAGCAAAACATCATTGCATACATTTAAAAGAATTTGCTGAAATAGAAAAATTGCATTTCTACGAAATAAACCATCAAGAAATTTCTGACATGCATGCTATCGCTTTTATTGTGGTAGATGAAGTTGACATGAAAACCTATAGAGACGCTCTTAAACCGCATCGTGGACAACTTGCGGAATAATTACTTTAACAAATTATATGAAAACTCCTTTTTTATTTTTTCTAAGTTTCCTTTTCATCTCATCAACGATGATTGCTCAGAATTTGGGAAATCACAGTTCGACTATTGAATGGCAAACAATTGAAAATGAAAATGCTCGTATAATTTTCCCAAAACAAAACAATGCACAAGCAAAACGAATTGCAGATGTAATTGACTATATCAATAAAAATGCTTCTGTTTCTGTAGGCTCAAAGTCGAAAAAAATTGACGTTGTATTGCAAACACAGCAAGTCATCTCTAATGGATTTGTCACGCTTTCACCGTTTAGAAGTGAACTTTTTGGAACGGCTCCACAAAATTTCTCTGCTTTAGGATCTACAGACTGGTTAGATTTATTAACGGTACATGAATACAGACATGTATTACAGATGGCAAACGCTAATAGAGGATTGACAAAAGCTTTGCACATACTTTCTGGTCAAAATGGATGGTCGGCTGGAATTAATTTAATGATCCCTAATTGGTATTTAGAAGGCGATGCTGTTTTATCTGAAACTTTATTATCAGAAAATGGTCGAGGAAGAAATCCTTCTTTTTTTAAAGAACAACGTGCGCTACTTTTAAATGATCAATTTTACTCGTACGCCAAAGCTCAAAATGGTTCCTATAAAAACTTACTTCCAAATATATATTCCTTAGGATTTGTAATTAACAATTATATTAGAAATAATTATGGCACGGAAGTAGGAAAAAAAATATTAGTAAATGCTAATGGTCAAGCTTTTCGTTTGTACCCATTTTCAAGTTCTATGAAAAAACAGACAGGCATTGGCACCCGTAAAATGTATAAAAAAGCATACGCATCGCTTCAAAAAAAAATCAAAAAAGAAGCCGATCAACTAGACTACACTCCTTATACTGTTTTAACCAAAAGCCACAAAACACCTACTCATTATTTGTTTCCACATTATTTAGAAGATGGCTCCATTGTTTGTCTTAAAACAAGTTTTAATGAGATTCCTAAAATAATTCAAATCAAAAACAAAAAAGTAAAATTTATTGGTACCGTTGGTGTTAGCCCTCAACTTTTTCTATCCTCTACCAAAAATAAACTGACTTGGACAACGCTACAAAAAGATATTAGAAGAGGAAACACCAACTATAGTAATATTTGCATATTTGACTTAAATACGAAATCAAAAAAAACAATTACTAAAAATGGTAAATATTTTTCTCCTAACATTTCCAACGATCTTTCTAAAATAATTGCTGTTCATGTTGATAAAAACTTAAAAAACAAGCTCGTAATTCTTGATGCAGAAACAGGAAAAATTTTAGATAAAATAGCAAATCCCAAAAACGATTTTTTCAGTTACCCAAAATGGAGTTCCTACGATAAAGAAATAATTTATTTAATCAAAAGAAACTCTAAACTAGCCTTTTTCAAATATAATTTTGCGGCTAAAAAAACAACACAGCTATCAAAATGGACAGCGCATACTATAGAGAATTTTACGCTATTAAATGATACCATTTACTTTACTGCTTCTTTTAGTGGAATTGATAATATCTATTCGTTAAAAAATAATAAAATTGAACAAATTTCTTCTGTAAAAGTGGGAGCTTACACTCCTAATATTTCTTCTAATGAAAAAATAATTTACAGCGACTTCACTTTGAACGGACATCAAATTAATGAACTAGATTTAAATACAATCACTCCTAGAAGCATTGCTATTACAGCACCGAAAAACCAGAAAAATCACGATATAAAAACGACAAACATAGAACATGCAATTTTAGACAGTATCCCTGTGAATTCATACGAGCAAAAAAATTATAAAGGCTTTTTTAAGGGATTAAAATTACACAGTTGGGGATTCAACAAAAACAGCAATCTTTCAAGTGCTTTTTCTGTAGGATTACAATTCCAAAATATTCTTTCAGATTTTTATGCTAACACCGCTGTTTTATTCAACGCAAATGAAAAATCAACAGGTTTTATTGCCAATGCCACATACAGTAAATATTTTATTGAACTAAACGTAAACACTTCAAAAACGAACCGTAATGCTATCTTCGTTTTTCCAGATAACATTACTTCTTTAGATTTTTCAGAAACAAAAATAAGTGGTGGTATTTCGATTCCTTTATCAAAAATTAAAGGAAATTATTATCAGTCTTTCCGATTTTCAACAAATTATTCACAACATTTAACAAGTGGATATTCAGACAATACTGTATACAACGAATTAAATTTTGGGGCACTAGAATCTAGCTTAACGCTCTACAATGCTAGACAAACAGCTTATCAAAATTTAGCACCTAAATTTGGGCAATATTTTAATATTACTTTCAAAAAAGGAATTTCTACGGACGCCATACAACAAACTTCCCTACAAAGTACTTTCTACTTCCCTGGTTTGTTTAAAAATCATAGCACACAATTAATTGCTACCTGGCAAAAAGAAAATTTAACAAACCAATACAAATATCCAAACACCTTTTCATTCGCCAGAGGTTATGAATCGCTATTAAATGACGATGCTTTAAAAATTTCTGCCAATTATGAATTTCCAATACTATATCCTGACTGGGGCTTTTGGGGGCTTACTTATTTTAAAAGAATTAGAGGAAATATTTTCTTCGATTACAACAAACTAGACAGAGCAGGAAAAATTATTATTACGACAAATAATAACACTTTTGAACTCCCTGCGTCAGTCAACAGAAATTCTTATGGAGGAGAATTAATTTTTGACAACACTTATCTAAACGTACTACCTATTTCCATAGGATTAAGACAAAGTTTTTTATTAAATCAAGATATTTTTTCTAGAAAAAAATCAGACTTCTCTCTGTTTTTTCAGTTGAATTTTTAGAAAAAAAATTAATTATTTGTCGGCTAGGGCATTTCCAATAATATAACCACCGGTCCAAGCATTTTGGAAATTAAAACCACCTGTTACAGCATCAATATTTAAAACTTCTCCAGCAAAAAATAAATTTTCATGAATCTTACTTTCAAAACGCTTGAAATTAATTTCTTTCAATTTAATTCCACCTGCCGTTACAAACTCATCTTTAAAAGTACTTTTACCACTTGCTTTAAAAACTCCTTGCGTTAATTGAGCAGCAATTTCTTCTAATTTTTTATTCGATAAATCGGCCCATTTGCTAGTAGGCTCCACTTGACAAGTTACTACTAATCGTTCCCACAAACGTTTAGACATAGCTTCAAAAGGAGAACGTAAACCTATCTGCTTTTTTATATTTGCTTTTTTAATTTTATGTAATTCTTGAACTGCTTGCCCTAAAGGTTTCGATAACCAATTAACTTCTACCTGGTATTCGTAATTTTTTTCTGCTAAAATTCTTGCTCCAAAAGCCGATAATTTTAAAATAGCAGGGCCACTTAAACCCCAATGCGTAATCAACAAGGGACCACCTGTTTCTAACTTAGTCCCTAGAATTTTCACCGTAGCTTTAGGAACAGAAACACCTAACAAATCAGTCAATCTAGAATCCTTTATGTTAAAAGTAAACAAAGAAGGAACCGGCTCTATAATCGTATGATCTAGAGTTTTTACTAAATCCCAAACTCGCTTACTGCTTCCTGCACAAATAACTAATTTATCACAGGTAAAATTACCTTTGGTAGTTACTACTTCCCAAACATCCTTATTTTTAGAAACAGCATTGACACCATGATTTTTCAATACTTCAATTCCTAAATTATCTACTGAATTTTGAAAACAATCTATGATACTTTGTGAAGAGTTTGATTGAGGAAAAACACGATTGTCTTTTTCTATTTTCAGAGGTACTCCCCTTGTTTCAAACCATTCCATAGTATCTCCTGTCATAAATTGATGAAAGGGTCCTAGCAATTCTTTTCTTCCTCTAGGGTAAAATTCACATAAATCCTTGGGAACAAAACAAGCATGTGTAACATTGCAACGACCTCCTCCAGAAATTTTCACTTTTTGTAAAACCTCTTTTCCTTTTTCAAGAATAGCGATGCTTAAATCTGATTTATTTTCTTTTGCTGTAATAGCTGTAAAAAAACCTGCAGCTCCACCTCCTATAATCAATACATCTTTGTGCATAGTTTTATTCTTTTTTTATAATATCATTTCCTTATACGGAATGACAGTTTCAAATCCTTTTTCAAAAAAATACGCCGGCGTTGTGTCATTTCCTGTAACCAAAATAAAATCGCCACCCCAAGCACCTAAACTTTTTATCGAACCAAAATAATCAGGAAATAAACGTTTTTTTACGGGTTCTATATCTAATAAGTCACCGATAATAATTTCATGTTTGTCCAATAATAATTCAAATTCTTTTAAGGTATTTACTCCAACTATTTTTTTTGAAATTTCAGAAACTTGCTCAATATATGGTTCTTTGTTTACTGACAAAGATTTGTATTTTTTTATTCCCTCTTTACTGTCTTGTTTTTCATTTAGATAAACAAAAAATAAATTATCAAGGAAGACTTTTTCAAACAATGCAGAAGTTACTTTTACTTGGTCATTTTTAAGCTGATAATATATAGGAGTATCATTTTGAGCACAAGCAATATCGTATCCACTTCCTCCAAAAGATTTTTTAAGCAATGTAAAAGCATCTACTTTAGCCCAGCTAGCAATATTATTAATTAAAGTTGAAGAAGTTCCTAATCCCCAATTATTTGGAAAACTTAAAAATGTTTGAATAAAAGCACCATTTCCATCATTTAAAAATTCAGGATTTAATTTTTGAGCTGTACTTAGTATCTCTTTTAAAGTAGCAACCATTGGGTTATCACTCTTTTTACTTAACTCACTAATTTTAATCTCTGCCTGAAACCACAATTCATTAAAAACAGAAAAGCTTTCCCATATGATGACAGGACTATCCAATACACTTACTTCTAAAGATTGTCCAAACTTAGTAGGCAAGGCAAAGGACAAAGCCCCCTCTAAAACACAATATTCTCCTGAAATTAATAATTTACCGTTGCTATAAAACTCCTCCATTAGGCAGTTTTTAATTTCTGATACGCTTCTTGAACTCCAGCATGAGTCACAGGAATATTTTTAAAATATTCTACTAATTTTTCTTTCTCTTCTGAAGTAGCTCCTAACTGATTTAAAATATTCATCAAATGCATTTTCATATGTCCTTTTTGAATACCTGTAGTAGTTAAAGCTCGTAAAGCAGCAAAATTTTGTGCTAAACCAGCAACTGCAATTATCTTCATTAATTCTTCAGCAGATGGATTTTGCAATAACTCTAATGATAATTTAGCCATTGGGTGCAAGGCCGTTAAGCCACCAACAGTTCCTAAAGCCAAAGGGATTTCAATCCAAAATTTAAACACACCATCTTTTACTTCACAATGCGTTAAACTTTTATACTTACCGTCTTTAGCGGCATAGGCATGTGCACAAGATTCAATAGCTCTAAAATCATTTCCTGTGGCCAAAACAACGGCATCAATTCCATTCATAATTCCTTTATTATGAGTAACGGCTCTATGAGGCTCTACATTGGCAATTTCTACTGCATTTTTAAATTTCTCAGCATATTCCACTGGGTCTATTTCCGAAGTACCTGGCAATAATTCTTCAACTTTACAACTCACCTCTGCACGAACCAAACATTCAGGAACATAATTAGATAAAATACTCATAACAATCTGAATACCCTCTTTTCTAAATTCCTGAGCTATAACTTCCAAACAAGAATTAATAAAATTAGCCCCCATGGAATCCTTTGTTTCAAAAGTAACATGCAATTGATAGTAATTAGCTAAATCGCTAGTTTTGTCACGTAGTTCAATATCTAAAATTCCACCACCACGTTTTCTCATATTTTTGGTGATCTCTTCAGTTGCTTTTAACAAGTCTGGTTTCTTTTGATTATAATAGGTCTGTAAATCTTCAAAAGATTCCTCTGTCATAAAATGAACCTGACCCACCTTTGTGGTTCCTAGTACGGTTGCTTTAAAACCTCCACGAGTACTCCAAAATTTGCCCACTAAGGAAGCCGCAGCTACCACTGAACTTTCTTCAATAACCATAGGTATGGTATATTCTTGGTCATTGATTAAAAAATTGGGTGCTACACCAAAAGGTAAATAAAAATTGGATATCGTATTCTCAATAAAGTCATCATGCAACTGCTGTAACTTTAAATCAGAATTCCAATACTTTTTTAAGGTTTCTTTTGTGATAGAGTTTTTGTTAAAAAAAGCTTTTACCAACCAATCTATTTTTTCTTCTTTTGAAAATTTCGAGAAACCTGTTATTCTTCTAACCATAAATATGCAAATTATCAGCTGCAAAGGTACTTTTTCCTACGAATTAACCATTAAATATTTTTTTGTTAAATTGTGTTAATATTTATTAACTATATTAGCCGCTTAAACACAAGTAAACAAGCAATAATCTATTAACAAAAAACTATTTGTATGAAAAAACACATTTTATATCATGCTGTACTAGCATGTTTAACACTTTTCGCAACATCTTGCGACTTATCATATCTAGACAAAGATATTGATGAAGATATTACCTGGGATGGTAGTGTTCAAATACCTGCAGGGCATATAACTTACAAACTTTCAGACCTTTTTAATGAGTTAGGTGTTGAAGATTTTAATGAAGACCCAAGTGGTAATCTTTCTTTTACCTATTCAGAATCATTAGATGGAGGAGCCAATGATGCTTTTGACGTAGATGTACCTAATAAAACAATAACTTCGTCTGTTGGCACACCTATAACAGCCGCTAACTTAGCTACTATTGGAGAAAGTTTTCCTTACACCATTACTGCTGAAATTTTTAACCCAAGTACATCTAGTTTTGAACCTAATCCATTAATTGGATCACAAACAGACTCAGATCAGGTGGTATACGACCTAGCTCTTTCACAAGATTTAACAGGAGCTTCATTTAATGGTGGTACTATGAGTATTGAATTCAACTCAACTTTTGACGCTACGGTTACGCTTACTATCGAAATTCCTTCATTTACTAAAAAGTCAGATGATGCTGTATACACAGAAACAGTTGTTCTAAATGGAGCTGGAACACAAACCGTGAATATCCCTCTGAATGAATACAATGGAAACTTTACACACAACGGAACTGCTTTTGACACCACTGTAAATAGTGTTGTAATTAACTTAGATGCTAATTTTGAATTTTCAGCTGGAAATGTATTAGACGCTACAGATGCTGTATCTTACTCAGCTACATTAGCAGGGGCTTCTACTGAAGTTGTTTACGGAGATTTTGGACAAGAAGGATTCTCTGTAAGTTCTACTTCTATAAGTTTAGACTTCTTTGAAAACTTTGGAGATGGAAATATCACTTTCGCTAGCCCAGAGATGAAAATTTCTGCAACAAATGATTATGGATTCCCAATCGGAGTAGACTTATCAAATATTACTGCTTCCAATGGAAATAACGCAGAAGATGTTACTTTAACATATACTGGAGACCAATCATTAGCCAATACATTAATTATTGATGGTGTTGCTAATTTTGGTGATGCTCCTAATGTAAACGCTGATAAGGTTTTAGATAAAAATAATTCTAACATTGATGATTTATTATCTATAAAGCCTACTTCAATTAACTTAAATGTTAGTGGAACAGCCAATCCAATTAACGGAAATCCTAATGAAAATTTCTATGCAACTTCCAATAGTGGTCTTAATGTAAACTTAGAAATCACGGTTCCTATGGATGTTAAGTTTGAGAACTTAAGTTTAGACGAAGTGGTTGATTTTGATAGTGCTGAAGATTTAGATGACTTAAACGGTGTTACATTGACCTTAAAAGTTGATAATAAAATTCCTCTAACTGGAAAATTAGACTTATTGTTCTTAGACAGTCAAGGAAACGAATTATCTCCACAACCATCTATAAACACTACAACTCTTTTTGAAGCTGCACCTGTTGATGGAAATGGAAAATCAAACGGAACAAAAACAACTAATTCTACTATAGAATTTTCTGATGCTGACATCAACATCATGAAATCAGCCAAACAAATAAGTGTTGTTTTCACTTTAGACAGCCCTAGTGGTCAAGATTCTGTGAATCTTTTAGGAACAGATGAATTAACCATCTATATTGGTTTAATAGCGGATGCTCAAATTACAACTGAAGATAACTAAAACATGAAAGCAATGAAAAAACACATTTATATATACATCGTATTGCTTTTTACTACTATTGGTAGTGTAAATGCACAAGACTACTTCGCATTCTATAACCTAGGAGATTATGTAGCTCAAACACAGAATGTTTCACCGGTTTATCTTCCAAAGAATTCGTTCACACTTGGAACACCAGCAAACATAGGTGCAAATTTAGATTCAAACCTAACGCTTTCTAGTCTACTTACAGACAATGGAGCTACTTTAAAGATAGATTTTGATAATTTATACGCGAACTCAGAAGATAAAAACCAACTTTACACGGATATAAACGCTAACATTTTTATGATGGCTTTTAAAACTAAAAAAGGTTCTTTAACATTGTTTGCCAATCTAAGAAATTCTATTAACTGGCAGTATAGTAAAGAATTTACTAGAATTGCAGCAAATGGTTTTGGTTCTAGTTTTGCTCTTTCTGATGAAAAAATGGAATCTACTACGTATAGCGAAATAGGTATTGGCTATACTAGAAAATTCTTAAAAGACAAATTAGCAGTTGGAGTTCGTTTAAAATCATTGAACGGAATAGCACATGCTGGAACAGTTGAAAATTCATCATTTTCTGTAGATATTGACCCAAACACTTCTGCATGGACTGTTATGGCAGCTAACGCAACTGTAAACACTTCTGGTACAGAACAAGAAGAAGGTGAAGAAATGGCATTGTTCACAGAAAACAAAGGTTTTGGTTTTGACATAGGTGCTACTTATGAAATTACTCCTAAACTTACTGTAGAGGTTGCTGTTAACGACATAGGATCAATTGATTGGAGTGAAAAAGTAAAAAACTACAATATCGAAGATACTAGTGGTTCTGTTTATTCTGGAGTTGACCTAGATACTGGTGGTAGTATCGATGATGAAATTACAAGTGCATTGGAAGATGTAATTGGAACTTCAGAAACAGAAGAAGGTTTTACAACAAAACTAGCTACAAAAACATACATTTCAGCTAAATACCAGTTATCTAAGAAAAATGCATTAACTGCTGCTTTCTTTAAAAATAGCAACCCAGTGGTTGAAATTAAACCAAGTTATGCATTAGGCTTTAACAGAACATTAAACAAAACCACTTATGGTGTTGTTGCTAGTTCTGGAGGACCAAACAGTGACATGAGATTTGGTGCAAACATGGTGTTTAGACTAGCATTTCTTCAACTATACGCTGCAGTTGACAACATTGCTAATTTAACAGCTAAAGTAGAAGATGCAAACGGAGGTAATATTCGAGTAGGATTAAACTTCGTATTTGGATATAACAAATGGATAAAAAAATAATGTATTTAATAGGACTTTTTTCGAACAGTTAAGTTCTTATTTAAATCAAAAATCATTAAAAGCTACTCCGAGGAGTAGCTTTTTTTTTACACCAAACAACAAAACAACACTGAAAATCAAACCCTTAAAAAAAAGTTATTTTTTTATGTATTTTTTTCTTGTGTAATACATTTAACAAGTATATATTTGCACCGCTTTAAGGAGTTTAGCTCTTTAAAACAAGCCGATGTAGCTCAGCTGGCTAGAGCAGCTGATTTGTAATCAGCAGGTCGTGGGTTCGAGTCCCTCCATCGGCTCAAAAATATAAAAACATCCTTTTTAAGGATGTTTTTTTTTGCATCATATTATCCCGAAATTACGGATCAAGTCAAAAAGGAATTAAGGGATCAAGACAATTGGGGATCAAGACCAA
>JBHOTE010000028.1:0-23748 GCA_042584125.1 Bacteroidota bacterium
ATAAATATTATTAGAATCCACAATCGTTGCATTTAAAAAAGAACTACTCAAGCCCATGAAAGACTTACTTCCTGGAACCAACATTATTATGCCCTGGGTCAAAAACACAATTTTAGGTGTTTTTGTAAGCTTGCTAAAAAAATTACTTATAACAACCACTGCTATAGTTCCTGTAAAAGTACTCAACAAAACTCCTGCTCCTGAAAAGAGGACCGTTAATAAGAAACCTGAAGTCCCCGTAACAACACCAAGAAACATATCCTTACTTCTTACCTTAAGAATCGGCAACAAACTAATTGAAAACATTGGCAAAGCACAAAAAACCATCCAACTTGGCATTTCTGACACATTCACCAACAGTTTAAAATCTATAAAACTAGACATTATTGTTAACCCTAACAGAGCTCCGAAAAACTGTTTGAATAAAGAAATTACCGAATCAAACAATTTTGCTCCTCCTGAAACAAGGTTCTTCGACGTCATTTCTTCCAAAGCTATTGTGATTGCCAAACCAGGGACAAACACAATTATCGCTGAAATGATTGTCAACCCAACATTTAGCTCCGGAAAGACTAACGTTAACAGACAAGCAACAACGGCTACAACAAATGACACTAACGACTCCAAGACTGTTTCTATATAATCTGATTTACCTGACAGATATACTATAAAATAAACCAAGCCACCCAACAAAAAAGCCGAACCAAAAGATACCCAATTTGTACCAATTAGAAGAGGGAACATCCCCGAACACATAGCATACGCAAAGAACAATAAAACATGGTTTGTTTTTTTTGTCTCTCTTAATATCAACCTCAACTCCTTCTCCACCCCTACACTATCAATCTCATTTGCAATCATCTTATTCGTAACCTCAATCACTCTTGACAAAGCTCCAAGATCCAAACTACCAGGAGGAACACACTCTATATAATTATATGTCTGCTCATCCTCATCTTCATAAAACACATAATTAACCCAACCCGGGAAATCCATAAAACTTCCTTTCAACCCTTGCCTTAAAGCAACACTTGATAAATAATACTGAATTTTATAGGAAGGTGCTCCATATACATGTAAAGCCTTCCCCAACTCAACAACAAAACGATATTTTTCTGGTATCTTCATTCTGACCAATATTACATATTTCGCAATATTACACAAAAAAAACAACACAAATTACATTATACTCAATAAAAACAACACCAAAATAAATATAACATATTTTGTCGTTTAAAAAAGACTACCGTTAGATAGTCTCTTTTAAAAATCATAAAAAAAAAATAAAATACTATTCAGCCAAATAACCCATTTTTCCATTTTGATAATCATAAATTGCTTGCTGTATCTCTTTGGAACTATTCATTACAAACGGCCCATGTGACACTACCTTTTCCTTTAACGGAATTCCAGATAAAATCAAATACTCACTATTGACAATGGCCTTTATACTTAGTCCTTCTCCATCTTGATTTAAAGTAAACATTCTATCTCCATCTTCTCCTAAATACTCAAGCTCATTTACAAACAAACTTCCTTTAATCAAATAAACTAACGCATCATGACTCTTAGGCACCTCAATAAACTCAACCGCCTCCTCCATAGATTTTGCCCAAATTACATTTACTTCGGTTTGAGTTTTAATTTTCCCTAACACTCCTTTATAGTCTCCTGCAATTATTTTTAGAGATGTCTTTTCATCTTCAGAGCACACCACCTTAAAATCTTCATCCTTTACATGCTGATAAGCAGGTTCCATCATTTTATGACTTCCTGGTAAATTTAGCCAAAGCTGTATCCCTTCTAAAAAACCTCCTCGCTCTACAAACTTTTTTTCTGGCCCTTCAGCATGAATTATTCCTTTTCCTGCAGTCGTCCATTGTACATCACCTGATTTTACAATACTTTCATTCCCTAAAGAATCTCTATGCAACTGCTCTCCTTGAATTAAAAAAGTTATGGGCTCAAACCCCCTATGCGGATGTGGACCCAAATCAAAAGGATTACTTTTTGAATTTATTTCATAAGGTCCATAGTGATGTAATAAAATAAATGGATCTACATTATTTATAGAGAAACTTGGCAAAGGTTGCCTTAACCTAATAGGCCCCATATTTACATAATTACTTTTGCTTCTATTTTGAATACTTCTTGTTTTCATCATCATTTATTTTTAAAATTAAATTTCACCGAAGCTTATCTAAAAGCATATTTAACTGCTCCACTTCTTCTTCAGATAAATTAATCATGGTTTCATTCAAGGAATCCATGTTAATATCTTTTAACATTTCTAAACCTTTTGAAGCTATCTTAACATAAACCACTCTTCTATCATCCTCACATCTAAATCTTTCAATTAAATTTTTAGCATAAAGCTTATCCATTAATCTAGTAGCATTAGGAGATTTTTCAATCATCCTATCTTTAACTGTCTGTACTTTTATAGCTTCTTTAGCCCCTCTTAATATTCTTAATATATTGTATTGTTGAACAGATATCTGAAAAGGCTTTAGTGTCTCGTTCGACTTATTTTCAATCCAATTAGCTGTGTATTTAATATTTATCAAAGCTTTTATATGCTCTGACGGAAACGTTGAATTTATTTCTTTAGCCAAATCACCCATACTCCTATATATCTATTGAATTTTGAAATAAATCAATTTGCTCTAAAAGAGCTGAATTCAAATCACCATCTACCACAGCCCCTTCTTTGAAATTATCAAAAAAAGATGGCAAAGAAAACTGTCCTGCTATTTTCGCTCCCATATACGGAAAACCACCTGCCGCAATTCCTAATACACTTTTACCTCCTCTAGCGCCAGGAGAAGTTGCCAACAGTAACATTGGTTTTTCTCGCCACACTTTACTATTAGCTCTACTCAACCAATCATAGGCGTTTTTAAAAGCCGTAGAATATGCACCATTATGCTCTGCTAGAGAAATAACAAATCCATCCGCAGTATCAAATAACTGATTTAACCTTTCTGCCTCAGCATGAATACCTTCATTCTTTTCCAAATCAACACCATATAAGGGTAATTTATAATCATTTAAATCCAAAACTTTTAATTCTACATTATCCAGTTGATGACCAACATAAGTAGCTAAAGTTTTATTAATTGAATTTTTACTATTACTTCCACCTAGTGCAATTATAGTTTTCATTTTATATTGTTTTAATTATTATCGTTTCTGTCTTTACCATCTGTGCGACGGGACATTTATCTGATACTTCCTTTAACAAACGAAGCTGTTCTTCCGTCACTTTATTTTCAAATGAAATTTTCTCAAACAACGTTTTTTTAACCCCGTCTTTAGTTAACTCTGTTTTTTCAGACACTTCAACTGTTATTTTACCAAGATTCCATTTCATTTTATCAGCATACATTCTAATTGTAATAGCGACACAAGAGGCAATACCTGATAAAAAATATTCAACAGGACTTGGCCCTAAATCATTTCCTCCTTTTTTTTCTATTGTATCAACTCGGTAGGAATGATGCCTACTGGTAGCTACCGCATCAAAATTAGACTCCTTAAGAACAACCTTAGACTTAGGCAACAATTTCATAACTATTTCTTTTTCTTTTGATAGACATACGAAACTATCAAAATGACAATTGCCACAATCGATAGAATATACTCTCCATCACCAATCATATAATGGGCAAAAAAAGCTAAGACAAAATCAAAAAACAATCCGGCATACACCCATTCCTTTATACTTTGTTTTTTAAGCAATAAAATAACAACAACTGCTGCTACTTTTAGTACAGCTAAAGGATAAATGATATACGTAGGATATCCTAACTTGACAAACTCTTGTGCAACTACATCATAGCTAAACAAATACATTCCTGCCGACATTAACAGCATTAAACTTAGCAAACCAGTTGCTACCCAATAGATTATTTTATTTTTTTTCATAATACATCTGTATTTAATTACCTTATAAATATACAAAATTATATTAATATATACCACGGTAAATAAAACCAAGGTATATAAAATCAAATTTACCTTACAATTTTGTACTTTAGCAACCTAAAATTAGCAGCACTTTAATGGATATCAATTTCAATAAAAACGAAGACCACAACAAACTTTTAGCATCTGAACTAAAGAAAAAACTTTTAAAAGTTTATAAAGGAGGAGGGGATAAAAGATTAGAAAAAATTCGTTTAAAAGGAAAACTAACAGCAAGAGAGCGCATAGCTTATTTATTAGACAACGACGCTGAAGCCATAGAAATAGGAGCATTTGTTGGAGACGACATGTACCAAGAGCATGGTGGTTGTCCTTCAGGTGGTGTTATTGTAAAAATTGGACATATTAGCGGAAAACAATGTATTGTAGTTGCAAATGATGCATCAGTAAAAGCTGGCGCATGGTTTCCTATTACTGCCAAGAAAAACTTACGAGCACAAGAAATTGCCATGGAGAATAAAATTCCAATTATTTACTTGGTAGACAGCGCTGGAGTTTACTTACCCTTACAAGATGAAATTTTCCCCGACAAAGAGCATTTTGGTAGAATATTTAGAAATAATGCCATAATGAGCAGCATGGGTATTACCCAAATTTCAGCTGTAATGGGAAGTTGTGTGGCTGGAGGAGCATATTTACCAATTATGAGTGACGAAGCCTTAATTGTAGACAAAACAGCAAGCATTTTTTTAGCAGGAAGTTATTTAGTAAAAGCAGCTATTGGAGAAAGCATCGATAACGAAACACTAGGAGGAGCAACTACGCATTGCGAAATATCAGGGGTAACAGATTACAAATCTAAAGACGACAAAGACGCACTTGACACAATTAAAAATATTATTGACAAAATAGGTGCTTTTGACAAAGCAGGATACAATAGAGTAACACCTACTGAACCTAAGGAAAATCCGGAAGACATTTTTGGGATCCTTCCAAAACTTAGAACCGATCAATATGACATGAATGAAATCATTAAAAGATTGGTTGATGACTCTAAATTCGAAGCCTACAAAGACGGACATGGTAAGTCAGTTATTTGCGGATATGCAAGAATTGATGGTTGGGCTGTAGGTATAGTTGCAAATCAACGCAAAGTAGTCAAAACAGCAAAAAAAGAAATGCAATTTGGAGGTGTTATTTATTCTGACTCAGCCGACAAAGCTACACGCTTTATTGCCAATTGCAACCAGAAAAAAATTCCGCTAGTTTTCTTACAAGACGTAACCGGATTTATGGTTGGAAGTAAATCGGAACACGGTGGTATTATTAAGGATGGTGCAAAAATGGTAAACGCCGTAAGCAACTCTGTAGTTCCTAAATTCACCGTGGTAATAGGAAATTCTTATGGAGCTGGAAACTACGCAATGTGTGGAAAAGCATTTGATCCGAGATTAATATTTGCATGGCCTAGCGCTCGATTAGCCGTTATGGGAGGCACCCAAGCCGCAAAAGTATTGTTACAAATTGAAACAGCTGGTTTAAAGAAAAAAGGAGAAATAATTACACCTGAAAGAGAACAAGAAATTTTAAAATCTATCGAAGAGAAATATGACAAACAAACTTCTCCATATTATGCAGCAGCGCATCTATGGACAGACGCTGTAATTAATCCTCTAGACACAAGAAAATGGATTAGCACAGGAATAGAAGCAGCAGACCACTCTCCTATTGAAAAACCTTTTAACTTAGGAATTATCCAAGTATAAGTCTAAAAAATATTTTCTGTCCTTATATTTATATAACTTTTATTCTAACCAACTATCGTTAATTGAAATATATCTAACAATTTTCTGTGTTTTTCCAACGAAACTAAAACACTTATATACAGTATGTTAAAAAATGTAAAAAAAAACTTAAATCAGTTTTTATTGGGTAACCAATTTGGTTATCCAATTTGAATACACATTGAATTTTCATTAATTTTGTCAAACAACAACACAAACAAAAAAACGGACAACTCCATATACACAAAGGCTTTCAGTATATTTTTCTACAGGTTTGAATCTAAAAAAAACATGATAAGAATCATAAAAAAAATAAAACCCATTTAGTCTTTTTTTTTAGAAGATGTCGTAATTTTGCACAATAATTTTAAATAATATGGGTAAAGCAATTTATATTACTACTATTGAATCTGATAGTGGTAAATCGTTAGTGTCACTTGGTCTTCTAAGAATGATGCTTACCAAATCTTCAAAAGTAGGGTATTTCAGACCTATTATCAATGAAACAAATGAAAGTAAGTATGACAATCATACCAATACTGCCATTAAATTCTTCAATCTAGATTTAGATTATAACGACTGTTATGCCTACAAACAAGGTGAGGTTGTGAAATTACTAGGAGAAGGGAAAATTGATGAAGTAATTCATACCGTTATTGAAAAATACAAACAGTTAGAAAATCGATTTGACTATGTATTAGTTGAGGGAACTGAATTTTCTGGTGTGGGTGGATTTACAGAGTTGGATGTAAACTTAATGATTGCCAAAAACTTAAACATTCCCGCATTGATAGTAGGGTCTGGAAATGATAAAACGACAGAAGAATTTATTCATTCCATGCAACTTACATATAAATCATTTAAAGAAAAAGAAGTCGATGTAATTGGATTAATTGCCAATAAAATTGATGAGCCGGAGATGTATTTTGTAAAAAAGGAATTACATAAACACATTCCAAAAAAGGTTCAGATTGACATTATTCCAAAAGTGACCTATTTAGGAAACCCAACCGTAAAAGAGGTCGTAGAAGCCTTAAATGGAAGAGTGTTGTTTGGAGAACAATTTTTAGACAATAGCATTGGAAGTTATAGCTCTGGAGCCATGCAATTGCGTAACTATTTAACTAGAATCAAAGAAAACACACTAGTTGTTACCCCTGGAGATAGAGCTGATATTATATTAGGTGCTTTACAAGCTAACGCATCAAGTAACTACCCAAAAATTGCAGGGATTATTTTAACAGGATCTTTACTTCCTGAAGAATCTATACTTCGTCTTATAGAAGGAGTTCAATCAACAGTGCCTATTATTTCTGCTGAAGGAGGAACCTTTAGTATTACTAATAAAATTGGTGCTGTAAAATCAAAAATATACGCCACTAATAGCAAAAAGATTTTATTATCTTTAGATACTTTTGATAATTATGTAAACGCAGAAGGAATCACAAATACTTTAACTACACATAATTCGAACAAAATGACTCCTAGCATGTTTCAATACAACATGCTCCAAAAGGCAAAACAGCACAGAAAACACATTGTTTTACCAGAAGGTAATGATGAAAGAATTATTCGTGCTGCTTCACGTTTACAACTATTAAATATTGTTGACCTAACTATTTTAGGTGATAGAAATACCATTCAATTAAAATGTGATCAAATAGGATTGCAAATTGATTTAAATAAAATTAACATCCTAAACCCAGAAGACTCTATTCATAACGAATCGTTTGCGCAGACATTATATGAAGCACGTAAACATAAAGGAATGACTGACGTTGTTGCTAAAGATTTAGTTAAAGATGTTTCGTACTACGGAACTTTAATGATTATGAAAGGATTGGCTGACGGAATGGTGTCTGGAGCTGCTCACACAACAGGTCATACGATAAAACCATCTTTACAGTTGATTAAAACGAAACCTGGTGTTTCTGTTGTCTCATCTGTGTTTTTTATGTGTTTAGCTGATCGTGTTTCTGTAATGGGTGACTGTGCAGTAAACCCAAATCCTAATGCTGAACAACTAGCAGAAATTGCAATTACATCAGCACAATCATCAGAAGCATTTGGTATAGATGCTAGAGTTGCCATGTTATCCTATTCATCAGGAAGTTCAGGAAAAGGAGAGGAAGTAGAAAAAGTAAGAGAAGCAACTGAAATTGTGAAACGACTGCAACCAAATTTAAAAATTGAAGGTCCAATTCAATATGATGCAGCTGTTGACATGTCTGTTGCAAAAACTAAAATGCCTGATTCTAAAGTAGCAGGACAAGCTTCTGTACTAATTTTCCCTGACTTAAACACAGGAAACAACACTTATAAAGCTATCCAAAGAGAAACAGGAGCTTTAGCAATTGGTCCTATGTTACAAGGTCTAAACAAACCAGTAAACGATTTAAGTCGTGGATGCACCGTAGATGACATATTTAACACTGTTTTATTAACCGCTATTCAAGCACATCAAAATTAACATGAACATATTAGTTTTAAATGCTGGTTCTTCATCATTAAAATATCAATTGATATCAATGCCGGCACAAGAAGTTCAGTGTATAGGACTTGTGGAGAGAATTGGAATGGAAGATGCCATTTTTACACATGAAAAAGGATCTCAAGAACACACTGAAGTATCTCCAATTTTAGATCATACAGCTGCCTTAAAAAAGGTAGAAGCAGCTTTAATGCATGCTGAGTATGGCGTTTTACAAAATGTAGATGAAATAGATGCTGTAGGACACAGAGTTGTTCATGGTGGAAGTAAATTTGCAAAAACTGTAATAGCAACAAAAGAAGCTAAAGAAAATATTAAAGAATTATTTGCTTTGGCCCCTTTGCACAACCCTGCTAATTTAACAGGCATAGAGGTTGCGGAGAGCGTATTTAAAAATGCCAAACAAGCAGTAGTATTTGATACAGCATTTCATCAAACAATGCCAAAAGAAGCTTATCAATATGCCATTCCTAACAAATATTTAGAGGAAGATGAAATAAGAGCCTATGGTTTCCATGGCACAAGTCATAAATATGTTTCAGAACAAGCTATACAGTATTTAGATAACAGTGCTTCTGAAAGAATTATCACTATACACTTAGGAAACGGTTGTAGTATTTCTGCCATTAAAGACGGAAAATGTGTAGAGCACTCTATGGGCCTTGGACCATCTAATGGGCTTGTAATGGGAACGAGAGCTGGTGATATAGATCAATCTGTCATATTTCACCTTCAAAAAAAATTCGGAAAAACTGCGGACGAAGTAAATCACATTCTTCAAAAAGAATCTGGAATGAAAGGCTTGACAGGTCATTCAGATTTAAGAGATATAGGTAACCTTGCTGCAGAGGGAAATAAAGATTGTATCAATGCACTAAATTTGGCAGCTCATAGGATTAAAAAATACATTGGTTCCTATACTGCTATTCTAAATGGATTAGATGCTATTATTTTTACTGCAGGTATTGGTGAGAACTCTAGTTTAATGCGTGAATTAAGTTGTAAGAACTTGGATGGTTTAGGTATTGAGCTTGATTTAGAAAAAAATGCAATACGTGCTAAAGGTATTCGTGAAATTCAAAATGAAGCATCTCGTGTAAAGGTGTTAATTATACCTACGAATGAAGAAATTGAAATTGCAAAACAAACTTTTGAACTTCTTAATAATTAAGCATCAATAACAATTATATTGAACCGATAGCTTCATTTTGAACAAATGAAACTATCGGTTTTTTTTATTTAATCTTACTATTTTTAATACAATTCACTTAGGAGATACACTAAATAAAACTTGTAAACTCGTTTGGTAATTTTTACATTTGCTCTTCAATATTATTAGGCATTAAAACACGAAATTAGAAATGGGAAGAGCATTTGAGTTTAGAAAAGCTAGAAAAATGAAACGTTGGTCTGCTATGGCAAAAACCTTTACACGTATTGGTAAAGACATTGTTATGGCGGTAAAAGAAGGAGGTCCAAACCCTGATTCCAACTCACGTTTACGTGCTGTAATGCAAAATGCCAAAGCTGCCAACATGCCTAAAGACAATGTTGAACGCGCTATAAAAAAAGCGACTGACAAAGATACAGCAAATTATAAAGAAGTACTATTTGAAGGATACGCTCCTCACGGAATTGCCATAATTTGTGAAACTGCAACTGACAACAACAATCGAACTGTTGCAAATGTAAGATCTTCGTTTAACAAGTGTAACGGAACCTTTGGTACATCAGGATCGGTAATATTTATGTTTGATCATACTTGCAACTTCAGAATAAAATCAGAAGGAGTTGAAATAGACTTGGAAGAACTTGAATTGGAATTAATGGATTTTGACGTTGAGGAAGTTTTTGAAGACGAAGATGGCATCTTAATTTATGGCCCATTTGAACAATTTGGTGCTATTCAAGGATATTTAGAAGAACATAACTTAGAAATTTTATCTTCTGGATTTGAGAGAATTCCAACAACAACAAAAAAATTAAACGAATCAGAACAAGCTGATGTTGAAAAATTATTAGAAAGGCTAGAAGAAGATGACGACGTTCAAAATGTTTATCATTCAATGGAAATGTAACGTCTTATTTTATTTTCAAAAAGACAAAGCCCTTTGAAAAGGGCTTTTTTTTATGCAAAACAACCACTTATCGAACATATTTTGCAATTCACCTATAATTAAAAGCTTTTTAACTATACATCTTTTAAAAGTCATTAATAAAGTTTAAATTTACTTTCAATCTATTTATTTTAAACAAAACTGATGAAAGATTTATCTATACTTCTTATCGAAGATGACACCATCGAAGTCATGAAGTTAAACCGTACCATTTCAAAATTAACCCTAAACCATAAGGTTATTGAAAAGAATAACGGTGAAGAGGCATTAGACTATTTAAAATCAACTACGCTTGTACCTGATATTATTTTATTAGATTTAAACATGCCAAAGATGAATGGAGTTGAGTTTTTGAGTGTCTTAAGAAATGATCCCGTTTTAAAATACATTCCTACCATTATATTAACTACTTCAAATAATCAAAAAGACTTGCTAGATTGTTACAATTTAGGCATTACAGGATACATTATTAAGCCATTAAAATATGACGATTATGTATCCAAATTAGAAAAGTTATTGGCCTATTGGAGTGTTAATGAGTTAATACAAAATAAATGAAAGGAATTGTATTTACTGAGTTTTTAGATTTGGTTGAATCTAAATTTGGGCTTGAAATGGTTGATAAAATTATTTACCAATCAAAATTAGAATCAAATGGTGCCTATACAGCGATTGGAACCTATGCTTTTTCAGAAATGTTACAATTGCTAAAAAACTTAAACAAAAATACTGGAATTTCTATAGACAATTTATTATTAACCTATGCGGAACACTTTTTCTCTATTTTAAAAAACAATTACCCTGATTTATTAAACACCTATAATAATCCAATAGAAATGCTTGCTTCTATTGAAAATCATATTCATGTTGAAGTAAGAAAAATTTATCCAGACGCTGAGTTACCTGAATTTGAAGTACTCGAAAAAACAGACAATTCTTTGGTTATGGTTTACAAATCGAGCAGAGCAATGCATCATTTTGGTTTAGGATTAATGCATAAAACATTTGAACATTTTGACTCAACAGCAAAAATCACATTAGAGAAAATAAAAGATGATGGAACAGAAGTGAAATTTGTTATTCATAAAAATTAGATGAGCAACGACAAAATTAATATTTTGCAACGTGCACTAGCTCGTGAAAAAACTGCTAGAAAAGAAGCTGAATCTATTTTAGAGAAAAAATCTTTAGAATTATACAACACCACACAAGAATTAAAAACTTCAAACGGGAAACTAGAATTCCTTTTGGGAGAAAAAGACTCACAACTAAAAGGAGTTTTTGAAAATATTAATGACGCTTACCTCATAATGGATTTAAACGGTAACGTGTTAAAAATAAATCAAAATGCTGAAGAACTTTTTGGTTACGATTTAAACAAAGAAAACTTCAATGTACAGTCGCTCATATACGAAGAAGATGCTGAATATGCCTACAATTCCTTTCATGAGCTTGCAAAAAATGGTGTTTTCTCTAATTATACAGCACGTATACTAACAAAAAACAAAGAAATTAAATGGGTTCAAATAAACTCTAGTATTATTTATAACCAAAATAATACTCCTATTGCTGCTCAAGGAATAATTAGAGACATAACGGAAACTAAATTCATGAATGAATTTATAGTGGAGCAAAAAATGCAACTAGACACTATTGTAAATCACTCTCCTTTCGGAATAGCTTTGGCACAATTAGGTAAAATTTTAAAAACCAATAAATTCTTCACAAAATTACTAGGGTATACTGAAGATGAATTATTAAAATTAACGCTCCAAGATATATCTCATGATGATGACCTTAAAGAGTCTGATAATTATTATAAAAAACTAGCTAAAGGAGAAATCGATCATTTCAAAATAGAAAAAAGATATAAAAAGAAAGACGGATCCATTATTTGGGCTAAAACAAATGTTAGCGCAGTAAGAGACGAAGAAAGAAATAACAAATATCAAATAGTTATTATTGAAGATATAACTTATAAAAGAGAGCAAAAATTAATTTTAGACATGATCCAAAACCTTACCCAATCTATATTAGGTAAGTCAAATATTCAAGAAATATCATGGGAAATAACAAGTAGAATTGCGAATTATTTAGACACTAATTGTTGCTCATTATACATTCTTAACACTAAAAAGGATAGATTAGAACTTGGAGGAGCTTATAATACAAGCAATAAAATTTCAGATGAGCTTTCAGTAGAAAATACTTTTATTGGCAAGGTTGCACGAACAGGAAAATCTAAAATAGAAAATAACACCTCTAATAAAGACAAAAACAACTACTTGTCTAAAGTAGCTGTACCCATTATAAGTGAAGAAAAAATTATTGGTGTAATTGAATCCAAGCATATAGATAAAAACTACTTCACCAAAGAACATGTTAATACTTTAGAGAACATTGCTAGTTTAGTTTCAATGCAATTGAAAAGCGCTATACATTTACGAGAGAGACAAAAAGTTGAAGTTGAGAATATTAATTTATTAAAGAAACTTGAAGACAGTAATTTAGAATTACAAGAATATGCACATATTGTTTCTCACGACTTAAAATCACCCTTAAGAAGTATCAATGCTTTATTCAGCTTCATTAAAGAAGACAACTATGAAAAACTAGACAATGCTAGTCATAAAAACATTGAAATGATTGATACTACGCTAGAAAAAATGGAACAATTAATCACTGATGTCCTAACATATTCTAGCATTGAAGAAAAAGGTAAATCGAAAGAAAAAGTAGATTTGAATTTTCTACTAGAAGACTTGAAAAAGATTATGTATTTACCCGAACACATTAGTATTAAGGTTCTAAACAAATTACCAATAATAAAAACGGATAAAATAAAACTGCAACAACTATTTCAGAATTTAATTGGCAATGCCGTTAAGTTTAGTGATAAAGAAAAAGGAATTATTGAAATAGACGTAATCGAAAAAAAAGATTTTTATTTATTTTCCGTAAAAGACAACGGTATTGGTATCGAAGAGAAATATTTTAAAAAAATATTTCATATATTCAACTCTCTAAAAAAACACAAAGAATCCTCTGGAATTGGACTATCTATTGTAAAAAAAATAGTTGAATTACATGGTGGTGAAATCTGGGTTGAATCTGAACTAAATGAGTACACAACATTCTTTTTTACAATTCCTAAATAAAAGCTATGGAAAAACCTAATTTAAGCTACATAAAAGAACTTAGCGGTGGAGATTTAGATTTTGAAGCTGAAATAATCACAGTTTTTAAAAATGAATTCCCACAAGAGCTTATTGCTTACAAGAATTCTTGTGAAAACAATGATCTAAAAAAAACTGCTGAAATAGTCCACAAACTAAAACATAAATTAAGTATATTAGGGCTAGAAAAAGGATATGAAGCAGCCAATCAATATGAATTAGATTTAAATAACAATATTGCAGGAACAGGATTAAAATTTGATCAATTACTAGAGGAAATTACTGAGTACCTCAAAAAAATTTAATTAAATGAAAAAATGTATCTTAATTGACGACGATGATACAGCTAGGTTAATTATTCGAAAACTATGTTCGAACATTAACAGCATAGAAATACTTGCAGAATTCTCAAATGCGATTGATGCTATAAAGTTCTTAAATGAGAACACGGTAGATGTTATATTTTTGGATATTCACATGCCTGCTTTTTCTGGGTTCGATCTTATTAAAACCCTGAAAAACCCGCCGAATGTTATTTTAATTACTTCTGACAAAAATTTTGCATTGGATGCCTTTGAATTTGATTGTGTCATTGATTATTTAGTTAAACCTCTTGCTCCTGAAAGATTTATAAAAGCTATTGAGAAAACCTCTAGAAGAGACATTTCTACTGGAATACTTGACACTGAAAAAGACACTAACTTAACTGACGAATTATATGTAAACATTGATCGTCGTTTGGTTAAAATTAACATCCCAGACATATATCTAATTGAAGCAAAAGGTGATTATATAAACATCAAAACAGAACTAAAAAACCATATTGTTCATTCCACTCTTAAAAAAATAATAGATAAGTTACCAGAAAACACATTCTTAAAAGTACATAGATCCTATGTTATTAATGTGAACAAAATTATCGATATAGAGGACAATAGTGTTTTAATTAAACAAGATGTTATACCCGTTAGCCGATCTAAGAGAGGGGAGTTAATGAAACGCTTGAATTTACTATAAAGACTAAGATATTCATCAGATAGGATTAAAATAAGAATTCCTTTTAAATCATCTCTTTTTCAACCAAAAAAAAAACCACCAAGCATTCATTTTAAGGTTATCCTAAATAGTCTGTTTTCCTATTAATTACGATGGCTTGAGCCAAATCCAAATTTCATTTAACGAATGTTAAAAACACTTCATCGATACAGTTCTACAACTCATCGAAATATGCGTCCTTAATACATTGATAGTTTATACTTTTAACCTTAAAGTACAAACATCGAGTCATGAAACTAATAATTTCACATATAAAAACAAATAAAAAGCCAAATATCTTTAAGGGTATTAATGCTCTTTTTATCGGAAATTATAAGTACAAAAACCAAAAAACTCTAAAGCATTTAAAAGTTGTAAGTATTTTAGTGCTTATTTATAACCTTTCTATAAGCTGTACTCCAGTATCAGATACTGATTTTCCTTTTGACAATATATCTGAAGAAATTGACTTTACTCTAAACAACAACGAAGAATATCTATCCTCAAGAATTCAATATCTAAATAAACAAGCTAATATTGAACCTTTTGCAAGAACAGGTCTAGCATCAAAAGATGAAAAAACAAGAGCTGCCAAAGAAATTTACTATTGGGAACATATTGCAGATATACTTCCTTTAACTATAAACAACAATACATTAGGCATTTCACATATTAGCTTAACCAACAACAAAGCCTATATAAGCTATAAAGATGAGGGAGATAACAAGTATGGAGCTGTAGAAATTATCAATTTAAACAACATTAACTATCCAACTATAACAAGCCGTGCAACATTTCCATCTTCAGATATAAATTCAGTACTTTCAGGTAGTTCAAAACAAACGACTAATAGAAAAGTTTGGTTAGCTATGTCTGACAAGAATTATGGTGCTCAATTATTTGAAATTGACGAACAAGAAAATATGTTAACTTATTTTTATAGAAATGTTAATTTATCTGATGCTATTAGAACTGGTCTTACCGATTCAGCAAATGGAATTGTAGATACTCATAGCTACCTATACGTAACATCAGGAAATAAATATGGTGGAACTTTAAAAATAAAAAAGACAAACTTAAGAACTGAAGACTACGAAACTTACCAAGATGCTAAATATATTGCATCTAATGGGAATTCATTAATTGCAAGCTTACCAGCAAGACGTGATGGAATATTAAAAGTTAATCGTGTTTCAGAAGGATTGAATGCTACGAACTATGAAATTGGTGAAATTTTTTCTCAAGATAACAAAGATCATTACAGTCAATCTATTATGGAGTTTTCTCCAAAAAACAACAACCATTTATATGTTGCAAAAGGTAAAGAGGGTGTAAGTTTGATAGATGTTACCAATGGAAGTACGATTAACAAGTCTGAAAAAAACATGTTGACCAATGGAAGTACCAATGGAATAACAACGGATGATGATTATGTTTATTCCGCAAATGGAATTGACGGAGTTTCAATAGCACCTCATCCTACTTCCAGTAACGAAGAAATTTCTCCTGTTTTTCATTGGGATTTAGATAAACAAAACGGAGCCGCTAACTACATTGTTGCAGAAGGAGAATGGGTATTTGTTGCCAAAACTAATGGTGAAATAAAAATATTACGCAAAAAGATTAAATAAAAAGCTATCAAAATATAAAAAAGCGTTTAAGATAAGTTCTATTCTTAAACGCTTTTTCTATTTTTGAGCTATGCTAAAAACATTTATACAAAACCTGCCAAAAGCAGAACTGCATTTACACATTGAAGGTACTTTTGAACCGGAATTGATGTTTAAAATTGCCAAAAGAAATAATATCAAAATTCCTTTTTCATCTGTTGAAGAACTGCGAGCAGCATATAAGTTTAACTGTTTACAAGATTTTCTAGACATCTATTACCAAGGAGCAAATGTGCTCATACATGAGCAGGATTTTTACGATCTAACCTATAGTTACATGAAAAAGTGTGCTCGTCAAAACGTAAGGCATACAGAAATTATGTTTGATCCACAAACACATACTGATAGAGGAGTTCCATTTAAAACTGTTATTTCAGGAATTTCTAGAGCTACAAAAGATGCTGAAAAAAACCTACACGTTTCTAGCTTACTTATCATGAGCTACCTTCGTCACTTAAGTGAAGAAGAAGCTTTTAAAACACTAGAAGCATCACTTCCATATAAGCATTTAATAACAGCCGTTGGATTAGATTCTTCTGAAAAAGGAAATCCACCTTCCAAATTTAAAAATGTGTTTGAAGCTTCTGTTAAAGAGGGCTATATTCCATTAGCGCATGCTGGTGAGGAAGGAAATGCAGATTATATTTGGGAAGCCTTAAATCTTTTAAAAATCAAAAGAATTGACCACGGAAACAATTCTTTACAAGATCCAAAATTAGTTGAAGAAATTATTAAACGAGATATTGCCCTTACCGTATGTCCACTTTCTAATACAGCCTTACAAGTTATAGATGATTTAAAAAACCATCCTCTAAAGAAAATGCTAGATTTAGGCTTAAAGGTGACCGTTAATTCTGACGACCCTGCATATTTTGGTGGACAAGTAAACACAAACTATGAAGACATTTCAGAAGCTTTAAATTTATCAAAAGAAAACATTTATCAACTTGCTCAAAATTCTTTCAAATATTCTTTATTAGCAGCTGAACGTAAAGAATTATATTTAAAAGAATTGAATAATTACTTTAAAAACAACTAATATGATTTTAGATAAAATTGAAAACCAGCGTTTATATTACAGCTGCCACCCTAGGTTTCAACAAGCTTTTGACTTTGTTAACCAAACGGATTTGAGTACTGCTGAGTTAGGAAAACATGTAATAGATGGTGATTCCGTTTTTGGAATTTTGATGGAATACGACACTCAAAAAGAAGAATTATGTAAATCAGAATCACACAAAAAATATATTGACATTCAGTATATGGTTGCGGGTGAAGAACATATTGGTATTAAAAGCTTGCATAATCAAAAACCAACAACACCTTATAATGAAGAAGGAGATTTTATGTTTTACACCTTAGACAAATTGCCTAAAATCAAATTAAAACCTAATCACTTTGCCGTATTTTTCCCTGATGACATACACCAAACAATGATTGAAATAGAAAGTCCGAAAAAGTTAAGAAAGTTCGTTATCAAAGTTTTAAAAGATTAGAGCTCTCCTACTCCATTTGTAATAAAAAAGGGTGTTATATTAAATATAACACCCTTTTTTATCATACCACTTAGTAAGCTAGTTACCCGTATATGTTACATAATTTCTTGGTGTTTCATATAGTGTTACAGACAATTCCAAATCCAAAGAAATCATTTTCCTTAAAATATTCCATATGACAACTGAAATATTTTCAGCTGTTGGATTTAAATTTTTAAACTCCTGTACCTCTTCATTTAAATTTTTGTGATCAAATTTTTCTTCTATTTGTTCTTCTATAATTTTTTTCAATACTTTCATATCCATCACAAATCCTGTTTCTGGGTTTATTTCCCCTGTCACACCAACAATTAATTCGTAATTATGACCATGGTAATGAGGGTTACTACATTTCCCAAATATTTGTGCATTTCTAGCATCGCTCCATTCACCATTATACAAACGATGTGCGGCGTTAAAATGTGCTTTTCTATGTACAGTTACTTTCATTTATTTTGCAATTTTTGTCACAGGCTAACTATGAATTAGATTCTTTATTCTTTTGAGCCATCGTCCATAGAATATTTCCAAGAAGAACATAGCCTATCAAAAAGAAAATTAAATAATTCACCCAAAAATCCTGTGAATTGATCAAGTCCTCTAAAGGAATTTCACTTTTAGCAAACAACAATTTTGATAAAGTTGCCACAATACTAAAAATAAAACCAACCAATAACTTATAAGTTATTTTTTTTGCCATTTTTACTACTTTATATATTCGTAAAATTTCTCGAAAATAATTTTAAACCAAGCTGTGTAAATTTCAGGTTGCAATTGCATATCTTCTTTTACAGCTTGAGGAGTCATCCACTTATAGCTTTCAACTTCTTCTTTGTTTATATTTGGTGCATCATTAAATGTACCCACCATCACATGATCTAATTCATGCTCTGTTAATCCATTATCAAAAGGGGCTTTGTAAATAAAAGAAAACACTTCTTTGAGCTCTGTAACAAAACCCATTTCTTCCTGTAACCTACGTTTTCCTGCACTTAAATTTGACTCACCATCTCTTTGATGGCTACAACAGGTATTTGCCCATAACAATGGAGAATGGTATTTTTCTGCTGCACGTTGTTGCAACATTAACTCACCTTTATCATTCATTATAAAAACAGAAAAAGCTCTATGCAATAGTGCTTTTTCATGTGCTTCCATTTTTGGCATTAAGCCTATTTTTTGGTCTTGTTCATTGACCAGTATTACTTGCTCTTCAATCATGTATTTTTTCTAAAAAACAAAGATAGTTATCTCATCAAAAAAAAATAACTTTTGCCTATTTTTAATTTGCTACTAGTCTAAACCCTTCTCCATGAATATTAATAATTTCAACCTCAGGATCTTCTTTTAAATATTTTCTCAATTTAGCAATATACACGTCCATACTTCTTGAAGTAAAATAATTGTCATCACGCCAAATTTTAGTCAATGCTAATTCTCTAGGCATTAAGTCATTTTTATGCATTGCCAACATTTTTAGTAATTTATTTTCTTTAGGTGAAAGCTTAATTGACTCAGAATCTTTAAAAGTTAAATGTCTTAATTTAGAATTTAAATGAAAAGCTCCTATTTGGAATTCAAACACATCATCTTCTGCTCCTTTTTCACCATCTTTACGTTGTAAAATAGCATTAATTTTATACAATAAAACTTCAGAATCAAAAGGCTTATTTAAATAATCATCAGCACCCACCTGATATCCTCGTAAAATATCTTCCTTCATGGTTTTGGCCGTTAAAAAAATAATTGGCACTTCTTTATTTGTTTTACGGATATCCTCCGCAAGTGTAAACCCATCTTTACGAGGCATCATAACATCTAAAATACATAAATCATAGTCTTGATTTTTAAACATTATTAAGCCCTCTAAACCATCTTTTGCATGTACTACATCAAAATTACTTAATGACAAATAGTCTTTTAAAACAATTCCAAAATTAGGATCATCTTCTACTAATAAAATTTTCTTGTTACTCATAGTTTTATTTTTTCATAAATAATTATACCAAAGGCAGTTTTACGGTAAAGGTACTACCTTTTCCTTTTTCACTTTCAACAAAAACCGTTCCTTGATGGTGTTCAATAATTTCTTTCACATATGAAAGTCCTAATCCATGACCTTTTACATCATGTACATTTCCTTTTTGCTCTCTGTAAAATTTATCAAAGGCATGTTTTTGAGCTGCCTTACTCATACCAATTCCTTTATCTTTAATTTTTATTGTCAAAAATTTGACTGAGCTCTCCATATAAACATCTATTTGAGGACTCTCTTCAGAATATTTAATTGCATTTTCTAAAATATTAACAAAAACGTTGGTTAAGTGAAAGGCATTTCCCAATCCTTCAGAAGACAATTGTTTACAATGTAAATCAATAGTCCCTCCCTTATTTTTCAAAAGCAGGTCTACATGAGATAATGCATCTTCCAATACTTCATAAAAATCTAAAGCTTCCTTACTTACATCCAATTGATTTTTTTCTAATTTAGAAATACGCAAAACATTCTCAACCTGGGCATGCATTCTTTTGTTTTCCTCTTTTATCATCCCAACATATCTCAAAACTTTGTCTTTATCATCAATTATTTTAGGATTTTTTATAGAATCTAAAGCCAAATTAATTGTCGCTATTGGTGTTTTAAACTCATGCGTCATATTGTTGATAAAATCAGTTTTTATTGAAGAAATTTTCTTTTGTTTTAACAGTTGGTATAATGAACTGGCAAATGCCAACATAATAATTATTGTAAAGAAAACGGAAAGCAGTAACATACCCCCAATATCAGATAAAATATAATGCTCTTTCTTTGGGAAAGTTACATATAACTCATGGTTTTTTTCGTTTCTGTCTTTTGGAAATAATTTAGCTTTGTAACTTTTATTATTTTGAATTTTAAAATAGTCTGATTTAATTTTTGTAGGGGATCCTTGAGTAAATACACCGTATTTAAATCCTAGATTTATACCTGCATTTTCCAATTCTTTTGATAAAATATCTTGAACAATTTCCTTTGATAGTCTTTTATAAATTGGTTCATCTTTACTTAAATAAATATTTTCTATATCTAATTTATCTATTTCGGTTAAACTGTTGTGAAATGTAATTTTTTCTACATCACTTAATTTAGACAACTCTTTATCATTGGTAAAACTCTTTACCTTATATACATCTATTTTACTTGTAACTGAGGTTGATAAAATAGAGTCATTTTTATGAAAATCGTCCAATCCTTTATAATAAGAATTTTCATTAAGAACACTTGTAGAAACTCTAAAGGTTTCATTGGTTGATACGTTTATTCTTTCATATACAAACTTAGAAAAATCTGCTTTTTTTGCCGTTTCTTTTGTGTCAAAATAGTCCATGTATTGATTTGTAAAATCAATCAAGTCTTTTTTATAGATCAACTCGCTAGTTTTAGACAAGGCAAAATTCACATCGTTTGAAAATTGTTTTTCACGAATATCAATAGCGTTACCAATCCAAAAAATTTGCACGGTAATAATTCCAATAAGAGAAATACTCATTAAGAAGACAATGAGTGCGAACATTTTTTTTCCCATAGACCAAAAATAGTTTTTTATACTAGACCAAGCCCTTAAATCATAAGGCAGATTTTATAGTTTTAAGGATATTTAACTAATTATTAAGACTTAAAAAGGGAGTAAACTTCCTTTAAGTCAATGATTATTTAATTGCAGATGAATTTAAAAACTTAGCATGAAGAATCAAAACTTCATTCTTCACCTTTGTCAAATCAATATTTTCAATCACAAAATCTGACTTGGCTATTTTTTCCTCATCAGAAAGTTGATTATTCATTCGTGCTTCAATTTGCTCTTTAGTAATTGACTCTCTTTTCAAAATTCTATCAACCCGTAATTGCTTAGGAGCAACTACTAAAACAACAGCATCACAAAATTGGTAATTATTAGATTCAAATAAAATAGCACTTTCATAAACAATATAAGCTGCTTTGTTATTTTGTACGAATTCAAAAAAATCTTTTCTGACAGCAGGATGAACTACCTTATTTAGCAATTTCAATTTTTCAGGATTCTTAAAAACTATACTAGAAATATAAGCTCTATTTAAAGTACCTTCAGTATAAGCTTCTTCTCCAAATATGGATTTTATTTCTCCTTTTAAAACGTCAGAAGAATTCATTATTTTTTTAGCTTCTATGTCTGCAATATAAACCGCTGCTCCAAGTTTTTGAAACATTTTTAAAACTGTAGACTTACCGCTACCGATTCCTCCTGTTAATCCTACAACCATTATTTCTGAATTAAAAATTCAATATGCCTTGGCACTAATTTCACCGAAGAAACCCATTCTGGTTGTTCCACTATTTTAGGAACTAAATAATTTAAGCCAGCTTCTATGGAAGCTTTATAATCACATTTGATTTTAAAATTACTTGCACTTATTTTACTGTAATTAGACAATCCTATTTTAAAAACAACCTTTACTTCTTTCGGATAGGTAGTGATTTTTGCGTTTTGAGGTATATTTTCTATATAAAAAGGTACCGTAAAACTATCCTCTGTAAACTTTTCTACTTTTGCTATTATTTTTACTGCTTCGGTTTTATAATGAACTTTATCTGTATTTTCTGGCTTTATAATTTGAACTTCATGATATACATCTTCAAAAATATCCTTAAGTTCTAAATTTTCCAACTTTAATTCATTTATAGAATTAATTTGAATTTCTGGCCCTCTTATTTCAATAGAGTCTGGTAAAACAAGAATCTCATCAGACAAACTATACCCCAACTTATAGGAAATATCAATATCTGAAACAACAGGAACTTTTTTAAATTTATTCACTCCTAAATCAAAAAACAAAGAATCTTGTCTTATATTTTCTAATCGAATACTTTTACCTAACTGCTCTTGAATTTCTACAGATTTAGATGCTGCTAGTAAATAATAATGATATTTTTCTTTAAACCTAACTTTTGAAAGATCTAAGGTTAATGTTTTTCTATTTAAATTTTCCTTCAATAATTTAAAGCCTGTGCCCTTTATTTCTAACTCTATGGTTTCTGAAGGGGTGTTTTGAAATAATTTAGCCTCAGGTAAATTTACATACTCCACATTATATACCACATTACTAATGTAAACTTTGGATAATTTTGTTAAAAACCAAAAAATAGTAGAAATACATAAAAATACCCAAAGGGCATGTTGTTTTTTATTCTTTCTAGAATTTTTAATTTTATCTGTTAAGGAGGTTTTCATGAATGAATTTAGCTGTTTTTTTTATTCTCTAAAGCAAATATAAAGGTACAAAAAAAGTGAGCATAAGCTCACTTTCCTATTTTATTAAAATGCGACTAATTATTTTACTTCAGTTGCATATTTTTTGCTTAATTCCATAGACAAAGCCGATTTTTCGAATTTGATTTTCCCTGCTCCTGTTTCTACTATTACAGTTTCATCTTTATCACTAATCTCTACTATTTTTCCGTGAATACCACTAGAAGTAACTACTTTACTTCCCTTTCCTATTCCAGCTTGGAATTTCTTTTCATTTTTCGCCTTTTTCATTTGTGGACGAATCATAAACATATACAAAACTATAAACATTAATGCGAATGGCATTAAACTTTTAATATCAAATCCTCCTGCTGCTTGTAATGATAACATATTCTATTTATTTTATTTGTTAATTATTTTTCTTTTGGAGTTACCTCTCCTTTTATTGTTAAAACTTCTTTGCCATTTATTGTATTCGTATACAAAGTAACTGTTTTAGACTGCCTGTTTTTCTTTCCACTTGAATTAAACTTTACACCTATTTCAGCAGACTCTCCTGCTTTAATAGGTTTGTCTTTTGGCCATGTAGGAACTGTACATCCACAAGATCCTTTAGCATCTCTAATGATTAAGTCTGATTTACCTGTATTGGTTAAAATATATTTTGTTGTTACAACATCTCCTTCATTAATCACTCCGAAATCAAAAACTTTTTTATCAAATTCAGCTACAGGCAACAAAGTAAT
>JBHOTE010000029.1:0-22439 GCA_042584125.1 Bacteroidota bacterium
GATAATAGAAGAGTTAATTGGAGAATTGCCCTCTTTGGATTCGCTATCTAAAAATATTATTCATTTACTGGAAAATTAAATTTCAGAAACGTGTTATGCAGAAAAACGTAAGAGTACGCATCATTAAAATTTTAAGATTATGAAAAAACTAATGGAAGTGAAAAAGTTTACTCTTTCTTTTGTGGGAGGAGTTGTGTTGGTTGTGGCTATGGTCACATTTGGTGCTTGTAGTGAGGCGGCTAGCGCTCTAGGAGGTTATACCTGTGTTGATGGAGGATTGTCTTGTGATTATGAAGCTTGCGCAAATGGAAAAGGCGATGTTTATTGGACAGTTAATGGCAAGAAATATTATTCAGCAGAATCCACTGCGGATGCTTTAGGTGATGCTTGTTATTAGTTCATAAGTAAAGTTCTTATGTGATTATTTCTATGAAAACTTTATTTATGAAATAAAAAAAACTATTTTTAAGAAAAAAAGACTTCTTTTCTTTAAAATATGAATGATATAAAAATTAAATATGGAGATATTTTCGAGACCTATTCAGGGATTGAAATAGAGGAGCATATTAAAAAGTTGATAGAGTTGGATTTTTATTATCCCAACATGTCAACTTTTTTTTGCATTACAAATACAGTAGATCAAAGTTTTGAATATGTAAGTAAAAATTTTACTGCTTGTACAGGGATTGATAAAAATAAAATGATGGAAGGGGGAATGAATTTCTTTTGGTCTCTTATTCATGAAGAAGATGTTAAGCTTTGGTTGGAGTGTTTAGGTAGTTTGATGCAATTTACCATGGTAGATTTGGAAAAAGAGAAACGTGCTAAAATGAGCTATACATGGAATTATAGAATAAAAAAAGAAGAGGGAGGTTATGTAAATATTATTCAAAACACAACACCAATGCAATTTGATGAAGCCGGGAAGCCTGTTATTGGATTGGCTCATTATACGGTGTTTGATGATGCTGTTTATATGGATATTTGTGCTTCTGCTAAATATTTAAACGAAAACAATGAGTACGAGACTTTGTTTTTTAAAAACATGTCTACAAAAAATTTATTAGGCGCAGTAACTAATAGAGAGCGAGATGTAATAAGATTATTATTGCTTAATATGAGTAGTGAAGAAATTGGAGCAAAATTATTTTTAAGTAAACATACTGTAGATACTCATAGAAGAAATATTCTTAAAAAATTTAGTATTGGGTCTACTAGTGAACTAATCGCTTTTTTTAAGCAAAATGTAAACTTGATTTAGGAAAGAAGGTTTTTTCCCTTACAAATACAAAAAAGCTCTATCTACAGATAGAGCTTTTTTAATAGACAATTAGTTTAATTTACCTTTTTGGTATTTTTTTATTTCATCAACCAGTTTAGCTAATTTATCAAGCGTAGCATGTTCCATAATTACTACTTTAAACCAATTGGGTTTAGATTGACTATCAGATACCAGTCCAAATTTGTCAATAATGTATTGAGGAATACATCCATTTTTAATAGTAACAATATTAGAATTGGGATTCCTGTAATAAGTTACGCCAAGTTGCTCAAGTTGTTCACACAGCCAAGAAGTTCTTTTTTGAAGAATGTAAATTTTTTCAAACCAACCATAAGGACCATATTTTGCTAGAATCATCCATACAGAAATAGTATTGGCTCCAGATCGGCTTCCTATAAGAGTTAAGTCTTCTCCTTCAAGATATCCGGCTTTTGTGTTTACATAGCCTAAATACCCTTTTCTAATTAAAAATATTCCTGTACCATAAGGGGCTTGTGCCATTTTATGAGCATCTAATGTAAAGGAAGTTATCGCTGGGTTTTCAAAGCTTAACTTGTTGTTTTGGTCTGAAAATGGATAGTAAAAACCACCATAAGCACCATCAACATGTAGTTTGAAATCACAATTTAATGCGGAAAGTTGTTCGGTAAATAGATCTACATTGTCAACCGATCCAAACATAGTAGTCATCATATTACAAACCACAATAAAGTGTTTTTTACCTTCAGACTTTGCTTGTTTTAAGGTTTCGGATAGGGTTTGTTCTGTAACTTCTCTGGTTTCTTCTTCTACAGGTATTTTATAGATACTTATGCTTAGTAGATTTGAAGCCTTGTCCATTGAATAATGACTGTCTTCTGTGCAGATAATACAAATGTCATCTAGTTTTGCAGAACTTTCGGACATATAATAATTTCTATAAGCCCAAATAGCTTGTATGTTAGCTTCTGTACCTCCTGAAGCAACATAACCATCTTGCTTTTTAGGTTCTCCTTTTAAGATATCAACAGCGCAAATTTCTATCAGGTCTTTTTCTATTTCTTGCGTTCCACTGAAGATAGATTCAGATTTTCCTAATGTGTGGCAGCCAATATGATTTGGGTTTTGCACTAACGCAGACATAAATGGCGCGTCTTTCAAAAAAGACTCATCTTTGTTAAAAACCTTTTCATCTAAATAAGAAGCAGGAATTCCTATGATGTCTTCCTCAACATAATTTACATTTTGTTTAAGAGCTTTGTTGACAGTTGCCTTGATCTCTTCTTGCGTCTTTTTTTGCCAAAATTTGTATGTCATATTTTTGTCTTTAGCAGTGTTAGTTTTTACTAATATTTTGCGAAATTATTAAATTAGGACAAGAGAATTAATTTTTTTTACAAAAGATTATGTTAAAATGGCTTTATTTTATGAATATAAAAAACCTCCATCTATTGATGGAGGTTTTAACCTATTGTTTTAGTGAAAGTATTAAAACTTATTCTTTCTTTAAAAAAGCATCCCAGCCTTGGGCTGTTAATTGTAATTTTTGATTGGCTCTGGTAACTAAATTAATTCCTTCAGATTTTTCTGTCATATGACCAACAATAGTAAAATTAGGGTTTCCTTTTATTTTATCGAAGTCGGTTTGCGCAACAGTAAAAAGTAATTCGTAATCTTCACCACCGTTTAGGGCTACCACTGTACTATCCATATTAAATTCTTCAGATGCAGAAATAACCTGAGGATCTAAAGGCAATTTGTCTTCATACACATTACATCCTACATTTGAGCTTTGGCATAAGTGAATAACTTCAGATGATAATCCATCAGAAACATCAATCATACTAGTAGGTTTTACTTCTAAGTCTTTTAAGAGTTTAGAAACGTCTTTTCTCGCCTCGGGTTTTAATTGACGTTCAATTAAATAAGTATATTCATCTAAATCAGGTTGTGCATTTGGATTTATATCAAATACTTGACGCTCTCTTTCTAGTACTTGTAGCCCAAGATATGCAGCACCTAAATCTCCCGTAACAACTAATAAATCATTTTCTTTAGCTCCATTTCTATAAATAATATCTTCTGCTTTGGCGGTTCCTAAAGCAGTAATACTAATTAATAAACCTGTTTGAGAAGAAGTAGTATCTCCTCCAATTAAATCTACATTATAGGTATTACAAGCTAATTGAATTCCAGCATATAATTCTTCAAGTGCTTCCAAAGGAAAGCGGTTAGACACTGCAATAGATACTGTAATTTGAGTAGCCTCACCATTCATGGCGTATACATCAGAAAGATTTACCATTACCGCTTTGTAGCCTAAGTGTTTTAAAGGCATGTAGGTCATGTTAAAATGAATCCCTTCTAGAAGTAGATCTGTAGTAACTAAAGTTTTCTTGTCTTTGTGGTCAATGACAGCGGCATCATCACCAACACCCGTAAGTGTTGAAGAATGTGAAATTTTAAAGTGTTCTGTTAAGTGTTTTATCAATCCAAATTCTCCTAATTCTGAAATGCTTGTTCTACTTTGTGATTTGTCTTCTATCATGATGAACTTGTTTATAAGTTGCAAAAATCCTTCTTTTTTTTTAATTCTGAATTGTTTTAGGCGATAAATGTATTTTTTTGAGAAATTACATTTAATAATTTTGTAAGGCATAGGTATAAAGAACCTCTATTAGTTCATAAATAAATACAACTTAGATTTGTTCTAAATACGGACAACAAATTGTATCTTTGCAGTCACTTAATTAGGTAAGTAATTATATTATGATAAAAGTTTCAGATATCGCTAGGAAAAAAGTCGTTGAGCTTATGGCCGATGATGGCTACGATGCGGCTACGGATTACGTACGAGTAGGCGTAAAAAGTGGGGGGTGTTCAGGCTTGTCTTATGATTTAGATTTTGATAAAAATCAGAAAGAAGAGGACAAAGTTTTTGAAGACAACGGTGTTAAAATTATCGTAGACAAAAAGAGTTTCTTGTATTTAATAGGAACAACTTTAGAGTATTCAGGAGGTTTAAACGGAACAGGTTTTGTTTTTAACAATCCTAACGCAAGCAGAACTTGCGGTTGTGGAGAATCATTTTCTCTTTAAAAAAGATAGAAAGTAATATGTCAAAGTATACAGAAGACGATTTAAAGAAAGAACTAGAAACTCAAGAATATGAGTATGGTTTTTATACAAATATCGAGTCGGATACATTTCCAATAGGGTTAAATGAAGATGTGATTCGTGCTATTTCTAAAAAGAAAAACGAACCAGAATGGATGACGGACTGGCGTTTGGAAGGTTTTAGAGTTTGGAAAGAAATGGAAGAACCTGATTGGGCTAATGTTCATTATGAAAAACCAGATTTCCAAGCAATCAGTTATTATTCTGCACCCAAAAAGGCAGATCCAAATAAAACTTTGGATGATGTAGATCCAGAATTATTAGAGATGTACAGAAAATTAGGAATTTCTGTAGATGAGCAAAAGAAAATGCAAGGAGTTGCAGTAGATATTGTGGTAGATTCTGTTTCTGTAGCAACAACTTTTAAAAAGACTTTGGGAGAAAAAGGTATCATTTTTATGCCTATTTCTGAAGCAATTCAAGAGCATCCTGAATTGGTTAAAAAATACTTGGGAACAGTGGTTCCACAAACAGATAACTTTTATGCAGCATTAAATTCAGCAGTATTTACTGATGGGTCTTTCTGTTATATTCCAAAAGGTGTAAAATGTCCTATGGAGCTTTCTACATATTTTAGAATTAATGAAGGAGGGACTGGTCAGTTTGAACGTACTTTATTGATTGCTGATGAAGCTAGTTACGTGAGCTACTTAGAAGGTTGTACAGCTCCGGCAAGAGATGAAAACCAATTGCATGCAGCTGTTGTTGAATTAATTGCTTTGGATGATGCAGAAATAAAATATTCTACCGTTCAAAATTGGTTTCCAGGTGACAAAAATGGAACAGGAGGGGTTTTTAACTTTGTTACTAAAAGAGGTGTTTGCGAAAGAAACTCAAAAATTTCTTGGACACAGGTTGAAACAGGTTCTGCTGTAACATGGAAATATCCTTCTTGTATTTTAAAAGGAGATAATTCTGTTGGTGAGTTTTACTCTATTGCAGTAACAAACAACTTCCAACAAGCAGATACCGGTACCAAAATGATTCATTTGGGTAAGAATACCAAGAGTACAATTATTTCAAAAGGAATTTCAGCTGGAAAATCACAAAATAGTTACCGAGGGTTGGTTCAAATAAATTCAAGAGCAGAGAATGCACGTAATTTTTCACAATGTGACTCTTTACTAATGGGAGATCAGTGTGGAGCGCATACTTTCCCTTATATAGAAGCAAAAAACACGACAGCACAAATAGAACATGAAGCAACAACGAGTAAAATTGGTGAAGATCAATTGTTCTATTGTAATCAACGTGGAATTGATACTGAAAAAGCTATTGCCTTAATTGTAAATGGATTTAGTAAAGAAGTATTGAATAAGTTGCCAATGGAATTTGCTGTAGAAGCACAAAAATTATTAGAAATCAGTTTAGAAGGATCGGTTGGGTAAAACGTTGAATAGTTGAACTGTGTAATTGTTAAAAAACACTTTCAATTACACGATTACACGATTAAACAAATTAACAATATAGAAGATGTTAAAAATAGAAAATCTACAAGCTAGAATAGAAGATAAAGAAATCTTAAAAGGATTGAATATTGAAGTAAAAGCAGGTGAAGTACATGCTATTATGGGACCAAATGGTGCCGGTAAAAGTACATTAGCATCTGTAATTGCTGGTAAAGAAGAATATGAAGTAACGGGAGGTTCAATTGAATTGAATGGTGAAGATATTAGTGAAATGGCTCCGGAAGAAAGAGCACATGCTGGGGTGTTTTTGTCGTTTCAATATCCAGTTGAAATTCCAGGAGTTACAGTAACCAACTTTATCAAATCTTCTATCAATGAGACAAGAAAGGCAAAAGGTTTACCTGAAATGCCAGCTAAGGATATGTTGAAAATGATTCGTGAGAAATCTCAATTGTTAGAAATAGATCGTAAATTTTTATCACGTTCTTTAAATGAAGGGTTTTCTGGAGGAGAGAAGAAACGTAATGAAATTTTCCAAATGGCCATGTTAGAGCCTAAATTGGCTATTTTGGATGAAACAGATTCTGGATTGGATATTGATGCTTTACGTATTGTTGCAAACGGAGTCAATAAATTAAAATCTAAAGACAATGCGGTAATTGTTATTACGCATTACCAACGTTTATTAGATTATATTATTCCTGATTTTGTTCATGTATTACACGATGGAAAAATTGTAAAATCTGGTACTAAAGAATTGGCTTTAGAACTAGAGGAAAAAGGATACGATTGGATAAAAGAAGAATTGAACGTATAATTTCAAAAAAATGGAATTAAAAGAAAAATTAGTATCCTCTTTTTTAGCTTTTGAAAATAAAGTAGATGTAGACATCGATTCGAATGTCCACGATATTCGTTCAAAGGCTTTTAGTGATTTCGAAAACAAAGGTTTTCCTACTAAAAAAGATGAGGAGTGGAAATACACAAGCTTAAACGCTATTTTAAAGCACAACTATAACGTGTTTCCTAAAAGTGAGCAATCATTAGAGTTTAAAGAGGTTAAGAAATATTTTATTAATGAAACAGATTGTTATAATTTAGTTTTTATTGATGGAAAATTCAGCTCTTTTTTATCGAATACTACTCATGATGGATTGGATATTTGTGTAATGTCTTCGGCATTAACAAAGCCAAAATACAAAATGGTAGTAGATGCTTATTTTAACAAATTGGCAAAAGATAACAACAGCCTTTCCGATTTAAATACTGCTTTTTCGCATGAAGGAGCTTTTATTAATATTCCTAAAAACAAGGTAGTTCCTAAACCTATTCAAATTATTAATTTTTCTACTGGAAGTGAGCAAGAAATTTTAATTCAACCTAGAAATTTGGTTATTGTTGGTGAAAATGCACATGTGCAAATAATTGAACGTCATCAAAGTTTGACATCTAATACAACATTAACAAATTCAGTTACAGAAATTTTTGTAAACAAAAGAGGGATTGTAGATTTTTATAAGATGCAAAACGATGTGGAAACGGCTTCTTTAATTGATGGAACTTATGTTTCTCAACAAAGAGATAGTGTTGCTTCCGTACATACTTTTTCTTTTGGAGGAAAATTAACTCGTAACAATTTAGAATTTTATCAGAACGGAGAACATTGTGTATCTCATATGAATGGAATTTCTATTTTAAATGGAAAACAGCATGTAGACAATCATACATTGGTTATGCATAAAGCGCCAGATTGTGAGTCTCATGAAATGTATAAGGGGATATATGACGATAGCTCGACAGGAGTTTTTAATGGTAAAGTAATTGTAGAGCAAGCAGCACAGAGAATAAACGCATATCAACAAAATAATAATGTAATTGTTGGGGCAAAAGCTTCTGTAAATTCAAAACCTCAGTTAGAAATTTTTGCAGATGATGTAAAATGTTCACACGGATGTACTATTGGACAATTGGATGAAAGTGCTTTGTTTTATATGCAACAAAGAGGTATTCCAAAGAAAGAAGCAAAAGCTTTATTGATGTATGCTTTTTCTAATGATGCGCTAAAAAGTGTAAAAATTCCAGAATTAAAAACTAGAATTAATGCAATAATAGCTAATAAATTAGATGTGAAAATCGGATTTGATTTATAGGAAAGGCATTTAAATAATAAAAAAACCGGCTAACTTAGCCGGTTTTTTTATTCTCTATATTAATTAAGGGTTTCCATGATTCTTTTTGTGTTTGGAGCTCCTGAAAGAATTTCTTTATTTGCAAATTCTTCAAACTGTTCAAAATTTGATCGGAAAGCTTTCGCAAGTTTAAAAGCCTGTCTGTAATACCCTTCGTCGTTGTCCCAAGTCTGTCTTGGACTTAAAATGGATGTAGGTACATTTGGACAAGTTCTAGGTTGTGCCAAGCCAAATACAGAGTGAATGTGGTATTTTTCATAACAAACGTCTCCTAATTGATTATTTAACGCTGCTGTAATCATGGCACGTGTGTGTTTTAGTTTTACGCGTGTACCTGTCCCGTAGGGGCCTCCAGTCCATCCAGTATTGATAAGCCATACATTAACATTTTCTTCTTTCATTTTTTTGCTTAGCATTTCTGCATAAACTGTTGGATGCAAAGGCATAAATGGTGCTCCAAAACAAGCTGAAAAAGAAGGTACAGGTTTATCTACGCCAGCCTCTGTTCCGGCAACCTTTGCAGTGTATCCTGAAATAAAATGGTAGGCTGCTTGCCCAGGTGTTAATATAGAAATAGGTGGCAATACTCCAAATGCATCAGCAGTTAAAAAGAAGATATTTTTTGGGTTTTTTCCTGTGGAAGGTATTTGAATGTTTTCAATATGATTTAATGGGTAACTCACTCGGGTGTTTTGAGTTATTGAGGTGTCTGTAAAATCTACGATATTACTGTCTTTTTTAAAAACAACATTTTCTAATAAGGCTCCTTTTTTAATGGCATTAAATATACTTGGTTCTTTGTCTTTTTCTAAGTTGATGACTTTGGCGTAACAGCCTCCTTCAAAATTAAATATGGTATTATCATTAGTCCAGCCATGCTCATCATCTCCAATTAACTTTCTTTTTGGGTCTGCAGAGAGTGTTGTTTTTCCTGTTCCAGATAGACCAAAAAATATTGCCGTTCCCTCTTCGCCAACATTAGCAGAACAGTGCATAGGTAAAGTGTTTTTGTATATAGGTAATATAAAGTTTAACACGGAGAAGATTCCCTTTTTAATTTCACCTGTATAGCCTGTTCCTCCAATAATAATTGTTTTTTTCTTGAAGTTAATAATTGAAAAATTATGTTGTCTTGTTCCATCTTCTGTAGGTATAGCCATAAAACTTGGTGCATGTAAGATATTCCATTCTGGTTCAAAACCTTTTAATTCTTCCTCTTTGGGTTCAATAAACATATTTCTTGCAAATAAACTAACCCATGGCAATTCAGTTATCAAACGAAGTTTCATTTTGTAACGACTGTCTGCTCCAGCAAAAACATCTCTTACATAAAGTTCTTTGTTTGATAATGCAGCTGTAATTTTGCTTTGTAACTTGTCAAAATTTTCTTCTGAAAACGGAATATTAATAGATCCCCACCAAACTTTATTTGCAGTAATTTCGTCCTTAACAATATATCTATCCATTGGTGAGCGACCAGTAAATTCACCCGTATTTACCGCCAATGCTTCAGATTCTGTTTCTTTACAAAGTCCTTTTTCTAAACAAATGTGATGTAATTTGTCTGCTGAAAGATTGTAATAACTAATAGAGTTTTTAATACCGTAATCGTTTAAGGATACGATTCTCTTTTTTAAATTGTTTTGTTCCATGGTTTTAGAATTGAGAATGTTAGTATTATATTTTATTGTTTAGTAATAGGTAAATCTTCTAACTTTTGAAATATATTTTGCCAGTCTAATTACTTGATGGCTGTAACCGTATTCGTTGTCATACCAGATATATAGAACAATATTTTTCTTGTCATTAGAAACAATGGTAGCTTTGCTGTCAAATACGGCAGGAGCAGTTGTGCCTAGTATGTCAGATGAAACCAATTCATCGCTTAGTGAATATTTAATTTGTTCTACTAAATTTCCTGTCAGTGCGTACTCTTTTACAATATTGTTAACTGCTTCTACAGTAGTTTCTTTTTCAATTTTTAAATTTAATATAGCTAAAGAGCCATTGGGTATAGGAACTCTAATGGCGTTTGATGTCAATTTGCCTTCAAAAGAGGGAATGGCTTTGGTTACTGCAGATCCAGCACCTGTTTCAGTAATTACCATGTTTAGTCCAGCAGCTCTTCCTCTTCTGTTTTTTTTGTGCATATTATCAACTAAATTTTGATCATTGGTATATGCATGAATTGTTTCTAAATGCCCATTTATAACACCTAAATTATCTTCAATTATTTTTAAAATGGGTGTTATGGCATTGGTTGTACAAGATGCTGCAGAAAAAATAGAAGTTGTTTCTAAGTTTAGATTGGCTTGGTTTACACCGTATACTACGTTTGGAACTTCTGCGCCGGGAGCTGTTAATAAAACCTTTTCTGAACCCTTTGATTTTAAATGGCGACTTAAAGCTTCTTTATTTCTGTAGGCACCAGTGTTGTCAATAATCAAAGCGTTGTGTATTCCGTATTGAGTGTAGTCAATTTCTTCTGGGCAATTAGCGGAAATTATATAAACGGTAATTCCATTAATAATAAGTGCTTTTTTAGAAATGTCGGGAACTACGGTTCCTGAAAAGGATTTGTGTATGGAGTCATTCATTAAAAGAGAAGCTCTCTTTTTTAAAATTTCTTCGGTTATCTCTCCTCTCACTACAATAGCACGTAAACGTAATTGATTTCCGTTTCCAATTTTAATGGAGAGCTCTCTTGCAATCAATCTACCTATTCTTCCAAAACCATAAAGAACAACATCTTTAGGGATCATAGTTTTTGCAGGTTTTGCTAAGTGTAGTGTTTGTTTTAAGAAGTCTGTAAGTGAAATTTTTGAGTTGTTTGTTTTGTATTCAAAAACCAATTTACCAATATCAATTTTTGAAGGAGGTAGTTCAATTTTTTGGAGGGCTTTGGTCAAATCAACAATGTCAAATATTGAAATTGGCTTCAATACAAATTCTGAAGAATATTGAAGTAGATTTAATATTTCACTAATGTTTTTGTTAAGCAATTGATTTCTGAAAAGAATTAATTCAATGGTATCTTCATACCATAAACTGCTTATAGCTTGAATAAGCTGTATGGCTGCTTGCTTTTTTTCTTTTTCAAGATGAAGCTCTGATTCGTAGGTCTTTTTTAGCATCTTTATAGTGGTTATTTTTGACAAAGGTATTAAACACGAAATCGATTTCGTAATTTACTCTAATAAATTACATTAAAACTGTTATTTTTATCTAAAGGATAAAAGTTTTGTAAAAACATAAGACATAAAATATGTTTTTAACGAATCTTATGATGATAAATAATTGAAATTACTGTTTTATTAAAGAATTACTATTTTTAGCAGTAAAATTTATTGAAATTCGTTGTTTTGGTATTTGAAGTAAAGAGAAGAGTTAATATTTTTTAGGGATTCAAACAATTTATTTCTTAGAGAGAAGTAGTATTATTAGAAACATTAATCTTTAAAAGAACGAACAATATCTTTTACTAAATTGTTCATGATATCGTAAGAATCGGTTCTTCCCTTCTGAGTTAAACCTGTTCTTACAATAACTAAATCTTTAGAAGGGATAATAAAGATTCTTTGTCCGTGGTACCCATCCGCATAGTACATGTCTCTAGGCGCATCAGGTAAAAAACCATCAGTATTTGTCCAAAAATGAGCTCCATACTCGTTATTAGATTCTTTTGTAGGAGTAGCTGTATACGCTGACCAAGATTTATTAAAAACTTGTTCTCCTTTCCAATTTCCTTCATGTAGGTATAGCAATCCAAATTTTGCCCAATCTCTGGCTGTTGCCCACGCGTAAGATGATCCTACATAGTTGCCTTCCATGTCTGTTTCAAATAACATTGAGTTCATGCCAATTTTATCTATTAGAGCAGTGTAGGGAAAATCTAAATATTCTTGATGTGTTTTAAATTGCGCTCTTAAAACACCAGACAATAAATTTGTGGTTCCAGAAGAATAAATGAAATTTGATCCAGGTTTATGGGATGCTTTTTTTTGAGCTTGTAATTTGGTCATGTCTCTTTCTAGAAACAACATTTTTGTTACGTCAGATATTTTAGTGTAGTCTTCTTCCCAGTCTAAGCCACTTACCATTTTTAATAAATGATGGGTTGTAATCTCGGTTCTGTCATCATTTTCCCAGCCCGTAGTTTTTAAAGAAGAAATAACAGGTTTGTGAATGTCAAATTTGTGTTCTTTTTCTAAAGCTCCAAATACAGATGCTAATAGACTTTTAGCCATAGACCAACCCAGGAATTTGGAATTTTTGTCAAATCCTGTGGCATATTTTTCAGCAATTATTTTGTCTTTATGAATTACTAAAACAGCTCTGGTTTTTTTTTCGTCTGGAAGGTGGTTTTCTGAGAAAGCATTAGTAATTCCTTTATGGAGTGCTGTATAATCTATGTTTGTAAATATAGAATCTTTTGGATCTTTATCTCCGTATGGAAAAACAAGTTCGTTATTGATTTTAGTCCTTTTTGGAACAAGAAAATTTTGCTGGGTATCAAAATTGTCATCAATAACAACAGCGCCTAAACCTTCTCTATAACAAACCTTTCGTGGCATCATTCCTAAAACGGTAGAAGTAGTCATTTTTTTGTCTAAATCTACATTTGTTTTTGCAAGTTTAATAGAAGGAACGTTATTGTCAAATTTATTTATGGAATCAATTGGACGATTTGCGTAAAAAACATTTGTTGCCATATTTTTAGCTGCATAGCCAGAAATTATGTTTAGTTTAGGGTACTGCAGATAGCCTATAACTATTACAAGAATAAGAACAACAAGGATTATTATTTTCACAATTTTCATAAATCAATTTATACCAAGTAAGATACAAAAAAAAGTAAGAGAGAAGGTTCCTTAAATTTAAACTCCCGTACTTCCAAAGCCGCCTTCTCCACGAGCAGTTTCATCCAGTTCGCTAACTGAGATCCATTCGGCACGTTCGTGTTTTGCAACAACTAATTGAGCAATACGCTCACCGTCATTTATTGTAAAATCCTCGTTTGATAAATTCACCAAAATAACACCTATTTCGCCTCTATAATCAGCATCTACAGTTCCTGGGCTGTTAAGTACAGTAATTCCTTTTTTAGCGGCCAAACCACTTCTAGGTCTAACTTGTGCTTCTGTGCCAACGGGTAACGCAATAAAAAGTCCTGTTTTAATAATAGCTCTTTCCAAAGGCTTTAATATAACAGCTTCATCAATATTTGCTTTTAGGTCCATTCCTGCGGAAGCTAAAGTTTCATAGTGTGGTAAATCGTGTTTAGATTTATTAATAACTTGAATATTCATAATTGTAAAGTGTTTGTTGAGGTTTTTAGTTGTTTGAATTTATTTTTTGAAAAGTAATTTTTTAAGTTCTTTTATTTCCATCAAATATACAATTCCCGAAAATAAGAGGATAAAGAGTATGCTGACAAAATAATTTTGTTGAAATTTTAAATAAGATAAGCTGCTTAACGAAATAGATAATCCTAAATAAACACTTATTCTTTTTAGGTCGTAGGGAATAGGATAATGCTTTTGGCCAAATAAATATGAGACGAGTAACATAGATCCGTATGCTGCGAAGGTTGCCCATGCAGCTCCAATAAAACCAACACGAGGTATTAATAAATACAATAATAAAATTGTAACTAGAGCCCCAAAAATAGAAAAATACATGCCATAGCGAGTTTTATCTGTAAGCTTGTACCAAATAGATAAATTATTATAAATACCTAAAAATAAATTGGCAATTAAAATTATTGGAACTATGGAGAGTGCGGTATAGTATTCCTTACTACCTAAAAATAATTGAGCAATAATATTCATGAATCCAACAATAAATACAACAAATAATGCCCCGATTATTGTAAACCATTTTAGGATCAGCGCATAGGTTCTGGGTGCATTTTTTTCTTTTGCATGATTAAAGAAAAATGGTTCTGCTCCCAATCTAAAAGCCATGATGAATAAGGACATAATTACTCCAATCTTATAGGCTCCTGCATAAGCTCCCATTATACTTTTTCCAAGCCATTCTTCAAGAAGTAGTTTGTCTAAATTCTCGTTTGTGGTATAGGCAATTCCCGCAACTAAAACAGGCCAAGAATAAGCCAACATTTTTTTTAGTAAGGAAAACTTAAAAGAAATTTTGAACTTTAAAATCAAGGGCAATACGCATAAAAAAGTAACAGCGCTAGCAATTAAATTAGCGATAAAAATGTAGCCCTCTTTAAAATTGGGGTTATACCAATTATTAATCCCGTTTGTTAAACTCGTTTGTTTAGGTAACAACCATAAAAAGAATAAGTTAAAAACTGCATAAATGAAGATGTTTAATAATTTAAACAAGGTGTATTTTTTTGATTTCCCAGTAACTCTTAGATAAGCAAAAGGAATAACAATAAGCGTTTCTAAAATCGAAATCCAAACCAGAATACTAAAGTAAAAAGGATTTGTAAAGCCTAAAAAATTAGCCATCTCATTTTTGTATATTAACAAAAGTAATAAGGCTGTTAATGAAGTAGCTAAGATGCTAATGAAAGAAGTGGATACTACATTTCCTTTGTCTTTTTCTTTGTTGAAAAATCGGAAAAAAGCGGTTTCCATTCCGTAGGTAAATAATACGTTGAAATAAGCAGCCCATACATAAAAAGAAGTATTGACACTGTACTCACTAGTACTTAGTGAACTTGTATGAAGTTTTACTAAAAGTACATTAATTGCTTTGGGCATAATAGCCGCAAAACCATAGATCAGAGTGTCTTTTAAAAATCGTTTAAGGATGCTCAATTTTTTAGTTTAGGTACTTGCAAATATAGTAAAAGTGCTAGCAGTCTTTCCCTATATTAGAATAAGTGGAGAAAGAATTTTTAGTTCGTTATTAATTGTTATTTTTGAGGTCTAGAATAAATGAACAAACAAATATGAATGAATCATTAAAAGTTGCCGTTTTTGGAGGAGGAAGTTGGGCTACAGCTATTGTAAAAATGTTGTCTGAGAATTTAAAAACAGTAGGTTGGTACATGAGAAATGATGCTTCTATAAAGTATATCAAAGAAAACAAGCATAATCAAAATTATCTTTCTTCTGCAGAATTCAATGTAGATCAGTTATTTTTAAGTAGCGATATTAATGAGATGGTAGATTATGCTGATATAATTATATTTGCTATACCTTCCGCTTTTTTAAGTTCAGAATTGGCTAAAATAAATTCTAGTTTAAAGGATAAGACAATCTTTTCAGCTATAAAAGGAATTGTTCCTGAAACCGGTTTGATTGTTGGAGAGCATTTGTTTAAAGAGCAAGGTGTTCCTTTTGAAAATATAGGTGTAATTACTGGGCCTTGTCATGCCGAAGAGGTGGCTATGGAGCGTTTGTCATATTTAACAATTGCTTGTCAAGATGAGGAAAAAGCAAAATTTTTAAGTGATGTAATTGCTAGTGATTATATAAAATGTAAAATTTCCGATGATATTATTGGTACTGAATATGCAGCTATGTTGAAGAACATATATGCAATCGCAGCTGGAATTGCACATGGTATTGGATATGGAGATAATTTTCAAGCAGTTTTGATGTCTAATGCAATACGTGAAATGAAACGATACATTAAACGAATTCATAAGATGAAACGAAATATTAACAATTCGGCTTATTTAGGAGATTTGTTGGTTACAGGTTATTCTACTTTTAGTAGAAACAGAATGTTCGGAAATATGTTGGGGAAAGGGTATACAGTAAAATCAGCTATGATGGAAATGAACATGGTAGCAGAGGGGTATTATGCTGTAAAAAGTGCCTATGAAATTAAAGAAAAAAACGAGGCTAATACACCAATTATTGATGCAGTGTACAATATTGTTTATTTAAAAAGAAGCCCGAAAAGACAGTTTAAATTATTGACGGAGTTATTAGATTAGCTTTAAAATTTTAGGCAAGAAGGGTTTGGGCTATTTACTTCATGCTTGTATGTAAGTTTTCCCGTTTTCTTATTTACAGAGAATACAGTAATATTACTGCTTAATTTATTAGCAATCAGTAAATAATTTCCTTTAGGAGATAAAGTGAAATTTCTTGGCCAGTTTCCATGAGTAGAGATGTTTTGGATTTGCTCAATGCTTCCATCTTTTTTATTTCTTTTGAATACTGCTATGGTGTTTTCTCCACGTGTAGTTCCGTAGATAAATTTTTCATCATTTGATAAATGTATGTCTGCACAAGAGATTCTTCCTTCATAACCTTCTTTTACCGTTGATACATCTTTGCCTGCTCTTACATAAGAATTTCCTTGTTTTTTAAGTGTTGTAATAGTTCCTCCATATTCATTAATAATATAGATGTAGTCTCTTTTTTTTGTTACTATAAAATGCCTAGGGCCAGATTTAGCCACCATTGAAATGCTTTTCTGAGCAATATATCTTTTTTTGTTAAAGCGGTAGTGTTCAAGAGTATTAACACCTAAATCAGCTACAAATAATTCGTTTTTATGAAACTGACCAGAGTGTGTATGTGCGGTGTTTTTTCCGCCGTTTAAATTTACTATTTGAACCGCTTCTTTAATAATTCCATCTGAAATAGGGAAAACACTAAAATTTCCTCCTACATAATTTGAGACAATCAATTTATCTCCTTTTTTATTAATGCCTAAATGGCAAGGTCCTTTTCCGTTAGAGCTAACCTTTGCTGTTTTTTCAAGAGTTCCATTTTCCTTAAACCTATAAGAAGTTACGCCACCTGAATTACTATTTTCCTTGTCTACTCCTTCTGAAACAGTATATAAAAAATCTTTTTTAGGAGATAAAACCAAATAACTTGGGTTTGTTGCTTTTGTCAATAATTTTTTTTCTGACAATTCTCCTGTTTTAGTATTGAATTGAAATTGATAAATACCTTCACTTTCACCAGTTGTATATCCTCCTACATACATTGGTATGTTTTGTGAATGTAAAGAAATAGAAATGATAAAAGCGACAAAGAATGGTTTGAAGGACATGGATATTGGTTTTGTGTAATTTTAATTTTTTCTAAAGATAAATTAAAAATCAAGAAAACCTAGAAAAGACGGATTATTTGATAAGAACTCCTTCTTTTTTTAGCAAGGGTAACATTCTTAAAGACCCCTCTTTTACGGTTCCTTTTTTGAATGTATAGGATTTATCATACATTTTATTTCCTTCAAAAAAAGTTACTTCAAAAGTGTTGTTTAATCTTAAAACTGCGGGATTAATATATTCTACTTTTGCAAAAGATTTGGCAGGAAGGATTTCTATCTTTTTTCTTAAAACCGAAGTTTTTAGTTTTGTGGTTTCTTCATCTCCCTTAGAAACTATTAAGCACATCTCTAAAGCAACTTCTTTGTTGTTTATGATATAGGCATTCCAATCGTCGCATTTAAAATCTTCATTGTATTCTTTGACAATTGCCATAAATACATCGGAAACTTCAGGGATTAAAATATCTTTTTTCATTTTAAAGCTAAGTAATTTTATAATGCGTTGAATTCATTCCTTTTTCTTTCAAACCATAATTGCATGGCTTCAGGAGACTTCATTAAAGATTGCATTTCGGCCAAGGCTTTCATATGTGCTTCATCTCCTTTTTGAAACATTTCTATACCATGTTTTTTGCTTAGTTCTGCAATTTCTTCAAAAGTTTCAGCTTGAAATTCTACAGAGCAAGCACCGCCAAGTTGTTTACAAGTCATAGTTTTCATTAGTATCAGTTTTTGTTAAAATCTAAAGATACTATTTTAGTAAAAAATAAAACTATAATTTAGCAAGAACTGACTATAAAGCAGATTTGAATTGTTCTAAGAAACGAACATCGTTTTCATAAAACATGCGAATATCAGGTATTTGATATAATAACATGGCAATTCGTTCTATACCCATTCCAAAAGCGTAACCACTATATTTAGTTGGGTCAATATTTGCATTTTTCAATACATTCGGGTCTACCATTCCGCATCCCATAATTTCTAACCAACCTGTACCTTTGGTAATTTTGTAATCCGTTTCTGTTTCCAGTCCCCAGTAAATATCTACTTCAGCACTAGGTTCTGTAAAAGGAAAATAAGACGGACGTAAACGTATTTTAGATTTTCCGAACATTTCTTTTGTGAAATACAAAAGAGTTTGTTTTAAATCCGCAAAAGAAACATCCGTATCAATATACAAACCTTCTACTTGATGAAAAATACAGTGAGCACGAGCAGAAATATCTTCATTTCTGAATACACGTCCTGGTGACAAAGTTCTGATAGGAGGCGTATTGTTCTCCATATAACGAGTCTGTACTGACGAAGTATGTGTTCTCAATAATAAATCAGGATTTTTTTCAATAAAAAAAGTATCCTGCATATCACGAGCTGGGTGGTATTCTGGTAAATTTAAAGCCGTAAAATTGTGCCAATCATCTTCAATTTCTGGTCCTTCAGAAACAGTAAATCCAATTCGGTCAAAGACTTCAATAATCTGATTTCTTACAATAGATATAGGGTGTCTAGCACCAAGGTTAATAGGTTCTGCAGGTCTTGTTAAATCTCCGTAAAAACTTTGAGATTCACTGCTGTTTTCAAAAGCATCTTTTAATTCATTTACTTTATCAGTAGCTGCAGTTCTCAAACCATTTAAAGCTTGGCCTACTTCTTTTTTTAAACTGTTTTCAACATTTTTAAAGTCATTGAACAAGTCTTTTAAAATTCCTTTACTTCCTAAGTATTTAATTCTAAAAGCTTCAACTTCTTCTTTTTTTGTCGCTTTAAAAGCTTTTACCTCCCCAATCAGTTCGTTTACTCTGTCTAACATGTATATAGAAATTAGGCTGCAAATTTAAAAAAAGAAACAGACCTGAACTATTTTTTTCTATGAATAGTAAATTTATCATTTGAAAAGTATATTTCCGTTTCTTTTTCAAATGTGGGATAGTTTTTTAAGACATTTTCTTGGTATGAAAAATTTTGAGTAATTATATAGTCATAGTCCCAATTTAAAGCTCTCTTTATTGTTTTATAAGAAGGTTTCATGACACAAAATCCTTTTCGCTTTAAGCCAATAAAAGCTAAGTTGGGGCTATAAGAATCAATCAATAAAATTTTAGAATTTTTATTTACTAGTAAGCTGTCTAGGGTGTTATGGCTATTTTGGAAATTTATTCTTGTAATTTCTATGGAAGAATTTGGTCTAGCGTCATATCCTATTTTAAATACTAATCGATTCAAGCCAAAAGCAATAATTGAAAAAACAACAAGATATTTTTTTATAGATTTTAGATGTTTTGGTTCCAAATGTTTATAAAAAGCAAGGATCCAAAATAGTAACAATGGGAAAAATGTATCCAATATATAATAATCATGAGCTTTAAATTGACGAAGCATTAACGTAGAATAACAGAATACTCCAATAGTAACGATACTTATGTAGAGGAATAACAAATTGTTTTTCAGAGAGTAATTATATTTTTTACGATTTGTATTAAAGAGCATGCCAATTATTACGAGACATAAATAATGAGCCAGGGTGAAATATCTCCAACTTTCATAATAAATTGCTCCCCAAATAGACTGAATAAATTGTTGGAAGTTTTTTGCAGGTAATGGATAGCTAAGGAAGTTTGAACCGAAATTTTTAGAAAGATAAAATTTGTTGTAAACAAAGTATAAAAACACAACAATAAGACAACTTAGAATTGCGATTAGTTTTTTCCAACAAAATTTCTTCTTAAAGAAACCTGTTATAATATATGTGAATAATAAACCAATTAAGTATATGATAAATGGAAAGCGAGTCAATGCGCTTAGCGTCATTAATATTAGTGAATAGCATAAGTATTTGTTTTTTTGCTCAAAATAGAATTTAGTCATATGATAAGCGGCGATAAATAATAAAGCTAGAGCGGCAGTACTTGGTAAAAATCCAACTGCATAAAATGTAAATGTGGGGGCAAAGAATACGAAGATTATTACTGCAATTCCTATTGTAAAAGATGTTGTGAAGTAATAGGATAATTTAAATAAATAAAACAGCCCAATAAGACTTAAAATTAGCATATAAAATCTATAAATACTAGGGTTACTCGTATCTAATAATTTCATTAATAGGGCCACTATATAATGATGAATTGGGGGGTCAATTGAAGTAATTCCTTCTGGTTTTTTTGGATGAAAGGACCAATATTCTTTTTCTATTTGATTTGCATTTGTTGCAGCGAATTGTGGATTTAAGCAGTACGTTTCAGGATGAAAAAAATCAAAATCATTATCTATAAAATTCAAAGTAATAGCAAAATGATCAGCCATTGCCCATGCATGTCTACCTTTTACAGGTGATTTAATTTGTGAATAATATAGTAAGGCACTTAAGGATAATAGTAAACCCCAAACAAGCGCTATTTGTTTCTTTGTCATTTTGTAAAAATAATGTTAAAAAACTTATAAAGAATTGATTATTTTGCCCAAAGTGCCGATATTGTAATTTTAGGTGTATATTTTTATTATATTCGCAAAATAAGTTTAAAATAATTTAATCCATTGAACATATGAAAAAAATTATTCAGGAGTTTATGAATCAGGTTAAAAGTAGAAATGCTCATGAACCGGAATTTTTACAAGCCGTACAGGAAGTTGCTGATACAGTAATTCCTTATATCGTAAATAACGATATTTATTTTGGAAAGAATGTTTTACTAAGAATGGTGGAACCCGAACGTGTAATTATGTTTCGAGTTTCTTGGGTAGATGATGCCGGAGAAATTCATGTAAATAGAGGGTTTCGAATTCAAATGAATTCAGCAATTGGTCCCTATAAAGGAGGTTTACGTTTTCATCCATCTGTAAATTTGAGTATTTTAAAATTTTTAGCTTTTGAGCAGGTATTTAAAAATTCTTTAACAACACTTCCTATGGGAGGAGGAAAGGGAGGTTCTGATTTTGATCCAAAAGGAAAATCAGATGCTGAAATAATGCGTTTTTGCCATGCTTTTATGGCTGAGTTGTATAGACATATTGGTCATAATACTGATGTCCCAGCAGGTGATATTGGAGTAGGTGCTCGTGAGATAGGATTTTTGTTTGGGATGTATAAGAAAATTAGTAATAATTTTACAGGAGTCCTAACAGGTAAAGGACTTTCATGGGGGGGCTCTTTAATTAGACCTGAGGCTACAGGATACGGTACAGTTTATTTTGCGGAAAATATGTTGAAGGTCGTTAATGATTCTTTTTCAGGAAAAACAGTAGTCGTTTCTGGATCAGGAAATGTAGCTCAGTATGCAGCCGAAAAGGCTTTGCAATTGGGAGCTAAAGTGGTTAGTTTGTCTGATTCTTCAGGAACTATATACGATGCAGATGGTATTGATGCTGATAAATTGGCCTATGTGATGGATTTGAAAAACGAAAAAAGAGCACGTATTTCAGAATATTTGAAGAAATATCCTGAGGCAAAATTCTTAAAAGGAGAAAATCCATGGTCTATAAAATGTGATATTGCGCTTCCATGTGCAACACAAAATGAATTAAATGGAAAGGATGCTAAGGCATTATTAGATAATGGTTGTATTTGTGTAAGTGAAGGAGCGAATATGCCCTCTACACCTGAAGCTATTCATGAATTTCATAAAGCAAAAATTCTGTTTGCGCCTGGAAAGGCATCTAATGCAGGAGGTGTAGCAACTTCTGGTTTAGAAATGACTCAAAATTCTCTACGTTTTAGATGGTCTAGAGCAGAGGTAGATGAGAAATTAAAAGAAATTATGGAGGATATTCATGATTCTTGTATTGAATATGGTACAGAAGAAGATGGGTATGTAGATTACGTAAAAGGAGCAAACATAGCAGGCTTTGTAAAAGTCGCTGACGCCATGTTAGCTCAAGGAGTAATTTAATATTAATAACCCGATTGTTTATAGTAGTTTCATTAAATGATTATTTAATGAAACTACTTTAAATAAGGTAAGCATTCGCTATTTACTGTATGAAAAATCCTTTTCTAATACAGTTTTAGAACTACCTCCAACAAATAATTTGAAGTCACCAATTTCAGATTCCCAAATATTATTTGCTGAATAAAATTCAATGGTTTTTTTGTTTATAACAAAAGAAACCTCTTTGGTTTCTCCTGGTTCTAATGAAACCATTTCAAAACCTTTCAATTCTTTAACGGGGCGAGTTATACTTGCAAATAAATCTCTAATATAAAATTGCACTACCTCTTTTCCTGCTACTTTTCCAGTATTGGTTAAACTAACACTTGCAATAATTTCAGAAGACTCATTGAATGTATGTGTATTCAATTTTAAGTTCTCGTATTTAAAACTTGTATAGCTCAAACCATAGCCAAATTCGTATAGAGGTTCATTGCTTTCATCTATATAATGCGACCAAAAAACTTCTTTTGGAGAGGGC
>JBHOTE010000030.1:0-22347 GCA_042584125.1 Bacteroidota bacterium
TACCTTAAACATTTCGCAAATTTGTAGAAGAGCTTTAAAATCAATACTTAGTTGTTAAATAAAAAAACATGAATTCAAGAAGAAATTTTATTAAAAAGTCGGCCATAGTAGGTACTAGTTTAACCATGATGCCAAGTTTTACATTTGGTCTTACTGGACAAAACAAGAAACAAAAAGTAAAAGTTGGGTTTATAGGAGTTGGGTTACGTGGCACAAACCATCTTAACAACATATTACAAAGAGATGATGTTTTAATTACAGCAATTTGTGATGTAGATCCTAATAGAATATCTATTGCTTTAAATAAAATAAGTGAAGCAGGAAAAGAAAAACCTAAGGTATTCGGTAAGGGAGACTATGATTATAAAAACCTTTTAGACCTACAAGATGTAGATGCAGTAATAATTGCAACGCCATGGTTATGGCATACACGTATGGCTAAAGACGCTATGAAAGCTGGTAAATATACTGGATTGGAAGTATCTGCTGCAAACACATTAGAAGAGTGTTGGGATTTAGTAAATACACACGAAGAAACTGGTACACATTTAATGATTTTAGAGAATGTGAATTACAGACGAGATGTACTTGCTGTATTAAATATGGTAAAACAAAATGTTTTTGGAGAATTAGTTCATTTTAGATGTGGATACCAGCACGATTTACGTTTTGTAAAACTAAATGATGGAAAAACAGCTTACGGAAAAGGTGTGGAATTTGGTGAAAATGGAATTTCAGAATCAGTTTGGAGAACACAACACTCATTATTACGGAATGCTGATGTTTACCCAACCCATGGAGTCGGTCCAATAGCAGCTATGTGTGATATTAATAGAGGAAATAGATTTTTATCGTTGACAGCAAATGCTTCAAAATCTATTGGCCTTAATGACTATATTGTGAAACATGGAGGAAAAGATCATCCAAATGCAAAATTAAAGTTTAAACAAGGAGATGTAATTACTTCAACTATAGAAACTGCAAACGGAGAAACAATCATTGTAACACACGATTGTAATTTACCAAGACCATATTCTTTAGGATTTAGAGTTCAAGGTGTTAATGGTCTATGGGAAAAAGATGGAGATAGAATCTATATTGAAGGAAAATCAAAAAAGCCACATCGTTGGGATGATTCTAAAGAGTGGTTAGAAAAATACGACCACCCTTTATGGAAAAAATATGGTGAGAAAGCAATGGGAGCTGGACATGGAGGAATGGACTTTTTTGTAATCAACGCATTTGTAGAGTCTGTTAAACAAAATATAGCACCACCAATGGATGCGTATGATGCAGCAGCTTGGAGTGCAATTACACCTTTATCAGAATTATCAATTGAAAACAATGGCGAGCCACAAGACTTCCCTGACTTTACAAGAGGTAATTGGATTAAAAGAAAGCCATACAATTGGATGAAGAATACGTATTAAAAGAAAACAAATCAAACCTAAATATGAATTAAATTATGAGCACTTATGAAAAACTTAATTAAAAAATTATTATTAGGAGTCTCTTTATTACTCTCAATAACAATGTTTGCACAGCAAAAAACAATGGGAGGTACCATTACTGATGTACATGGCTCACCATTACCTGGAGCAACCATTACTGTAAAAGGTACAACAAATGGGGTTTCTTCTGATTTTGATGGAAATTTTAGCATTGTCGTTGATGAAACGGGTATTTTGCTAGTTTCTTACGTGGGGTACATAGATCAAGAAATTTCAGTTGAAGGTAGAAATTCAATTAAAGTAGTATTAATTGAAGACTCAAATGAGTTAGATGAAGTAGTTGTAGTAGGTTTTGGTACACAAAAGAAATCTAATATTACTGGAGCAGCTTCATTTGTTAAAATGGACAAAATTGTTTCAGATAGACCTATCACAAATGCAGCAGAAGCTTTGCAGGGAGTTGCTTCTGGTTTACAAGTTACTGTTGGCTCTGGGCAACCAGGATCTGAATCAGTTGCGTTAAACATTCGTGGTTTTGCATCATTAAATGGAGCTGGTACTCCGTTAGTTTTAATTAACAATGTACCAAGTAGTTTAAATGATATAAACCCACAAGATATAGAGTCTATTTCTGTATTAAAAGATGCAGCAGCTTCATCTATTTATGGTGCTAGAGCGGCATTTGGGGTTATTGTAATAACTACTAAGCAGGGTAAGAAGAATCAAAAAGTTAGATTTACTTACAATACAACTACAAGTTTTTCGAAAGCAGCTGACATCCCTAAAAAAGCAACAACGAAACAATTTGTTAGATCTTTAGAATCTTGGGGTGAAAACGCTTATTTTGCGGGTCAAGATGTTCAAAAATGGTTAGGTTTTATTGATCAATATGAAAACGATCCTTCTCAATTAAACTTAACTGTTGATCCTATTTCAGGAGAAACATACCCAATTCATTTAGATGGAGGTCAATACTACCCATTAGCAGACACAGACAACTATGGTAGGTTTATAGATAATATTGGTTACAATACTATCCACAACTTCTCTGTAAGTGGAGGTTCAGATAAAATTACCTATCGTTTAAATACTGGGTACAGTTATCAAGATGGTGTTATGGTAACTTCAAATGATTCTTACAAAAAGTACAATGTAAATGCATTAATAAATGCTGATATTACAAATAACTTAACATCTAGCAGTAACGTATTGATTAGATCTAGTATACAATCTAGAGCAAATGGAAGATATCAAGATGCTGTTCAAGCTCGTATGTACGACCCTAGTAGTGGTTACTTTGATGATGGATCAGGTTTAATTTTACCTTTTGATTCTCCAGAAAACAGAGCAAGATTTAGTGCTCCTGGTAGAACAGAAGATGATAATATTCGTTTGTTTCAAAAATTAGTATGGAAGCCTATAGAAGAAATTTCTGTAATAGGTGAATATACTTTTGAGAAAAACTATATCACTACAAGAACAATAAATAACGGACAACGTTATTATAGTGCTTTTAGATTTAACCCAACAACCTCTGCTGAAAACGCTCAACGTAGCACAAGTATATCAAGAGGACATACAACTAGATTGTACAATGCTTTTAATTTATATGCAAAATATGCTAAAACCTTTGGAGAAGGTCATAACTTTGATGCTTTACTTGGTATCAATAGAGAAGATACAAAACAAGACTTTTTCTCTGCTAGAAGAAATGATTTAATAGACCCTATATCAACACCTAGCTTAAATTTAGGTTTTGATGATGCAAATATTGCTGTTAATGATGCCTTTTATGATTGGGCTGTGTTAGGATATTATTCTAGATTAAGATACAACTATAACGAAAAATATTTTGTAGAAGCTAGTTTAAGATATGATGGTAGTTCTCGTTTTGCAGAAGGAGATCGTTTTTCTTGGTTACCTTCTGGTTCTATTGGATGGAACATCGCAAAAGAAGATTTCATGAAAAATGTAGACTGGATTTCCTCTCTTAAACCTAGAGCATCTTATGGTAGTATTGGAAATCAAAATACAGGTGATTATTATCCAGCAATCCCTGGTTACGAAAGAATTACAACTAGATGGATGAATTTAGATAATGATCAACGTTTTATAAGTTTTGACCCTGCTCAATTAATTAGTGCTGGTTTTACTTGGGAAGAAGTAGTGTCTGCAAACTATGGTATAGATGCAGCTTTCTTTAAAAACAGATTAACAACAGCTTTCAGTTACTATACTAGAGATACTAAAGGAATGTTAGGAGCTGGTATTGAGTTACCTGCAGTTTTAGGAGCAGAACCACCACAACAAAATTCAAATGATTTAAGAACTCAAGGTTGGGAATTTGAATTAGGTTGGAAAGATAGAATCGAAGAATTTTCTTATGGTATTAATGTTACTTTATGGGATAATACAAGTAAGATTACCAAAATAGACAACCCAAACAAATCTTTATCAAATTTCTTTGAAGGTTCTGTAATCGGTGATATTTATGGTTATGTTACTGATGGTTACTATACTATTGATGATTTCGTTGATGGAACATTAAATGCAGATTTATCCGGAGATAATAGACAATTAAAACCTGATGTTACTGTAATTGATGGTGCTCCAACTCCATATCCAGGAGATGTTAAGTACAAAGATTTAGATGGAGATGGTATTATTACAACAGGTAACAATACTGCAGAATATGACATAGATCCAGTAAGTGGACAAATAATTTCAAGAACGGGTCCTGGAGATAGAAAAATAATTGGAAACAATAGAAAACGCTACCAATTTGGTGTTAACGGTCATGCAGAATACAAAGGTTTTGATTTCTCTTTTGTATTAAGTGGAGTTGGAAAACAAGATCGATTTAGAAATTCAGATTTAATTTTCCCTTTTGTTAGTGGTTTTGATAACATTTATGCTCACCAATTAGATTTCTGGACACCAGACAATCAAAATGCATTTTACCCAAGAATCTATGGAAATGCACAAGCAGGTAATATAGATAGTAACTATACAAGAAGTACAAGAACACAAACGAAGTATTTAAGTGATGAGAGTTACTTAAGAATACAAAACCTTACTTTTGGTTATAGCTTTCCTCAAAATGTATTAGACAGATTTAAATTAAGCAAATGTAGAGTTTTTGTATCAGGGAATAATCTATTTACTTTTGATAATCTTCCTCCAGGATTGGATCCAGACCAAGGTTCTAACGGAGTTTACCCTATCATGAAAAATTATTCAGTTGGTTTAAATCTATCATTCTAAAAAAAACATTATGACTAAATTAAAAAAAATATCAGTTTTATTAGTCTTCATTTCTACGTTAATTTCATGTAACGAAGACTACTTAGATAGAGCTCCTAAAGACGAGCTATCTAAAGCAACCATATTCAGCACCTACAATAATATTAAGCTTTATGCTTGGGGCTTCTATGATTTTTTAGAAGATTATCAAAATGGATCATGGCAAGCTACTAGAGATTTACAAGGAGATTTAATGCAAAACGGAGGGAGTTCTGTAAATCCAGTTTATTTAGATAATAATTATACTGTTCCTAATAATGATGCTGATTACACAGAATCATACAAAAATATTCGTAAAGTAAATATTATGTTAGGAGCAATACCAGATGCACCACTAACGGATAGCGAAAAGGCGCATTGGAGAGGTGTAGGTTTATTTTTTAGAGCTCACGAATACTTTAGGTTATTACAGAAATTTGGTGGTGTAACTTGGATTGAAAATGAATTAACAGATCAAGATGTAGATGAATTATACAAGCCAAGAGACACAAGAGATTTAGTTGCTAGTAATATTTTAAGTGATCTTAATTTTGCTGTTGCAAATATTTTTCCAAATGGTGATGGTCCTAACACAGTAAATCCAGATGTTGTAAAAGCTTTTTTATCTAGATTCGCATTGTTTGAAGGTACTTGGAGAAAGTATCATAACTTAGGTGACGAAACAACTTATTTAAGGGCTGCTGCAGATGCATCAGCTGATTTAGTTGCTAAATACCCTACAATTATGTCTAACTATGATGCTGTTTACAACTCTTTAGATTTAGGAGGACAACCAGGTATTTTATTATACAAGCATTACGTTATAGATGAATTAACACACAATGTTAGCACAGCTACTCGTTCAACCAACAATAAATATGATATTACTAGAAAAGGTATAGATAAATTTTTAACTGTTGATGGTTTGCCAATTTACAATGCTAACAACACTTTATTTCAAGGTGATAAAGATCATTATGCTGAGTTTAGAAATAGAGATTCTCGTATTTTAACAATGACACCTCCACCTTATAAAGTGGTAGGTAATGGTACACAAACGTGGAGTCATACTGCTAACCTTGCAGACAGTGAATGGTTTGGTAAAGTTGCCGCAGTTTCTGGAGGATATCCTCTAAAAGAACTTCCAGATAGAAACTGGTCAGGAAGAGTTACAGATGAAGTACCTAACTTTACTAGATTAACTCCTACTCGTACAGGTAATGGTTATCGTTTTTGGAAAATTTACAACGACCATAATGATAGAGTATCTTCAAGAGATTTAAATGACCTAGCTATTTTTAGAATGGGTGAAGTATACCTTATCCATGCAGAGGCTAAATATGAATTAGGAGAATTTGACGATGCAATCGCAAATGCAACTATTAACAAATTAAGAGCAAGAGCAGGTGTTGCTCCTATGACAGTTGGTGCAATAGATGCCAATTTTGATCCTCAAAGAGATCCTAGTGTAGATCCTGTACTTTGGGAGATTAGAAGAGAAAGAGCTGTTGAATTAATGGGAGATGGTTTCAGAAGAGAAGATTTAAGACGTTGGAAAAAAATGGATTATGCTACTGCACCTAAACTTGGTAGATGGGTTGTACAAGCTAATTACTCAATAAGCATACCTATCCAAAACAATGCACCTGCGGGTTATGTTAAATTAGTACCTAATGATGCTCCTGCTTTTCCAGATCATTATTACTTATTCCCTTTACCATTGGTAGAGCGTGCAATTAATGATAAGTTAGACCAAAACCCAGATTGGTAGGGTATTAATTACTTGGCAAAAAGGTTACTTTTTACTAATTTAAAACATATATAAAATGAAAAAAATAAAAAAACACAGCATACTTGCACTATTTGCAATTATCCTATTAAATTTTGCTTCATGCGAAAAATTTGACGGTGATTTTGCTTTAGACAAAGTAATTGATGAAGCTGCACTTCCAGAAGTGTCTTTTACAGCTTCAGAAACTAGCATTATAGAAGGAGAGTCCATTACCTTTACAGATACATCTACTAAAAATCCATTATTTTGGAACTGGAGTTTAGACGGTGCAGATGTGACATCTAGTAATGATAAAAATATAACTGTTAGATATCAAGTACCTGGAGTGTACGATGTAAAATTAAAAGTCAGAAACGAAAGTGGAGCTAAAGAGATTATTTTAGAAGACTATATTACTGTAGAGGGGCAACCAATACCTTATGTTTCTTTATACGAATTTGATGGCAACCTAGAAGATGCAGGTAGTAATGCAATTACTGCAGTATCAAATTTTGGTAGTCCTACCTATGTTGAAGACAGAAACAGTATCGCTTCAAGCGCATGGTTATCACCAAAAACTGCTGATAACTGGTTAACAATTCCTAATTATAAAGGGATTGCTGGTGATGGACAAAGAACAGTTATGGCTAGATTTAGAACTAACGCAGGTACGTCTAGAAAAACAATTGTTTCTTGGGGTACAAACGCATCAGGAAAAATGTTTAACGTAATGATAGAAGGAGGGCAAGTTAGAATTGAAGCTGGAGCATCTAGTTTACGTACAGAAAGAACAGATTTAATGGATGGTCAATGGCATCACATTGCAGTTACTTTTGATCCTACAGACGGAGATAAATTAAAAGACGTTAAAATATTTATCGATGGTGTTTCAAGCGCAACTCTACCAGATGCAGTAGGAAAATCTTTTAGATCAGAAACTACTGTAATAAATACTGATGCTACTAGTGATGTAAGAATTGGAAATTCTATTTATTCTAGTCACCTATATTTCTTTAATGGAGAAATAGATGATGTTGCTATTTTAGACGAATTATTAATACCTATACAAATAGCGGCAATTTCAAGTAAATAACAATATAATTATTTGATTTGAATTAGTGCTTTTTAATACAACTTAAGAAGCCCATTCAATTATTAAAAATAAAAAATGGGCTTCTTTTGTATTTCACAATTATCTAAATAAAATATCATCAAATTAACTTAAAACTTTAACAAAAAATCGCAATGTTAAAAAAAAGATTATAAACTTAATTATTAATTAATACTTTCTAAAAACAAAAATTATGAAACTTAAAATTACTTACTTAAAATCGATATTCTGCCTTGTAGTATTCTCTACTATGGTAAGCTTATCAACAAAAGCACAAACTCTTGAAGCACATTATGAGTTTTCAAACAATTTAAATGATGCTACTGCGAACGGAAGAAATCTTACAAAAAGTGGTTCAGCTGCAAGTTATGCTGCAGATAAAGATTCAAATGCCAATAGTGCTTTTGATGCTAATGACGCTACTGGTGAATACTTAACAGCTACAGGTTATAAAGGTATTGGAGCTGACGGTGCTAGAACTGTAGCAGCTTGGGTGTATTTAAGAGCAGGAGGCACCAGAAAAACTGTTGCTGCTTGGGGAACCAATACTGCTGGAACAATGTTTAATGTTATGATAGAAGGTGGTGTAATTAGAGTAGAAGCTGGTACTTCTAGTCTTAAAAGTGCTGGTACAGTTTCTGATGAAACGTGGACGCATATTGCTGTAACCTACGACCCAACAGATGGAGCTACTTTAGCAGATTGCAAAATGTATATTAATGGAGCAATTACATCACAAGGTAGTGCCTTTAATGGAACTAGAGTAATCAATACAGATAGTGCCACTAATGATGTTAGAATAGGTGGAGCAATTTATTCAGGATCTTACTTTTATAGAGGAGTAATGGATGATGTACGTATCTACTCTGGTGCTTTAACAGGATCTGCTATTGCAACTTTAGCAGGAGTAAGTGCAACTACACCAGTAGCTAATTTTAGCGCAAGTTCTACAACACCTGCAACAGATAATATTATAACTTTTACAGATTCATCTACAAATACACCAACTTCTTGGAGCTGGGATTTTGGAGCTAGTGATGCCGTAGGAATTACAACAGATCAAAACCCTCAAGTATCTTATCCTACTGCTGGTACCTATACAGTTACTTTAACAGCTACTAATGCAGGTGGTTCTGATGACGAAATAAAAACAAGCTATATAACCGTTTCTGGAAGTGGTGGGTCTGGAGATTTACAGGCTCGTTATAATTTCGATGGAGATACTAATGACAGCTCTTCATATAGTAGAAATCTATCAGCTACAGGATCTTTCAGTCCAACATATGAAAATGATCATAATGCATCTGCCTCAAGTGCACTTACAGCATCTGGAACTTATGCAGATCATTTAATTACAGGATACCCTGGTATTGGAAGTAATAATAATAGATCTGTTACTGCATGGTTCAAAACAGCAGGAGCTAGTAGAGAGCCTATTGTTTCTTTCGGAGATAACTCGGCTGGTAAAATGTTTAATGTAATGATTGACAATGGAGTTCCAAGAATAGAAGGTGGTGCCTCTTCACTATTAACTACAGACTCTGGTTTAAATGATAATAGTTGGCATCATATAGCTGTAACTTATGATTCAGCTGATGGAAATTTCTTATCAAATGTAAAAGTATACATTGATGGTGTTTTATCTACAAATGAAACAGATGCAGGTGCATCTTATCTTTCAGAAACACAAACAATTCAAACAGATGTAACAAAAAACTTCTTAAAAATTGGTTCTGCAGTTTATACTACAAGTTCATATACTTTTGATGGTGCTATAGATGATGTAAGAATTTATTCTAAAGCTTTGACTTCTACAGAGGTTACTTCCGCTAAAGACGGAGCAACGTTATTATCTTTAACAAATAACCAGATTAGTAATAAAGCTTTATGCTACCCTAATCCAGCAAAAGATCTTCTTACAATTAAATCTACTTTTTCTTCAAATACTAGAGTCGAATTATACACTATTTTAGGAAGTAAAATACAGCCAACAATAATTGAAAGAAACGATAATCTTGTACAATTAGATATAAATAAATTAACAAGTGGAATTTATACTGTAGTAATTATAAATGATAATAATTCAGAGAATTTTACATTTATAAAAAAATAATTTTAGCAAAAAGCTTCTTTCACTCTTAAAATAATATGAAAAAATTTATCATTAAGTCATTTTGTCTATTAATACTATTTTGCTTTAGCAATTCATACGCTCAAGAATATAAAGAAATGATGGATAACCCTAATCATAATGTTTATACGGTTATAAAAAAAGGGAATGAGTATTTTAAAAATAGAGAAAAAGGTAAAGGTTCTGGATATAAACAATTTCAACGTTGGATAATAGAAAATGAAGATCGATTTTACCCGACTGGAGATAGAACAAATTTTAGAGTGTTAGAAGCTTTTGAAATAAAAAAAAAAGAAAAACTAAATCATAAAAAAACAAGCAATAAATCTTCAAATAATGCAATAGAAGATTATAATTGGGAAGAAGTTGGGCCTTTTGTGGAACTAAAAGAGAATTTTAGTAATAAACGTAATGGAAATGGTCGTGTAGATGCAATTTGGGTTGACCCTAACGATGAAAAAAGAATTTATGTTGGTACAAGAGGTGGCGGATTATGGACCACAATTGATGAAGGGATAAATTGGATCCCTAAAACAGATGATTTAGGCATTACAGGTGTTAAAAGCATTGCAGTAAATCCAAATAACATAAATGAAATTTATATTGCAACGGCAATTGCAGGTAGTTATAGTATTGGAGTTTTTAAATCTTTAGATGCGGGTAATACTTGGACTCAAACAGGGTTTTCTCTTGAAGTTGCAATAAATTTCACCACTATCAATAAACTATTAATAAACCCCAATAACCCATCAAAATTATTTGCAGCTACATCTAATGGGTTAGTAAAAACTGATGATGGTTTTCAAACATATTCTACAGTTTTATCAGGAAATATCATAGATATCGAATTTAAACCAGGAGATACTAACACTGTATATGCCTCTAATGACACAAATAACACAATTTATAAATCTGTAAACGGAGGTACTTTTTTTACCACTACAGGTTTAACAACAACCAACAAACCTCAAATTGCTGTTTCACCAAATCAACCAAATTCATTATTTGTTGCAGATAATGGGGCTTCATATAAATCTACTAATTCTGGTACAACTTTTACTACTTTAGGAATACCAGATGGTAATGTAGGTCAGTATGGTGGTTTTGCAGTATCAGACACAAACGCAAACATTATTATAAATGGTAGTATAGACACTTGGACTTCATTCAATGGTGGAGTCACAGATTTTACTAAAACTACCAATTGGATTTATGACCAAAGTACTGGTGTTGGAGGTAATTTTGTGCATGCAGATATTAGAGAAATTGTAGTAGTAAATGGTACTATTTATTTAGGTACTGATGGTTGGTTAGTAAAAAGTACCGATGGTGGTTTTAACTACAAAATACTATCCTTTAGTATGGGGAATCATGAGATTTATAAACATGGTATGGGTGTTTCACAATCATCACCAAATACGATAGTTATTGGAACTCAAGATAATGGTACAAGTATTTTATCTAATGGAAAATGGATTCACTGGAAAGGTGGTGATGGAGGAACAAGTATGATAGATAAAAACGATGCTGATATTATATATGGCTCTCTTTACAATGGAGATTTTAAAAGAACAAATTCTGGAGGTCTTACCACTGAAAGAGTAGATTTGGGTGATACTAAACCAGGTACCCTACCACCTTTAATTCAACACCCAACAATTGCTGGAAAAATTTTTCTGGGAGAAGCAAGTGGACAAGTATGGAAATCTACCAATTATGGAGATTCTTGGACAACTATTGCAAACCTTGGTACTTCTAATGTTGTAGATGAAATGAATATTTCTGACTCTAATCCTAATTATATCTATACTTCTGCTAAGAATAGAATATGGAAAACTACTGATGGAGGTGCAAATTGGACAGAAATATCATCAGGGTTACCAAATTTAGTTATTACAGGAATTGCTATCGATTATGATGACCCAAATAGAGTATCTGTTTCTTACAATAACTATTCTATTGGCACAAAAGTTTATACTACCTCTAATGGAGGCTCTAGTTGGTCTAACATTTCAGGATCTTTACCTAACTTACCTCTAAATGATATTGTTTATGACAATGCAGTAAATAATCCTTTATATGTAGCAACTGATACAGGTGTTTACTATAAAGATGATACTTTATCCGATTGGGTAACTTTTGGAAATAATTTACCAAATACAAGAGTAAATGATTTAGAAATTCAATTTTCAACCAAAAGATTATATGCTGCAACTTGGGGTCGTGGAGTATGGAAATCTGAACTAGTAAGTAATTCTTCTACAGCGATTGCTAGCTTTTCAGCAACCTCAACTAATATTGTAGAAGGAGATTCTATAGTATTTACCGACAATTCAAATGGTATTATAAGCTCTTGGTCTTGGTCTTTTGAAGGGGGTACACCAGCAACAAGTACAAGTAAAAACCCAACAGTTAAATATAATACAGAAGGCACTTACAATGTAACTTTACAAGTTACAAATAGCACCAGTTCAGATACAGAAACTAAAACAGGTTATATAACCGTATTTAAAGAAGCCTCTGGAGATTTAATGGTTAGGTATATTTTTGAAAAAAATTTAAATGATGAAACAAATTATTTAAGAAATGCCACTGCAACGGGATCTGCAAATTACGGTGTTGGTTCAGACGGAACTGGTTCTTCTTATAATTTAAATGGAAGTAATAATCTTACTATAGGTGGTTATACAGGCATATTAGCGGCTAATGATAGAACCGTAACTGCTTGGATTAAAACTTCTTCTGATGGAGCAATTTCTAGTTGGGGAACTGCCACAACTGGTAACAGAATGACGTTTAGAATAAATGCTGGAAAATTAAGAGTAGAAGTTAGTGGCGGGTATGTAACAGCAACCCAAACTGTTTCTGATGGAAATTGGCATCATGTAGCTTTTACCTTTAAAAACGATGGTACACCAGAGCTTTCTGAAACATTGTTTTATGTAGATGGTATTCTAGACCCAATTAGTACTCAAGGAAACCCTATAAGTATAAACACTCTAGAAGGTGGTAATGTTTTAATAGGAAATCATCCGTTTAATAGTCAATTCATTGGAAATTTAGATGACTTTAGAATATATTCAAAATTTCTTACTCCTGAACAAATTACAAAAGTAAAAGATGGAGAAACATCACTTTCCACTGATTATACTGCAATCAATCAAAACAGAATTATTGCCTATCCAAATACTGTGACAAACAACCTTACTTTACTTTCTACAAATGACTTTGAGAATGAAAGTATCTCTATTTATAGTTATACAGGGGTACAATTACCGGTACATATTTCATCAAAAAACGCTAATAAAATAGAATTAGACATGAGTGATTTTTCGACTGGAATGTATTTAGTAGTCCTAAAAAACAGCAATAATAAGTCAGTCTTCAAAATAATTAAACAGTAATTTTTAAAGTGAGGACGAATGAACAAAATATTTAGGAAAGTACATTTACTATTATTTTTACTGATTTTACTTTATAATTGTAATATCAATAAAGAAAAATCTCAAGTAGAACAAAACCTTCCTATTTGGATTAAAATGATTGAAAAACCTTCTGTAAATATGGCAGAGGTTAGAAAAAGTTTTGATGATTATTGGAAAGACAAAGAACATTATAAAGGAGATAGATCTAAACAATTTGAGCAATGGTATGCAATAAACTCTAAACGACTCGACGCTTATGGGAATGTAATTTCTGCTGAACTAGTTAGAAATGAATTTCAAAAAATCAGATTGAAATCAGCAATAAAAAAAGAAGGTAATTGGTTTAATTACGGGCCAATAAACGTTGGTCCAAGAAAAAATGGGGCAATAAAAGACGGGGGTCGAGTTAAACAAATTTCTTTTCATCCAACAGACGCTAAAACCTATTTAGTATCAACATTTAAAAGTGGGTTATTTAAAACCACAGACAAAGGTATAAGTTGGACGCCTTTAACAGATCATTTAACAGAAGAAGTGTACATTTCTAAATATGTACCTTCTAACCATAATATTATTTTCATTGGAACTAATCTTGGTATTTTAAAATCTACAGATGGTGGGGCTACTTGGAACTCTACAGGTCTAACATCTGGCAAAACTAATGGATTACTTTTAAAGAAAGATAATGAAAATGTTATACTTGCTGGTAATGATAATGGCATCTACAGATCTACAGATGCAGGGGTAAATTTCACACAAGTTTTAATAGAAAGCAAGGTAGAAGAAATCAAACAACATCCTACAAACCCTTCTATTATGTATGCCAGTACTAATGGCGCTACATCTGCTTTTTATAAATCTACAGATGGTGGAATAAATTGGGTAAAAAATTCTACAGATTTTGGTAAAGGTGCATTTATGAAGATTGCTGTTACACCTGCAGCTCCAAACAACGTGTATGTAATAAATTCTAGAGATCATTTAGGTGATGATTCTTTTGATGGAGTTTATGTTTCTACAAACGCTGCAACTTCTTTTACAAAAAAATCAGGAACTTCTCCATGCATTACTGGTTATAAATCAGATGGACGTGTTTCTAGAGGACAACCAAACTATAATTTATTTATAGTTGTAGATCCTAATAATCCAAATATTGTTTATGCTGGCGGTGTTAAATCTTGGAAATCTACAGATGGAGGAATTACTTGGTCAACTTTCTTTGACAAAATAACTCCAGAAGGTTATGATTTACATTTAGATCAATTATCATGGGCATATTCGCCATTAAATGATAGACTTTTTGCTGTAAACGATGGTGGAATTTATTATTTAGATGAAAATAATAAATTTAATATGATTACAGATGGTTTACCAATTGCTGAAGTTTGGGAATGTACTCAAAGTCAGCAAAACAAAGCTAATGTAGCTGGTGGTACTTTTCATTGTGGAATTAAGCTAAATAAAAACGGTAAATGGTATTCTCCTTGGGGTGGTGATGAAGCTACAGTTCTATTCGATTATTCAGACGATACATATGCATATCACTTTAAATATGGAAAAATTAGTCGTTCTAAAGATGGAGGTATGTCTTTTCAAAGAATTAACTCCTTAAATGCAGATAGAGGCGCTTATACAGGTACAGGTGTTTTAGATAAAAGTGATGTAAATACGCTTTTTGTCGGTTTGTTCGAAGTAGAGAGAATTAATAATGCAAGAACTGCAACTTCGGGGCAAGTTTGGGATAAAATATCATCTTTTGGTGGAACTACTAAAATAGAAAAAATAGAACAATCTGATGCAAATCATAATATTTTATATGTATCTAGGCAAAATGGAAAATTTTATCGATCTGATAATATAAGAGATACAGCACCTACTTTTTCAGAACTTACATTACCCGTAGCAGGAACTGTAGTAGACATAGCTACACATCCTACAAATGAAAACTTTGTTTATATATTATTAGGAAGTAAAATCTTTAAATCTATAAATAAAGGTGCTTCGTGGGTAGATATTTCATCTGGCTTACCTCAAGTTGCCTTATTAGAAATGATTTATGATAAATCTAGTGAAGAAGGAATTTATGTGGGTACAGATTTAGGTGTATATTATAAAGATAACTCACTTTCTTCTTGGATAGATTATTCTAAAGGATTACCAGCAATTAGAGTTTCTGGAATGGATATTTATTATGGGAAAACAAGAAATGAAAGTATTTTAACCGTTTCTACAGATGGTCGTGGTTTCTGGAGGTCTGTATTAAATAATGTTACCGCAACCAAACCACTAACAAATTTTACTTCAGACCAAACAACCGTTTTAAAAGGAAAAACTATTAGTTATTCAGACAGCTCAACAGAAAACCCTTTAACATGGAGTTGGACTTTTGAAGGAGGAAGACCAGCAACAAGCGAATTAAAAAATCCCACAGTAACATATAACCAATTAGGTACGTATAAAACAACACTAAAAACAATGAACACAGCAGGTTCAGATGTAAAAGAAATTGTGAACTACGTAACAGTAATAGAAAGTAATGGTCCTGAGAATTTACAGTTTCAATATAATTTCTCAAATAATTTAAATGATATATCTTCTTACGCTAGAAACTTAAAAAACGTAGGTAATTTTACACCTGTTTATACAACAGATAAAGATAACAAAGCTGATAAAGCTTTTGAAGCACCAAATTCTTCAACAAAATATCTTTCAAATAGATATACTGGCATTGGTCTAACAAATGAAAGAACCGTAACAGCATGGATTAAAACGAGCACCTCTAATAGTAGAAAAACCATTATTTCATGGGGGACTAATGCTTCTGGAAAAATGTTTAACATTATGGTAGAAAACGGAAATGTAAGAATAGAAGGTGGTGATTGTAATGTACAAAATGATGATTCTAATGTAACAAGATTAGACAACGATACCTGGAGGCACATTGCTGTTACTTATAATGCTGCAGACGGCGATAAAATGAGTGATATTAAAATTTACATAGATGGTATTTATTACGCTAATCAACCAGATTCTGGAGATTCCTACAATTCTGAAGGAACAGTTTTAGATACCGATAATGAAACAAACGGTATACTTATTGGTGCTGCAAATTATAATACAAATTATTATTGGAGAGGCGATTTAGATGATGTCAGATTGTATTCGAAAGCATTATCTGCATCAGAAATTGTAGACGTAATGAATGCCTCTGCCCTATCATTAAACTCAATAAAAAAAAACAAAAATAAGTACGTTGCTTATCCAAACCCAGTAGACACTTTACTCACTATTAATTCAGAAGATTTTTTTTCTAAATCATTAAATTTTAAAACTTTTGATATGAATGGAAGTTCTATAAAATTAAAACATTATAGATTAAGTCATTCAAAAATTCAAATTGACATGAGTGACCTTTCTTCCGGAATTTATTTTGTTAATTTAAATGATGATAAAAACAAACCCACTTTTAAAGTGATTAAAAAATAACAGCCTTCTATGTTGTTAATAAAATTATGTCAATATCAATCATTTAACTTTATACAACTTTTATATATTGCAGTAGTATTTTATTGAAAAAACTCAGAATCACAGATATATTTTGGAACAAAAGATGACTTAATTAAAGAAACTAATTGAAAAATAAAAAATAATGATGAAATTACTTGGGCATTTAGCACTAATTCTTTCAATACAAAATAATTAAGGAAATGAAACTTAAAAACATAAATATTAAGATTTTAAGTACACTTTTTGTTTCTCTTATTTTTATAAGTTGTTTTTCAAAAAAAGTAAAAGTTAATAATTCTAATAAACCAAATATTGTATTTATTTTGGTTGATGACTTAGGTTGGAGTGATCTGGCATTTATGGGAAATCCAGTTTATAAAACACCAAATTTAGACAAACTATCTAAAGAAAGTGCAGTATTTACAAATGCTTATGCAGCAGCAGCTAATTGTGCCCCAAGTAGGGCCTGTATTTTATCAGGAAAAAACACTCCTAGACATGGTATCTATACTGTAGGTTCATCTGAAAGAGGTAAAGATTTTACGCGTAAGTTAATTCCAACAAAAAATAAAACTATTTTATCTGAAGATTTTTTAACTCTTGGAGAAGCACTTAAAAAAAATGGATATACCACTGCTACAATGGGTAAATGGCATTTAAGTGAAAATCCAAAAACACAAGGTTTTGATGTAAATGTTGGAGGTTCGAAAGCTGGACATCCTAAATCTTATTTTAGTCCTTATAAAAATAACACATTAAAAGATGGTCCAGAAGGAGAATATTTAACTGATAGAATTACTCAAGAAGCGATTAATTTTATAGATACAAATATAGAAAAAACCTTCTTTTTATACTTGCCATATTTTACAGTACACACACCTTTACAAGGTAAAAAAGAACTTGTAGAAAAGTACGAATCAATCGTTAATGGTGATCAACGTTTTAATGCAAAATACGGAGCAATGGTTGAGAGTATGGATGATAATGTAGGTAAAATTTTAACAAAGTTAAAAGAATTAAATTTAGAAGAAAACACCCTAATTATATTTACATCAGACAATGGAGGTTTAGCTAGCGTTTCGTCACAATTTCCTATTAGAGCAGGAAAAGGCTCCTATTATGAAGGGGGTATTAGAGTACCATTTATTGTAAAATGGCCAAAGAAAATAAAAGAAGCTCAGACCTATGAAAATCCTATAACAGGATTAGATATATTCCCTACTTTTATGGATGTTTTAAATGATAAAACAGATTATAAATTAGACGGTATTTCTTTAAAGCCTTTATTAACTGAAAACAAAGAAATAAAAGAACGCTCATTATTTTGGCATTTCCCTATATATTTACAAGCTGTTAATCCAAAAAAGGAACAAGCTAGAGATCCTTTATTTAGAACTAGACCTGGAAGTGTTATTAGAAAAGGAGATTGGAAATTACATGAATACTTTGAAGATGGTGCTCTAGAACTTTATAATTTAGTAAAAGACATTGAAGAAAAAAATGATGTATCTAAAGAAAATCCAGAAAAAGTGAAAGAATTATATCAAGAATTAAAAGACTGGAGATTGTATACAAATGCACCAGTACCTGTAGATTTAAATAAGAATTACAAAATAACTAAATAAAGGATAAATGGACAGAAGAAAATATTTAAAAACCATAGCACTTGGAGGTCTTATTCCTTGTATAGCTCCTTCTTTATTCGCAAAAGAATCATTTACAAATTGGCCCTATAAAAAGGGATTAGCTTTTAAATCTGATTGGAATAATTGGCCCGATATGAAATGGGTTGGTCCTGATTATTGGGGGAATAGACTACAAGATTGGATAATTAAAGACAATTCAGTTGTATGCGATTTTACAGGTAAAAACAGAAATTTACATTTACTTCCTATTCAAAAACCAGCTGGCTTGTTGGGTTTTACAACCAGTATTTCTATTGAAGTATTAAATGATGCAATAAAACAAACTCCTAATGTTTGTTTAGGTATGCGATTAGGAGCTAAAGGTCCGTTTGAAGACTTTAGATCTGCCGCTGTTTTTGGAGAAGGTTTTGATATTGGCTTAAATGAAAAAGGAAACTTAAAAATTGGAGAAAAGATTATTTTAACTCCATTAAAAACCATTCCTAAATTCTTTAAATTAATTGTTGAAGCAGTACCTAATGACATAAACTATACATTAAAAATTTCAGTTATTAATTTAGTTAATAATGATCTAATTCTTAAAAAGTCAGAGATTACTGTAGAAGACAAAGATGTAACAGGAAACTTTTCTTTAATTGCAGATGTGCCAGGAAAATTAAAAAAAGAGATTTCCTCAAAACAAGCTGCTAAATTTTCAGATTGGGCAATTATTTCTGAAGATTTAGAATTTAAAGAAGATCATTTCTTTGGTCCTATTAATTTTGCTCAGTATACACTGAACAAAAATAAATTAAAACTAACAGCACAGCTTTCTCCGATAGAAGACATTAAAGGGCATAAAGTAATATTGCAGTTTAAACGGAATAATATTTGGAATACTTCAGAAATTAAAACAATTACAAACCCAGGTAGGGCAGTAAGTTTTAGTATAGAGAATTGGGAGAATAGTAAGGACATACCATATAGAATTATACTGGAACTTCCGCTTAAAAACGTTGTAAAGAAATTTGAATATACTGGTACTATTGCAAAAGAACCAACAAGAGAAGAAGAAGTTAAAACTGCTGTTTTTAGTTGCAATTTTCATTTTGGTTTTCCTGATGCAGATGTTCATGAATCTGTGTCAAAATTAGACCCAGATATAGTGTTGTTTTTAGGAGATCAATTTTATGAAGGCACCGGAGGTTTTGGTGCTCAATATGAAGGAGAATTTGATAAACGTTGTTTAGATTACCTTAGAAAATGGTATATGTTTGGTTGGTCTTATCGAGAGTTATTTCGTCATAAACCTTGTGCGATTATACCAGATGACCATGATGTTTACCATGGTAATATCTGGGGAGAATCTGGTAAAAAAGCAGATGTCTCCAAAGGTTTTGGAGGCCATTCGCAAGATAGTGGTGGTTATAAAATGACTGCAGACTGGGTAAATATGGTACAATTTACACAAACAAGTCATTTACCAGATCCTTACGACGCAACACCTGTAAAACAAAATATTTCTGTGTATTATACAAAATGGAATTATGCAGGCTTAAGTTTTGCTATTTTAGAAGATCGAAAATTTAAATCATCCCCAAAATATATTTTACCTAAAGAAGCAAAAGTAAATAATGGGTGGATTATGAGTGATGATTTTGATATCAAAAAACATAAAGATTTAGATGCTGAATTATTAGGCAAAAGACAAGAAAAATTTTTAGAAGATTGGGTTACAGATTGGTCTGACTCATCAGAAATGAAAGTAGTTCTATCTCAAACTAATTTTGCAACTGTAGCTACACTTCCTAAAGGCGCTAAAACAGGAGCTGTTATACCATCTTTAAAAATACCTGAAAAAGGAGAATATATTACTGGAGATAGACCAACTGTAGATATGGATTCTAATGGTTGGCCATCTAACAAAAGAGACAAAGCAGTGGAAATTATAAGAAAAGGTTTTGCTTTTCATATTGCTGGAGATCAACATCTAGCAACATATATTCAGTATGGATTAAATGAACATGGTGATAGTGGATACGCTTTTGCAGGTCCTGCATTAAATAATATTTGGCCTCGTCGTTTTTGGCCAAATGTAGATAGTACTAATCACTCTGAAGACAACCCTGCTTATAAAGGAAATCATATAGATGGTTTTGGCAATAAGATGTCAGTTTTAGCTGTTGGTAATCCTAGAAATATGCATAAAGAACCTGCTGTTTTACATAATAGAGCTGTAGGTTATGGATTAGTAACTTTCAATAAAGAAAAGAGAACGATTAAAACTGAATGTTGGCCCCGTTTTGTAGATCCTACAGAAAAAAACAGTCAATATACTGGTTGGCCAATAACTATTAAACAGGAAGATAATTACAGCAGAAAAGCAAAAGCTTATTTACCAAAAATCAAAGTAAAAGGCTTAAAAAACCCTGTTATTCAAATTATTAATGAAGATTCTAAAGAAATTATGTATTCTTTAAGATTAAATTCAAAAACGTATATACCTAAAGTTTTTGATGCAAACTTAAGTTATACTATAAAAGTAGGTGACCCAGATACGAATACATGGAAAATCAAAAAAAATGTACGTCCGAATAGTAAAAAAATAAAGATAAGTTTTTAAATAAATGAGGATAACTGTTTATTTGTAACATCATTTTTAAAACTTCCTCAACAAGCTTTATTGTTATTTTTTTCTCAAGCCTTCTTATATGTTCATAAATGAATGGGAGAAGCTGTTAAATTTAACATTTCAGCAATTTCTTTGATAGTTATTTTAAGGATCACTGCTACTGGTTTTGATATTGTTAAAGGGATACATCATATAATACCCATTATGCTTTATGATGCTAAAGTTATACAAGAATTCGTAAGACTTTTATTAGATGAAGGAGTTTATGTTATCGCGTTTTTCTATCCAGTTGTTACAAAAGGACAGGCTAGAATTAGAGTATAGTTATCTGCTACTCACGAAAAAAGAAGATATTCAAAAAGTTATTGAAGCTTTCGTTAAAATTGGTAAGAGCTTAAGTGTTATAAATTAGTATCAAGAATTAAATTTATATAAACTGGAACAGTAAATTCTAAAACTGTTCCAGTTTAATTTATATTAATTGTTTTTTTAATGATTCGTTAATGTAATTTATAGTTTTTATTCTAAAAAACATCTATTTCAACCAATATCAAATTATCTGTTGTATTTTCAGAATACACTTCGCTTATTATTAATTTAATATGCTTTGTAACTACTGAGCTCGTAAAATTCATAAAGACTTCTTTTGCATCCGCAATAGAGCTTAATGTTTCTTCTTTCTCAAGTGCCCAGTTTACTCCATCATTACTTATTTCAACACGAACTGTCTTAGGTCTAAACTGATTTCCTGGATTTCGTTCAGAAAATAAGTAAATACCATTAATTTGTTTAGACACTCCCATATCAATTGTAAATTCATGACTTCCACTGGTTGCAATAGAATAAGGCCATGCTGAATGCCAAAAAGTAGCATAATCACCATCAATAGCATTTGCAGCTACATTACCTCCAGAAGTCGAACTGGAAGTAATTGTCCAATTAGATCTATCTGATAACACAAAAGAAGTATACTCTTTTAAAATATCGTCGTTTGGTTCTGGAGATAAAACATCAATTGTATAATCATAGGTAACAGGTGTATTTCTGTTCCCATTTTCATCTAAAGTAACCATTGATAATTGCAGTATATCTTTTGCCTGATACCCGTTAAAAATATCGGAATATGGCATTTCAACATAAAAAGAATACTCATTAGCATTCGAGGTTGGTGTTACAGGTACTGTAAACGTAATATTGTCGTAGCCTCCTGGCAAAGGATACCCATTGTGACCCACATAAAAATGTGTTGCTGATACATCTGAAGTAAACACCCCTTGAACAATGGTAGCTTGTTTAGTGGCATCTTTAGTAACACTATAACTCCCCATTTCTACCGTAGGAGATAAATTATAATATGTATTCGCTGTTGAGTTAAAAACTTCGCACACATCTAAAATAGCACAATCTGATTT
>JBHOTE010000031.1:0-21812 GCA_042584125.1 Bacteroidota bacterium
TTAGGCGCAATAGCCGTATGGATTATTGGGTCAATTATTGTTAAATCTATGACAAATGCTTTTGGAAAACTTTTAGACAAAAGAGATACCGATGCCTCTTTAAAACCTTTTCTTAAGAGCTTAGTAGGTGCTTTACTAAAAGTTTTATTAGTAATTAGCGTATTGAGCATGTTGGGTATTGAAATGACCTCATTTATTGCAATTTTAGGAGCTGCTGGTTTGGCTGTGGGTATGGCTTTGTCTGGAACTCTTCAAAATTTTGCTGGTGGAGTTATGATTTTAATTTTTAAACCTTTTAAGGTTGGAGATGTTATTGACGCACAAGGATATGTAGGAAGTGTAAAAGAAATTCAAATTTTTAGTACTATTTTAAAAACTCCAGACAACAAAACAATCATTATTCCTAATGGTGGACTTTCTAACTCTTCTATGACTAATTATTCTGTTGAAGAAAAAAGACGTGTAGATTTTACTTTTGGCGTTGGATATGGTGATAGTACTGAAAAAACAAGAGAAGTATTAGGTGCTTTAATTGCTGCTGATAAGAGAATTTTATCTGATCCTGCGGCTCCTTTTGTTGCCGTTTCTGAATTGGCGGATAGCTCTGTAAACTTTACGGTACGTGTTTGGGTAAACGCTGCTGACTATTGGGGAGTTTATTTTGACATGAACGAAAAAGTATACAATACATTTAACACTGAAGGGTTAAATATTCCTTATCCTCAAATGGATGTGCATGTTCATAAGAACTAATTTTCAGTTCTTTTAAAAATAAAAAAGCGATGTTTTGAACATCGCTTTTTTTTTAATTATTTAAAACTACAATTCCTTTATAGCTTCTTTATTAATCCAACCTGTTTTTCCATCAGCTAGTTTAATTTTTTTCCAGTCGGCTACTTTGTCAAGCACAAAAACTTTTGTTCCTTCATGAAGCTCAAAAACCTCATCACTAGTGTCTGTAGGTGCGTTTTTTACACTTACACTTTCTTGAAAAACAATGGCTTCAATTTTAGTTTTACTAACACTAAATTCTTTATATGTTATTAGCAAACTTGTAATTAAAACAATTATTGAAAAAAGAGTACCTACAAAATACATTCGCTTGCGCATTGGGATGTAAGAAAAATAATACAGCATAAAAAAAACAGCCATCGCCAAAGAGCTAATTACTGCCAACCAAGCCCACTGATTATAAGATAATTTTTGGACAAATTTTTCTTCAATATTTTGTAAAACTGTTTTTGGCAGCTCTTCAATATTATCAATAGTCATTCGTTTTGCAAACACCAGGTTTACTCGAGCATCTTCATTTAAAGGGTTTAATAAAAGAGCTTTTTCAAAATAATAAACACTTTCTGCAACTTTATTCAACTTATAATAAGCATTTCCAATATTAAAATACAACTCTGAAGAAATCGTATTTTTAGTCTCCACTTTTTTATATTTAGCAATAGCCTCTGTATAATTATTATTTCTATACAATTCATTCGCCTCCTCAAACAAGTCTTCACTAGTTTGTGCGTTTAGCATTCCTGAAAATAAAAAGAAACAACATAAGAGCCCTCCTAATAGGATAAACTTTTTTGTATTTGCAATCTTAACATTCTTCATTTCTACGCTTATTTTTCAATTTCTTCAACACCAATAAAGTGCTTGAATATTATTTATAACTGTTTGTCTAATTTAGTAATGACTTGTTTTGCTTTGTCAAAATCATCATTCATCGTAACACTAGTTGCTGGTGCATATCTTGCAAAATCACAATTGTCTAATACTTTTGTAAAACTAATTATCGTATCGGATTCAACTCCCTTTTTTGTCAACAAGTCTGAAATTCTATCTTTACTAATTTCCGATGTCTCTACATGTAATTTTGCCTTCAAATAATTATGCAAAGCTTTTTCCAGAGCAATATAAAACGCTTCTTTTTTTCCTAACTGTTTTTTGGCTTGCGACAAATATTTACGAGCTAGTTTATCCGCTTTTCTTGTTCTGTTACCTATTAAATCGTTGGCGCGTTGTTTTTGTTTTTTCCCAATTAAAATACCCATTGGAATTACCACTATTGGTAATAAAAGTAATAGATAAAATAAATTTGATTTAAAGAAATCCTTTTCATCAGGTGTTTGTAAGCTTGTTTTGGTCTGAATGTATCTAAAGTTATTTTCAGCAGCTACAACTTCTTGTTTAATACTTCTACCTCCATTATTTATACCTGTTGCATCAGAATTGGTCACTAATTCTTTTCCTTCAGTTACATGTACAAAAACCTCATCAGATTGCAGCGTGTAATATTTTTCTTCATTTGGGTTGAAATAAGAAAAAGAAACGGAAGGAATTTTATATTTTCCTTTGTACTGAGGCACTACTGTATATTGGTCGTAAATTTCTCCTCGCATTCCCTTTAAACCAGAAATAGCAGTTCTTAAATTTTCTTTATGTTCTGGTGTATAAACCTCTAATTCTTTTGGGGTTTGTACCTTCGGAATTTCAAATAATTTTAGGTTTCCTCTTCCTGTAATACTTACTTTAAGCTGTGTAGATTCGTTTGCTTTGAGCGTTTCTTTGCTGGTTCCTACAGCCAATTTAAAATCACCCACAGCCCCTGCAAAGTCAGCAGGCTTCCCTTCTAGTGGTAAACTTTTGACTTTGATTGTTTTTTTGAAAGATCTAAAGGATTTACGGATATTTCTTGTTATTGGATTTCCAAAAAAATCTCCTCTACCCGTTGGTACTCCAATTATTAAATCGGCTTTGATGGGTTCTAAAACTAAATTTCCAGCTTTTTGGGGAATTAATACCGATTTTTTAATAGAACAAAAACGATAGTCCTCTCCTTGATAGGTACCATCTTCAACCGTTAATTGGTCTATTTTAATATCTTGATTCCAAAACCCTTCATACTCTGGTAATTCTTTAAAGTCAAAGTCAGAAAGGGCTACTTTTTTGCTAAAATACAACCTGTACTCAACAAAAATTCCTTCTCCTATATATGGATTGCTATTAGATACCATAACCTCCAAATGTACATTTTGATTGGCAATATAATCAGGATCATTAGGATTTTTAGGCAATTCTATAGCGTCAACAACATCAACTGTTAACGGATTTGATTTGATAATTTTACCATTGTATTCTATCGTTGCAGAACCAATTTTTAATGCTCCTTTTTTTATTGGTGAAACAATATAACTATAGGATTGAGAATAGGTAGATCTACCGTTTATCCATGACTGATTTACAGATTGACTAGGACCTCCAACTACATCAAAATTTTTAAAATTTGGTGGGCTAAAATTATCTCCTCCTTGCTTATTTATTGTGAATTCAACACGCAAGCGCTGGTTCAAACCCAATTTGTTTTTGCTTACTTTGGCTTTAAATTCAACCTGGGCAAACAAACCTTGAGTAATAAATAGGATTAATAATAAATAGGTACTTCTAATTTTCATTGTTTTCTGACTTTGTAAATTAGCTATCAAACTTATTTTTTATGGTTTGCGAATTTACCAATCTTTTTCTTGATTGATCTTTCTTCCTTTTTTAACTTTTTGAGCATTTACTTTTTTCTGCGTTTTGTTTTCTTCATTATTCATGGTTTCTAACAGTTGCTTTATTTGCTCTGGAGACATTTTCATAGGTTGACCCTCTTTAGGCTGATTTTCTTTTCCTTGATCACCTTTGTCTTTATTTTCTCCTTTATCCTGTTCTTCCTGCTTCTTTTGTTCTTCTTCTTTTTCTTTGTCGGACTTATTTTTTTCTTCTTCTTTTTCTTTGTCGGACTTATTTTTTTCTTCTTCTTTCTTCTTATTTTCCTCGTCTTGTTTGTCCTTTTCGTTTTTATCTTTTTGATCTTTGTTCTGCTGATCCTTATTTTCTTGATCCTTTTTATCTTGATTTTTTTGATCCTTATTCTGTTGGTCTTGCTTTTTCTTTTCCTCCTTTAACTTTTCCTTCAATTTGTTCAATTTTTCATCATTCGGAAAATAATTCAAACCTTCATCTACCGTTGCAATGGCTTTGTCTAATTTGCTATGCACATATTCTGATGCACCATTATTAAAATAACTAACAGCAGATTGCTGCGCCGTTACCGACAAGCCTATCATTAAAAAAAGTGTCAATATTATTTTTCTCATCTTACTTTTTTATTTCTATTACTTCTTCTAATTTTTTCATATAATCATTGTAATTAGATACTGTTTTATCTTTTAACAATGCATCATCCAATACTTTTAAGGCTTCCTTAAATTTAAACCTGCCTAGAAGTTCATCTGCTTTTTTCTTCATTCTTTTAGCAAAGTCAGAAGGTGGATCTTTTTTGTTTTTTTCTTCCTCTTCTTTTTGCTTTTTTAATTGCTGTTTGGCATGTGCCAAATTATACCTAGTTTGATCATCAGTAGGATTGTTACGCAAACTATTTTTAAAAGCTTCTATTGCTTTTTCAAATTCTTTTTGAGCCATATGTACATTTCCAATATTATGGTAACTGGCTGCCTTTTCTTTTTTTGTTTTTGCTCCTTTTACTGCCAATTCAAACTGAGGCAATGCTTCTTTGTAATTTTTTTGTTCAACAAAGGCATTTCCTAAATTATGTGCTGCTTTATGATAGGTTGCATTTTGTTCAATTCCTTTGGTATAGGAAATAGCAGCATCTACAAAATTATTTTCTTTATATAAAGTGTTCCCTTCACGCACATATTTTCTAGCCAACCTTTGTTGTGCGATGGTATCTTGCTGCGCATTTACGTTAAAGCAAAAAAGGAATACGATAAGTAACTGTACTATTTTCATTGTTTTATTTCTTCGCTTCATTAAATAAATCTACCTTTTTTAACCATTTTGTTTTTTTCTCATGAAAAAACACATCTAACAAAATAAAAAGCAACCCAATTGCTACAAACCATTGAAATTGATCTTTGTAATCTGAAAATTGTTTGGTTTCAAATTCGTGCTTTTGTGCATTTGTTACCACGCTTTCAATTAAATCAACTGGTTTTTCTGTTTTATTTCCGTCAACATAGGCTCCATTTGCTGCCTCTGCAATTTCTTTTAACACATCTGCATGCCTGTGTGTAATTACCACTTCGCCTTTATTATCTTTTTTATAACCGTTTAAAGTTCCGTTTATTCTCATTGGAATTGGACCTCCTTTTTCGTTACCAACTCCAATTGTATAAACCTTAATTCCTTCTTTGGCAATTTCATCAGCCAAAGCAATGGTATTTTTTTCATGATCTTCTCCATCAGAAATAATTACCAAAAATTTATTGGTTTGGTCCTCGTTATTATAATACGTTTTTGCCAAATCTAAAGCCTCATTAATTGCTGTTCCTTGACTAGACACCATATCTGGATTGGCGTTTTGTAAAAACATTTTAGCAGAAGCATGATCTGTTGTAATTGGCAATAATGGATAAGCATTTCCAGCATATACAATAACTCCTACTCTATCACTTCCAAGCTTATCAATTATTTTACTAATTATTTGCTTCGATTTTTCCAATCTATTTGGAGCAATGTCTTCAGCCAACATACTTTTAGAAACATCTAAAGCAAAAACAATATCTACCCCTTCCCTTTTCACCGTTTTTAGCTTGGTACCCATTTTTGGGTTCACCAAAGAAATTATCAAAAAACTGAGTCCTAAACATAAAAAAACTAATTTTAAAACGGTCTTAAAAAAAGAATAATTCGGAGCTATTTTAGTTAATAATTCTGGGTTGGCAAACTTCTTTTGAGTTCGTTTTTTCCACCATAAAACAGAAATAAACACAACCAATAATAAAGGAAGTATTGCTAGTAAATAAAAATATATCGGTTCTTCTAATTTGTACATTTTTTAAATATGTGTATTTGTTTAAAAACGTGTAATTGTTAAATTGTATAAAAGCTTAACTGTTCTTTATTATCGCTTGTATTGTGTTTTCTAATTTTAAATAAAACTTTTAAAAACAGTATTTCTTAATAAATACTCTACTAGCAACAAACCAATAGCTATTAATACAAACATCCTGTATTGCTCTTGATAATTGTAATATTTAAATTCTTCTATTTTTGTTTTTTCCAATTTATTTATTTCGTCATATATAGCTTTTAACTTTAAATTATCTGTGGCTCTAAAATATTTTCCTTCTGTTTCATTGGCAATATGTTTTAGCAACTCTTCATCGATTTCTACTTTTTGTTTACGGTACATTAAATTTCCTAAACGATCTTTTGCATAAGGTGTTGGTGCCATTCCGTTTGTTCCAATAGCAATAGTATATACCTTAATTTTCAGTTCTTTTGCTAACTCTGTAGCTGTTTTAGGATCAATAAAACCAGCATTGTTTACACCATCTGTTAGTAGAATAATAACCTTGCTTTTTGCCTTGCTATCTTTTAATCTATTAATGGCAGATCCTAACCCCATTCCAATAGCCGTACCATCTTCTATTTGACCATGCTCTATAGATTTTATAGAACTCCCTACTATAGATTTATCACTGGTAATGGGTGTTTTTGTAAAACTTTCGCCAGCATAGACAACAATACCAATACGATCATTTGGTCTTTGACTTACAAAGTTTGCAGCCACTTTTTTTAAAGCCTCTAAACGATTTGGTTTTAAATCTTTTGCCAACATACTTCCAGAAACATCTATTGCCATTACAATATCAATTCCTTTATTTGTTTTAGTTCTTTTACTCACCGATACATTTCTGGGCCTTGCCAAAGCCACTAAAAGCGCTGCAATAGCCAATACTCTTAAAACATATAACAAAGGTTTTAATTTAGCCAACAAAGAAGGTGTAGCTTTAAATCCTTTGATGGTTGCTACTCGTAAAGAAGCAGCATTTTTAGCATGGGTATAAAAAAACCAAAAAACTAAAAAGGGTAGGATGAATAACCCCCATAAAAAGGCTGGGTTTTCGAATTCAAAATTATTCCATTCCATACTTATTCTATTTCAATATTAATGGATTCAATCATTGTACCTAGCATTGTTTTAAGTTCATCGTTATCCGAATTACAGATTGTAATTACTTGCCACACCAAACTTTCATGTGTAAAACCAATAACTTTAAATTCTTTTTCCACACCACCTTCTTTCATCGTTCCAGACAAATAAACGCCTTGCATTCCATTTTTTAAATTGGCAGGCTGCCTTTCGTATTCAAAATCTTCAATTCCTGGTTGTTGTTGAATTCCTTTGATTGTATTTTCCATTACTTGCTCAATTTGAGCATTGATTCCTGCGTAACTAAGTGTGGTTACATTTACTTTTGCAAAACCATCTGGATGATTGTATTCATAAACACCCAAACTACTTAATACGCTTTGTATTTGCTGAGGAACCTCACTTGTACGTAAGGGAATAGAAAATGGTGCATGTAGAGTTAATGCTGGCGTACCAAAAGATTGTTTTTCCCATACTTGATCTGTTCCTAACTCAGGCAATTTTACTTGAGAAATTGTCGCTGCTCCCAGTTTCATCAATTTCATCACTTGAAAAGTCCCAAAAGTTAAAGTCGCTATTACCAAAACAAACATTCCTGCATACGTAAGTGTTCTTTTTCTTTTTTCTGCAAGTGTTAATTTTTCTTCCGCTTTTATATAACGTGAGTATTCATCATCTATTAATAAATTAGCTTGCTTGTATTTTTTTAAGATCGGCTGCAAAGCTTCTACAATATTTTCAGCGGTTGCTCTATCATTTTCAATTTCATCCGCTAGAGGTCTTAATTTGGCAAACTTCACAAAATCGGCATGCTTTAAAAATTCTTCTATGGTTTTAATATCTGCCTTCTCTATTCCAATTTCTTTTTCTTTATTTCGTTGAGAAATCAAAGAAATTAATTCATCAGAGGTTGCTTCAAGTGTTTGAATTTTTACTTCTCTACCTATATAAACTCTCAGAATTTCAGTTAGCTCAATATAATACTCTTTGATTTTGTTATTTTGCCATAATTGTTTTTCTTCTAGCGATGCAAATTTCTCTACAGCTTCTTGGTATGGAGGAATTTTTTCCTTTTGATTTGCTGAATCATCACCATAATATTTTTTTAGAATGAAATAAATAGAGGCCACCAAAATTAATACGGCAAGCAAAATATACAGCCAAATAAAATAAGGGCGGTAATCATCAAAAATTACAGGTTCCTCAACAATTGGTTTTATTGGAAAGGGCATTTGTTTTAAAGTATCAACCACAACAGTTGCTACATTTACTAATAAAGAATCTGTAAAATAGGCTTTACTTTCTAAAAAAACTTGTTGTTTAGGAATATAAAAACTTCCGCTATCAAAACCTGTAAGCTGGTATTTTTTTACCAAGCTGTTTACAAGGGTATCTATTTTACTTTCAGAAACAACTTCAAGACTTCCTAATGCTTCTAGTTTTGGAAAAACAACATCTTGAGTTTTGCCTACTGTAATTTTGTATTCAAATTGCTCACCTATTCTAATTTGTGTTGTATCTAACTCTGAAAGTATTTGAACCTCCTTTTGAGCAAAACTTAATGAGCTTATCAATAATATGATATAAAATATGCTTTTCTTCATCGTTTTATTTGCCTCCTTTTTGTTTGAAGTATCCCAATAATTTTTTTACATAACTTTCATCTACCCTTGTGCTAAGAGTCCCTGAGCCACTTTTAGTAAAGGTGTTTTGATAATAGGCTACCGATTTCAAATAATGAGCTTCGTAAGCTTTTCTAACGCTTTTCGAGCTTGTGTTTACCATAATTGTCTGACCTGTTTCTGCATCTTCCATAGGAACCATTCCTAAATTAGGAATACTTTCATCATGCTTGTCAAATACGCGAACCCCAGTTACATCATGTTTTTTTCCAACATATTTTAAGGTTTGTTCATAATCGTCATCCATAAAATCAGAAAGCACAAAAACAATGGCTTTTTTACGCATTACGTTTGACAAAAATTTTAAAGCTTCGTTAAGGTTTGTTTTCTTACTTGTTGGGTGAAATTCTATCAGTTCTCTAATAATACGTAGTACGTGACTTTTTCCTTTTTTAGGAGGAATAAACAACTCTACTTTATCAGAAAATAAAATCAACCCAACTTTATCATTATTTTGAATGGCTGAAAAAGCAAGTGTTGCTGCAATTTCTGTTACCGTATCTTTTTTAAACTGTGAAGTTGTACCAAAAAATTCAGAACCACTTATATCCACCATTAACATCATGGTTAGTTCACGTTCTTCTTCAAAAACTTTAATAAAAGGTTGGTTATAACGCGCGGTTACATTCCAATCAATATTTCTAATATCATCGCCAAATTGGTATTCTCTAACCTCGCTAAAAGTCATACCCCTACCCTTAAAAGAACTATGATATTCTCCTGAAAAAATATGATCTGAAAGTCGACGCGTTTTAATTTCTATTTTGCGGACTTTTTTAAGTATTTCCTTCGTTTCCATTTTTTAAATTAAAAGATTGAAAAATTAAAAGTGCTCTTACCACTCATAACTTAGTACTCAAAACTCATAACTCTCTATGGCACTTCTATTTCATTTACAATTTTATTGATTATATCAACTGAAGTAATATTTTCTGCTTCTGCTTCATAAGTAATTCCAATTCTATGACGCAAAATATCATAAACAACAGCACGAACATCTTCAGGAATTACATACCCTCTTCTTTTGATAAAAGCATAGCATTTTGCAGCTTGTGCTAAACTAATAGATCCACGAGGTGAAGCTCCAAAACTGATCAATGGTTTTAAATCTGCTAAATTGTATTTTTCAGGATAACGTGTAGCGAAAATAATATCTAAAATATATTTTTCAATTTTTTCATCCATATAAACTTCCTTCACCACTTCTCTGGCTTTTAGGATGTCTTTTAAAGAAACTACTGGATTAACTTGAGCAAATCCACCGTTTAAGTTTTGACGCATGATTAATTGCTCTTCTTCCAACTTAGGGTAATCAATCACCACTTTTAACATAAAACGATCTACCTGTGCTTCTGGTAAGGTATAAGTTCCCTCTTGTTCTACTGGGTTTTGAGTAGCCATTACCAAAAACGGAGCTTGTAAAGGAAATGTTTCATCACCAATGGTCACTTGTTTTTCTTGCATGGCTTCTAACAAGGCTGATTGCACTTTTGCAGGCGCTCTGTTTATTTCATCAGCTAACACAAAATTTGCGAAAATAGGTCCTTTCTTAATTTCGAAATTATTTTCTTTCATGTTATAAATCATCGTACCTACAACATCTGCGGGTAACAAATCTGGAGTAAACTGAATTCTACTAAAATCTCCGGCCACAGCTTTTGAAAGTGTGTTTATGGCTAACGTTTTTGCCAAACCAGGAACTCCTTCTAATAAAATATGACCATTTCCTAATAAACCAATTAACAAACGATCAATCATTTGTTTTTGACCTACAATTACTTTGTTCATTTCAGTCGTTAACAAATCTATAAAAGCACTTTCTTTTTCAATTTTTTCGTTGATTGCTCTAATGTCTACACTGGCATTATTTTCTTCCATTATCAATTCGCTGTTTATAATTACACTTTTTTCTGAGATTCACAAAACTACAATAATATGGTGTTTGTATTGTTAAAATTTGGTTAAACCCTTATTCCTTTTACTTTTTAAAACCTGTTATATAGCATAAAAAAACATGTTATATATTAAAAAATTATTATTATTATTTTGTAGTTCAATTAATTATCGCAATATTTGTTGCAACCAAAAACTAATACCAAACCAAACTATAGAAAAAAAGCAGCCTATTAATAGGCTGCTTTTTTTATGTATTAATACTTTTTAAAGCGGTAAATTCTATTTACTATTCTTCAAAAGGAACTACTTTCATACTGTCACCATCAAACAAACCATAAGTAAAATAAGAAATCCAATCTCCTAAATTTACATATTCTGAATTTTCCCCAATTTTTAGTGTCATTGGTAAGTGACGGTGTCCAAAAACAAAATAATTATAGTGTTTTGTTTCTAATATTTCTTTAGAATATTGTATCAACCATTCGTTTTCTTCTCCTAAAAAAACCACATCTTCATCGCCTGAAATTAATTTATTTTTTACGGATAGATGTTGTGCCAGTCCGACCCCTAAATCAGGGTGTAGCCAGCGAAAAAACCATTTACAAATAGGATTGGTAAATACTTTTTTCATTCTTTTATACCCGTGGTCTCCAGGTCCTAATCCATCACCATGCCCAATTAAAAAGGTTTTATTATTAAACGTAAATTCTTTTGGTTGGTGATACACCGGGATATTTAATTCTTTTTCAAAATAATCATTCATCCAAAGATCATGATTTCCCACAAAAAAATGTATTTGAATTCCGCTATCTCGTAGTTCTGCCAATTTACCCAATACGCGTATAAATCCTTTAGGAACTACGGTTTTGTATTCAAACCAAAAATCAAACAAATCGCCTAAAAGAAAAATAACATCAGCATCTTTTTTAACAACATTTAACCAATGAACAAATTTTTCTTCTCGAATTTTGCTTTTTTCTGGTGTTGGTGCTCCAAAATGTTGGTCTGAAGCAAAATATATTTTTTGTGTTGTCAATTTATTTGTTTTTGTGTTTCACAAAGATACAATATTGAATATCTGCAATAAAACTGTTCTTGTTTAACGAGCTCTTTTTTTATTTTTTTTCCAACTCCAAAACCTTCTCAATCATTTTATCTTGTTGTTGGTTGATTTTATAAAAAGCTATCTCATCATAAGCCTGTCTGGCCACCAAAGCCTTTAAATAATGCTTTATAAGTTTCTTTTTTTCTTCTGATACGACTTTATCCCATTTGATGTATTTAAAATACTCTTTCAATACCTCATCATTAAGATCAAAAGAAGCTACAAAATCCTCAACCTTTAAGGATTTCATTTTTTTGCGACGTTTATCTACATAATCAAACGTAAAATTATTTAGGCTGTTGAAATAAAAATTTTCTAGATATGCCGTTGTATCGATGGGTACAAAAACATCTGGAATAATGCCACCACCGCCATACACTACTTTTCCTTTAGGAGTCGTAAATTTTAAAGAATCTGCCACTTTTATACTGTCTTTAGAAAGTAATTCTCCTCTTAAAATTCTTTCTTGATAATCATGTGAATAATTCTCGCCATCGTTAAGTTTATAAGGTTTTTGAATAGATCTTCCCGTAGGAGTAAAATATCTTGCTACTGTCAATCTAACGGCTGAACCATCTCCTAAATCCATTTCTTGTTGTACCAATCCTTTTCCAAAAGATCTTCTTCCTACAATTACACCTTTGTCATTATCTTGTAAAGCACCTGCTAAAATTTCACTTGCGGAAGCAGATCCTTCATCAATTAAAACATATACTTTTCCATTTTGAAAACTTCCATTAGCTGTAGCATAAGATTCTTCTATTCTACCCTTATTATTTTCAGTAAAAACAATCAACTTGCCTTTTTCTAAAAATTCATCAATAATTGCATTGGCAACATGAATAAAACCTCCTCCATTTTGACGTAAATCTAAAACCAATTTTTTTGCTCCTTGATTTTGCAGGTCTGTTAATTTATTTTTGAATTCGTTATACGAAGTCATTGCAAATCTATCTAGCTTTAAATAGCCTAAACTATCTGTAAGCATATAGGCCACTTCCACACTTAAAATATCTACTTTATTCCGTATAATTGGAATCTTTACGATTTCTTGTGTTTCTTTTCTAAAAATTTCTAAGTCTACTTGTGTTTCGGCAGGCCCTTTTAATATTTTAACAACATCTCTACTGCTAAGGTTTTTATTAAAAAGTGTATCATTATTTGCTAATAAAATCCTATCACCAGCCAACACACCCGCTTTTTCACTTGGACCTCCTTTTATGACTTTCGTTACCACCAAAGAATCGTTATTCATAAAAAACTGAACTCCTATTCCTTCAAATTTTCCTTGCATATTTTCATGATTCGCTACAAAATCTTCTTTTGGAAAATACACAGAATGTGGGTCTAGTTTATTTACAATTCCAGTAATTACATCCTCTACTAAATTATCTGTATTTACTTCATCAACATAATCCTGTTCAATAAATTGAATAAGTTTTCTAAGTTTGGAATCTTTTTGACTGCTTACAAAATAATTGGTAAACTCGTTTTGAAAATTAAACATAGAGCCCAAGGCTATTCCAAAAGCAACGGCAAGTCCAAGTAACAGAGGTAAGTTTTTTGTATTATTCAGCATATCCCTGTAAATGTGTTACTTCAATTCCTGCCTGGGTTAAAAAATCTACGCCCGATAAATCTTTATAGGCTCTTGCGTAAACAACTCTTGTAATACCGGCTTGTAAAATTAATTTACTACAATCTCTGCAAGGAGATAAGGTAATGTATAAAGTGGCGCCTTTTGATGATTGAGTTGATGCGGCTACTTTTAAAATAGCGTTTGCTTCTGCGTGTAAAACCATCCATTTTGTTTCACCCGATTCGTTTTCACAACAATTATCAAAACCCGTTGGAGCTCCATTAAAACCATCAGAAATAATCATTCTTCCTTTTACGATTAAAGCCCCCACTTGTTTTCTTTTACAATGAGATAATTTTCCCCACTCAAAAGCCATATTGATATATGCAGTATCGTATTTTAATTGTTTTTTCGCTTTCATCAAATTATCCTTCATACTTTTATTAATCGATATCAAAAGTCGTAATTATAAAGACAAACGACAAATTGCCTTTTAGCTATTTTTTATTCTTTTTAGGCAGCGAGTACTTTTAAAAAGGCATCTACCCTATCTCCCATCATAGGAATAACTATTCCGACCACGATGGCTGACAATACTATTATCCAATCTCTTTTAGAAACCTTAAAAATCATATTAAAAAAACCAAAAACTAGTAATACTACCAAGGCAATTATTATTTGTGCCCCTTCAATACCTAGAGAAAATTCTACCAAGGGTAGAAATTTTTCATCAGAATCTGCCAGCAGCATTTGTAAATAATAAGAAAATCCTAAGCCATGTACCCAACCAAAACAAAATGTTAACAACATTTTTATTTTTACACCAGCATTTGATTTAGTTCCTAAAAAAATATTAATTAATGCCGTTACAAAAATGGTAAAGGGGATTAAAAATTCTATAATTCCAGAATTTACATCTAAAAATTTATAGGCAGCTAAAGTAAGTGTTAATGTATGTCCAATGGTAAAAATACTTACTAGCCAAAGTAATTCTTTCCATTGTTTTGTGCTATAAGGCACTACTAATACCAATAAAAATAATATATGGTCGTAAGCTTTAAAGTCTAACACATGCGTTAGTCCTAGTTTAAAAAAAAGCATAAAATCATTCATTCCTAAAATATTTACCGGTGAAAATAGTATTACTAAATAGCTAACTATTTTTATAAAGCTCAAATATACACTTTGCATTTAATTTAATTCACCTAAATAATCATTTCCCTAGAAAGACATATTCCTGAATTAAATCAGTATTCTTTTAAAATAAATCTAGTAATATTGTACTCCTATTTATTTAAAATAAACTTATGAAACATATTGTTGCAGCTATAATGTTATTAACTTTAGTAACTTCATGCAAAGAAAAATCTAAAAAAGAAGCTACTCCTAAAGTTTTAGAAGAAAATACAACAACAAAAGTAGCTCCTGCAGGAAAAAAAGCAGATACTTCCAATATGGTTCATTTTAAAGGAGGGGTTATTGCTATTGGAAATAACAATGGAACTGCCCTAGAAAAACCTACTTTTGAAAAAGAAATTGCTCCTTTTTACTTAGATAAAAATTTAGTGACGGTTGCAGAATTTAGAGCTTTTGTAAAGGCAACTAATTATAAAACAGAAGCTGATAAATTTGGTGATTCTGGTGTGTTTTTATTTGACCAAGCACATTGGACTTTGTTAAAAGGGGCTAACTGGGAATATCCTTTAGGAGAAACTGAAGCAAAATCTTTAGACAACCACCCAGTAACTCATGTTAGTTGGAATGATGCCAAAGCCTATGCTAATTGGATTGGAAAAAGATTGCCAACAGAATTTGAATGGGAATTTGCTGCTAAAAATGGAGGTAACTCTACGTATGCTTGGGGAGAAACTGTTTTGATAAACGGAAAACATCAAGCCAATGTTTGGCAAGGTACCACTGTTCAAAACACAATAGTTGAAGATGGTTACAAATTAACATCTCCTGTAGGGCATTATGGCGAAACTCCTGCTGGATTAACAGATATGGGAGGAAATGTTTGGCAATGGTGTGAAACTATTTACGAATCTTATCCTGGAGCTGCCACTCAAGAAAGAAAAGATCCAAATTATAGAACAACACGCGGCGGTTCATTTATGTTTGATCAGGCTTTAGAAAAAAGTTTTACCACTTCTTTTAGAGCTAAAAACTCCATAGATACTTCGTTATTTAATACCGGTTTCCGTTGTGCCTATTAATCTTTTAAATAAAATAAAAGTCTAAGCCCCGAAATCAAAATTTTTAAATTCTTTTACCTTGAAAAAGCAACTTCTTTATAGTGCCCTTATTATCCTATTGTTTTCATGTACTTCTGAAAAAAACGAAACTTATAAAAAGGTTTCTAAAAAAGAAAAAGCACCTGTTTTTGCCTCTACAAAACAAATTCCTGATGGACATTTTTTAGGTGATAAAAAATGTAAAGAATGTCATGAAGATCAATTCCAAAAATGGGAAGGATCGCATCATGACAAATCCATGGATATTGCCACTAGAGAAACAATACTTGCTAGTTTTAAAGGAGAAACATTTTTTAGTCAAGGTGTACATTCAAAATTTTATGAAAAAGACGGAGCATTTTTTGCCAATACAGAAGGGCCTGATGGAAAAAACCATGATTATAAAATAGAATATGTATTTGGAATTACTCCTTTGCAACAATACATTGTAAAATTTCCTAACGGACATTACCAATGTTTAAGAACCGCATGGGATACTAAAAAAAATAAATGGTTCGATTTATATCCTGATTTTAAAGTAGTGCATTCAGAATGGTTGCATTGGTCTAGAGGTGGATTGAATTGGAATAATATGTGTTCTGATTGCCACTCTACTAATGTTCGAAAAAATTACGACCAAGAAACACATAGTTACGACACAAAATTTGCTATTATTAATGTAAGCTGTGAAGCTTGTCATGGACCAGGAAAACAACATGTTTCTGATGTAACAATCCAAGGAGATAAATACAGAAACACAGGAACTATGCAAATGACCTCAAAAACCAAACCTAAAGAATTGGTAGATCAATGTGCGCGTTGTCATATGAGAAGAGAGCAGATTACTGACAAATTTAATTTTGAGGGGACTATGTTAGATCATTATTACCCGCAGCTATTAACCGCACCAATTTACCATGCCGATGGTCAAATATTAGATGAAGATTATGTGTATGGTTCTTTTGTTCAAAGCAAAATGTACCACAATGATGTAACGTGTACCGATTGCCATGATGCCCATACTTTAGAACGTAAATTTGAAGGAAATAAATTGTGTGCACAATGCCATGTTCCAGAAACTTACGATACTGAAAAACATCATTTTCACAAAAATGGAACTGAAGGCGCATTATGTATCAACTGTCATATGCCAGGAAAATTTTATATGGGTAACGATTTTAGACGTGACCATAGTTTTAGAATTCCTAGACCCGATTTAAGTGTTAAATATGGAACACCTAATGCTTGTGCAGGTTGTCATAAAGACAAAGATGATAAATGGGCAGAAGAAAAATTTATTGAGCAATATGGAAAACCAGATTACACCCATTTTTCTGAGCTTTTAGCACCCGGTATAACAAATGCACCTAATGCTGTAGCGGCTTTTACACAATTAGCAAAAGACACGACACAGCCAGAAATTGCAAGAGCATCAGCCATTAGCGGTTTGGCTTCATATCCTTCCCCAGCAACCGTAAAACAATTACTTTCTTTTTTAAATGATACGTCTATTTTAGTAAGAGCAAGTAGTGTAGACGCTTTAAGTATCATCAATCAGCCAGATTACCTAAACTATTTTATTTCTTTATTAAAAGACCCTAAAAGAGTAGTTAGGATAAAAGCTTTTAATGCTTTGGCTAGCGTTAAAGAAAGTCAAATTCCTGATGATTATTTAGCGTTTTATAAAAAAGTAGCTGTAGAACATGAAACTTACTTAAAAGCTACTTCCGATTTTTCTGGAGGACGTGTAAATAGGGGAAATTACAATATAAAACAAGGCAATATTAAAGAGGGAATTAAAAACTATGAAAGTGCCCTTTCTATAGATCCTATAAATAATATTATTCGTACAAATTTGGCGAATTTATATTATCGAAATAAAGAGTTTGATAAAGCAGAAAAAGCTTTTAAAACCATTATAGAACAAGAACCTAACTACGGACCTACCTATTATTCTTATGCGCTGTTATTAGCAGAATTAAAGAGAAATAAAGATGCTGTTAAACAAATGGAATTGGCCACTAAATACATGCAAGAAAATACGCGAGTATACTACAATTTAAGTTTGTTATATGATGTAATTAAAAACTACAACATGGCAGAAAAAACTTTGCTTAGAGGTTTAAAAGTTGCTCCAAATAATGAGAGTTTACTTTATGCATTGGCATATTTGTATCAAAAAAACTCTAAAAATGAAAAAGCAAAAAATATTACCAAACGTCTAGTACAATTATTTCCAAACAACCCACAATACAAGCAGTTTTTACAGCAACTGAAATAAATTTTTCTATATTTAATTTTTTATTAGTTAATAATCCTTTGGGTGTTCCCTAAAGGTCGGGCTTTACGCACTTGCTTATTTATTCCTAACGTCTTAAAAAGAGCTCAAACAAACGCTGCAATCCCTAACACAAATACCTCTTTTAAATACCTGTATAAATAACAGCACGTTCTTTCATATACACACTCTTAAACCTTTCATCTTTTTTAATGTCTATGTAAAAGACCTAAATACAAACCTTTACAATGACAACCAAAGAAATACAACATCTATATTGGCGAGCTGGTTTTGGAATTGGATTCGAAGAGTTGAAAAAAATTAAGAAAAAATCAAAAAAAACAATTCTTAAAAAACTTTTTTCAACCTCTGAAAAAATGACTCCTTTAGCTATTGATCTTTCTGAGTATGAAAAAACACTTTCAGAAGGTTTTAAAAAACAAAAAAACCGAAGTACTGAAGAAAAACAAAAAAATCAAAAATATTTACGTAAAAAGGCAAATGAACTCAACAATGCTTGGATTCATAAAATAGCGACTTCTGAAGCTGTACTTCATGAAAAAATGACGCTTTTTTGGGCCAATGTTTTTGTATGTGCAGATAATGATACTTGGAGTATTCAAAATTATAACAACACACTAAGAAAACATGCTCTTGGTAATTTTGGTGATTTTGTAAAAGCTATTGCTCATGAAAACTCAATGATTAAATACCTGAATAGCAAACAAAATAAAAAAGGGAAACCCAATGAAAATTTTGCACGTGAATTAATGGAGTTATTTACTTTAGGAGCAGGAAATTATACTGAAAATGATATCAAAGAATCTGCAAGAGCTTTTACGGGTTGGGTTAGCAAAAGAAATGGAGAATTTGTACTTGTTAGAAAACAGCATGATTTTGGTAAAAAAACTTTCTTAGGTAAAACGGGTAATTTTAATGGTGATGACATTATTGACATCATTTTAGAACAAAAACAATGTGCTAAATTTATTTGCACCAAAGTCTATAAATATTTTGTAAATCCTGAAATAGATAAAAATAATTTAGAAGAAATTACAGAAATTTTCTACAAAAACTATGACATACAAAAATTAATGTTCCATATTTTTAATAGCGATTGGTTTTATGAGAAAAAAAATATTGGTGTCAAAATAAAATCTCCTATTGAACTTTTGGTTGGTATAAAAAAAGTAATTCCTTTTCAATTAAAAAACCCAAAACAACAAATATACTTGCAAAAAATGATGGGTCAAATCTTATTAAAACCCGTCAATGTTTCTGGTTGGAAGGGTGGTAAAAATTGGATTGATTCCAATACTTTAATGTTTCGATTAAAATTACCATCTGTATTGCTTAATAATGCACAAATTAGTTTAAAAGAAAAAGGAGACATAGAAGGAACTTTTGAAGAATTCTATAAAAAAAGAAAAGGCAAAGGTTTTTTAAAAGTTTCTGTTAGCTGGGAAAATTTTGAAAAAGAATACAAAAAAGCCAATAGCAACGACCTAAAAAATATTCTTATTTTAAGTAAAATAGATGTGGATACAGAAGCCATGCTATCAGGTTTAGAAATATCTAAATTAAAGGATTATTGCATTCAATTAATGTCTATTCCAGAATACCAACTTTGTTAAATACTACCTTATGGAAAGAAGAGATTTTTTAAAAAATAGCGCCTTAGCATCCAGTGCATTTATGGTTCCAAGCTTTGTAAAAGCTTTTGAAAATATTGCCAAAAATTCATTAGGTTTTAAAAAGTTGGTTATTATACAACTTGCAGGAGGAAATGATGGTTTAAATACGGTAATTCCTTATAGAAATGATATTTATTATAAAGAAAGACCCAAATTAGCAATTCCTAAAAATGAAGTTTTAAAAATTAATGATGACCTAGGTTTTCATAAAAGTTTAGCACCATTAAAAAACTTATATGACCAAGGGTATTTATCAATTATAAACAATGTAGGTTACCCAAATCCTAACAGATCTCATTTTAGATCCACAGATATTTGGCATACTGCTAGCAAATCTGATGAATATTTATCTACAGGTTGGCTAGGACGCTATATTGATGCACATGGTAAATATCCATATACCGGTATTGAAGTAGATGATAGCTTGTCGTTAATTATGAAAGGAGAAAAAATGAATGGTATTGCCACACAAAATGCAAAAATTTTATATGCTAGTACCAACACACCATTTTTTAAAAAAGTACTCAAAACACAACAAGATGAGCATTTAAGCGAACACAATCTTGGGTATTTATACAAAACAATGATTGAAGCCAATTCTTCCGCCGCTCATATTTATAATAGCTCTAAAACATATAAAAGTAAAATTACCTACCCTTCTAATGCTTTTGGAAAACAATTAAAAACAACAGCAGAATTTATTAATTCTAACGTAAGTTCTAAAGTATATTATATAACCATGGGTGGTTTTGATACGCATTTTGCACAAAAAAACAGACAAGAAAAACTTTTAGATATATATAGTAACTCTATACATATGTTTATAAAAGACTTAGAGAAAAATAATACCTTTAAAGATACCTTAATTATTACATTTTCTGAATTTGGGCGTAGGGTCAAACAAAATGGCTCACAAGGTACGGATCATGGTACTGCAAATAATTTATTTATCATTGGAAAAAATCTAAAAAAACAAGGTTTTTATAATGAACAACCCAATTTAGCAGATTTAGATAAAAATGGTGATTTAAAATATACTGTAGATTTTAGAGAAATTTATGCTACTGTATTAAAAAATTGGATGAATGTAAACGATGAAAAAATACTAAACAAATCTTTTGCTAAGATGCGTTTTATATAATGATTTTACCTCCCCCAAGGTTGTTAAAAGGGATTGTTTTTTATTAAGACGATTCCTTTTTTTTATGGAAAATTTATAAAAAAACCTAACAGATACTAATAACTGTTAGGTTTACTTTTTTTTTTAATGCTAGTCACTATAATTAAACCTCATTAAAGGTTTAGCTACAACTAATTTTATCAACTCTATTTTGGTGACGGCCACCTTCAAATTCAGTGTTTAAAAAAGTTTCTACCATTGCTAAGGCTTGTGGAATAGAAGTATAACGTGCTGGAATACATAATATATTAGCATCATTATGTTGTTTAATTAATTCAACAATTTCTTTTGTCCAACACAAACCAGCTCTTACGTTTGCATATTTATTAGCAGTCATAGCTACTCCATTTGCACTACCACAAATTAAAATACCTAAATCTACTTTTTTAGTATCAACAGCTTCAGCTACTTTATGAGCAAAATCTGGATAATCTACACTATCAAAACTATCTGTACCGTAATTAGTTACAGTAATTTTTTTACTTTTTAATAATTCTACGATGGCAGCTTTATAATCTGGACCTGCATGATCATTCCCTATGGCTATTGTCATTTTTTTTGTATAAATATTTATTGCTGCAAAAGTACAAAATACTTTAATTGTGATTAGCTAAAATATTTTAATTAAAAATGAATTTTACTTCAAAAGAAATATACCATTGCTTTTTTAAAGTTAATGTAAGTTCACAAAGATTTAAAGGAATTATATTATTTTCATTTCATATTAATGAAGCAGTATTTGAGGCTGTATTACAATCAAATTCTTTATTTAAGTTTATTTGATAATTATAAATGATTGTATACAGTTCGTAAACTTTAAAAATACAGCTATTAACATACATTCTAACAACTTTTAGCTTACTTACTCTTCTTAAACTGATTAGCTATGTAAATAAATTGTTAACAAATAAACGTAAAAAAACAATAACTAAATTTGCTTATTAAAACTAAAAAAACAATACAGCAGAGGGTAGCATATTGGCAAATTTATTTTCAAAAAAATAACCTGTAGTTATTAACAATTAAAACACCACTTGTTAATACTACATGAAAGTAATTTTACATAGAATTTTAAGTGAACAGTACTTCTCATCTGCTTGTTAATAAGTACCCTTTCTTATCTAAAAACTAATCGTTTAGATAACTCATAAAATGTTCATAGCTATTTACTTCTTTTCGATAAGTGACAAAACCTAATAAAAAATTATAAAGTTATTCTAC
>JBHOTE010000032.1:0-20736 GCA_042584125.1 Bacteroidota bacterium
GAATCTTATGGAGAAGACCCTTATTTAGTTTCACGAATGGGAGTTGCATTTATTGAAGGTTTACAAGGTACAGGTGATGAGCAATTTGATGAAAACCATGTTGTGGCAACAGCCAAACATTTTGTAGGATATCCAGAAAATCGCCGAGGAATTAATGGTGGGTTTAGTGATATGTCTGAACGTCGTTTGCGTGAAGTGTATCTTCCATCATTTGAAGCTGCTGTAAAGGAAGCAAAGGTAGGTTCTGTTATGCCAGGTCATCAAGACTTTAACGGAGTTCCATGTCATATGAATACATGGTTGTTAAAAGATATTTTACGAGAAGAACTTGGTTTCGACGGTTTTATTGTTTCTGATAATAATGATGTAGGAAGGTTGCAAACTATGCATTTTATTCCTGAAACGAGAGCAGAGTCTGCAATTTTAGGATTGAAAGCAGGGGTTGATATGGACTTGGTCATAGGAAAGAATGTAGATCTGTCTACTTATCATATCAATGTTTTGAAAGATACTTTGAGTAAGAACCCTTCCTTGGTAAAGTATATTGACAAAGCTACATCACGTATTTTGACGGCAAAATATAAATTGGGTTTATTTGATGCAGAACCAAAGGAGATTGATCCTAAAACAGCAAATGCTGGAAAAGAGGAGCATCGTGAGTTTGCATTGGAGTTAGCTGAAAAATCTATAATCATGCTGAAAAATGATAACAATCTCTTACCGCTTGATATGTCAAAAATAAAATCGTTAGCAGTTATTGGACCTAACGCCTATGAAAAAAGACCTAAAAAAGGAACTTATAAACTATTGGGGGGGTATTCAGGATTACCACCTTACTATGTTTCTGTTTTAGATGGTTTGAAGAAAAAAGTAGGTGAAAACGTAAAAATAAATTACGCTAAAGGTTGCGATATTGATAGTTTTTCGAAAGATGGATTTTCTGCAGCTGTTTCTGCTGCAAAAAAATCGGATGCTGTTGTTTTAGTGGTGGGTAGTTCTCATAAAACATGTGGAGAAGGTGGAGACCGTTCTGATCTTGATTTGTATGGCGTTCAAAAGGAATTGGTAGAGTTGATTCATAAAACAGGAAAACCTGTAATTGTTGTACTAATAAATGGTCGTCCTTTATCAATAAACTATATAGCAGAAAATATTCCTTCAGTATTAGAAACTTGGTATGGTGGTATGAGAGCAGGTGATGCTGTTGCTAATGTTATTTTTGGAGATGTTAACCCAGGTGGTAAATTAACGATGTCTTTTCCACGTTCTGTAGGTCAAATTCCAGTAACTTATTTGGAGCGTCCTGACTTTATTGGATCAGGAAAAGGAAAATATCGATTTAAAGATAAGTCGCCTTTGTTCCCATTCGGATATGGTTTGAGCTATACTTCATTTGAAATTAGTGAACCAAAACTTGAAAATGCCAATATCTCTGTTGATGGATCTACAACGGTTTCTGTGAATGTTACCAATACAGGAAAAAGAGTAGGAGATGAAGTAGTGCAATTGTATGTTAGAGATGATTATGCCTCTGTTGGTAGATATCTTAAAATGTTGAAAGGATTTGAACGTATTACTTTGAACCCAGGAGAAACAAAAACAGTATCATTTAATTTAGGTTTTAATGAATTGAATGTTTTGAACCAAGAAATGAAAAAAGTAGTAGAACCTGGAACTTTTACAATTTCTGTAGGAACGTCATCACAAAAAGAGGATTTAAAAACGAGCATACTTACTGTATTAAAATAACAAGCAATAACAACTCATAATATATTATGCGTAAATTAATAACAAATATATTTTTATTAATATTACTAGGTTTAAGTATTGCATCCTGCGGTACAAATAAAAATCAAAAAATTGAAGTAATCAGTAATAGGGTTAAGTATAATTTTAATCTAGATTGGAAATTTGTTAAAGATAATCCAGAGAAAGCGCAAGCTGAAAATTTTGATGATACATCATGGTCTACGATTAGTTGCCCGCATACATTCAATGATATAGATACTTTTGATGACTTAAGTTTAGGTCATCACGATGGAGAAGCTAACCAGTGGAGAGGAACTGTTTGGTATAGAAAACATTTTACTTTACCCGAAACTGACAATGGAAAGAAAATTTTTATTGAATTTGAGTCAGTACGTCAAATAGCAGATGTATATGTGAATGGAGTTTTCTTAGGACAAAATCAAACTGGATTCATTCCGTTTGGATTTGATTTGACACCTCATTTAAAATTTGGAGAACAAAATGTGATTGCTGTAAAAGTAAATAATGATAGAGAAGATCATTTTAGAAAAAACTTTCCATTAGTATGGAACCATGAGCACTGGCATCCAATGCATGGTGGAATTTATAGAAATGTGTTTTTACACACCATGGATCCGCTTCATATTACTTTACCTTTATATGATAATTTAAAAACAGTTGGAACGTATGCTTATGCTGAGGAAGTTAGTGAAAAAAGCGCCATGGTAACTGTAAAGTCAGAAGTTTTTAACGAGTATAAAGACAATAAAAATGTTGTTTTTGAGGCTTTTGTTGTAGATAGTGAAGGGAATGTAGTACAAAAAGGAACAGCTAATCAAAGTATTGGTGGCAATGAAAAATTTGTTTTTGAAACTAAATTAAAGATTACTAACCCTAAACTTTGGTATACAAGATATCCTTATATATACAAAGTTGTTTCAGTTGTTAAACAAAATAATATTGTTTTAGATACTTATGAGACTCCTTTAGGTATAAGAAGTTTTGAGTTTAATAAAGATTCTGGCTTTCATATAAACGGTGAATATGCGAAATTACATGGTTGGGGACAAAAACCAACCAATAGTTGGGCAGGTCTTGGTGCGGCTTTACCTGATTGGTTAAGAGATTTTACCTACGATTTAATGGATGAAGCAGGTGGGAACTTTATTCGCTGGGGACATTGTGCGGGATCACCAGCTGAGATTGCCATGGGAGATAAATATGGTTTTGTTACTTTAATGCCAGGTGTAGCAGGAGAATCAGAAGATGAGGGAGAAACTTGGGATATTCGTATTGCTGCTTTTAGAGACATGATTGTATATTATCGTAACCATCCCTCTATTTTTATATGGGAAGGTGGAAATTGGGCTGAATCAGCAGCACATTATGAAGAAATATTGGATGTAATTAACACATACGATCCTAATGGAAAAAGATTGATGGGGAATAGACGTGCTGATAATGCTGAATGTTCTGAAAAATATATTAGTATAGAAATCGGTACCGAAGGTTGGGAAGGAGAATATCCTAATTTACCTATTATTGAGAGTGAATATTGTAGAGATGAAGCCCCGCGTAGGTCATGGGATAAGAGTTCTCCTGATGATAATTTTTTTAGTCATCCAAATATAAAACGTAATACCTATAAACTAACGTCAGAAGAATTTGCTGTTAGACAGGCAGATCATTGGTGGAATAAAATGGGTAAAAAACCTTACCATAGTGGTGGAGCAAACTGGGTGTTTTCTGATGGCCCTCATGGAGGAAGATGTCCTACCGAAGTAACTAGAGCAAGTGGTGAAGTTGACGGGGTACGATTACCTAAAGAAGCTTTCTATGCTTTAAAATCTATGTGGAGACCAGAGCCACAAGCGCATATTGTTGGTCATTGGAATTATACCGAAAACACTAAAAAATCAATTTATGTAATCTCTAATTGCTCATCGGTAAAACTGTTTATAAACAATGAATTGGTAGGTGAAGATTCAGAACCAGATAATGGGTATGTTTATAAGTTTGATAAAGTAAAATGGAAATCAGGAGAAATAAAAGTAGAAGGATTTATAGATGATAAATTGTCTGTTTCTCAAGTTAAAAAAACGATAGGCAAGCCGGTAGCTATAAAATTAACTCCAATAACGGGACCCAAAGGATGGCTTGCTGACGGTTCAGATATTGCATTGATAGATGTTGAGGTTTTAGATAAAGACGGACAGCGATGTCCATTAGACAAAGGGCGAATAGATTTTACCATTTCGGGTCCTGCCATTTGGCGAGGAGGATACAATAGTGGAAAAGAAAAATCAACCAATAATTTGTATTTAGATACTGAGTGTGGTATCAATAGAGTTGCTATACGCTCTCTTTTACAATCTGGTAAGGTTACAATTACTGCAAAACGTTCTGGATTAAAAGAAGCTACGCTAACCTTAAATTCTAATCAAGTGAATTTAGTAGGTGGATTAACAACCGAAATGCCACAAACTTTTAATGTAGTTGCAAAAGAAGAGCCAATGCCTGCGCATACACCTTATATATCTCCTTATGTACCAGGAGTGTCTAACACAAGTAAGCTTTTTAAGAAATTCAGTTATACAGGTGATTCTCCTGCAACTTTAAGAAGTAATGTGTTTTGGGGAAAGAAAGCGTATACAGATTTGAATTATAATTATACAGTTATTCCACGTTATTTAGTAGGTTCTGAATATGTAAGAGTACCAAATTCTGATAGTAGATATTGGGCTAGAGATCTATTGCAATTTATTGCAGGTGATAATTTGACCTTATATGTAGGGCATGATGATAGAGTTCCTCGACCAGAGTTTTTAAGAGAAGGTTATGTAGATACAGGGGATGATTTTAAGTTGGGTGATGTAATTATGTCTGTATTTAAACGTGAGGTGGATGCAGGTGAAAGTGTAGTAATGGCTGGGAATAGTGATGGAGATGCACCAGATGATGCAAGGATGTATGTAGTAATTGCTAAAAAAAGATAATTTTTACAACCTGTAAGGACTAAAACCTATTTGGATGAAAATATATAGAATTGGGTTGAGTAAAAAACTAATAATAGGCATTGTTTGTTTGTTGGTTTTTGCTTGTGATAATAATACTTCAGAAAAAGTAAAGAGTAGTAGTATCAATCTTCCTAAAAAGCCTAATATATTATGGTTAGTAACGGAGGATATGGGGGCTTATATACCTCCTTTTGGAGACTTGACAGCTAAAACACCAAATTTGAGCAGGTTAGCCAGTGAAGGAGTTATTTATCCAAATTTATATTCAACTTCAGGGGTGTGTTCCCCAAGTAGAGCTGCTATAGCAACGGGTATGTATCCTTCAAGTATTGGAGCAAACCATATGCGAACTACTTCTAATACGAAACAAACCGGTTTAAAAAAGTACGAAGCAGTGCCTCCTTTAGAAGTAAAAATGATTAGTCAACTACTTCGTGAAAATGGCTATTATTGTACTAATAATTATAAAGAAGATTATCAATTTAAAGCACCTGTAACTGCTTGGGATGAAAGTAGTACATATGCACATTGGCGTAATAAAGCAGATGGACAACCATTTTATGCGGTATTTAATTTTACGGAAACCCATGAGTCTGGTTTGTTTGAACCTTATGGTTTTAGGCAAATAGAAACTAGATATTATCAGCCAGGTGATAAAGATTACAAATGGAAACAGAATGGGTTGCCTGATTCTAAAAACAGAACAGCTGAAGAAGAGACGCCAAATCATGTATCAAAAGACACGAAATTTAAGATTCCACCATACCTTCCTGATAACGAGGTTACACAACGTGATATGTGGAAATTATACAACAATATTTCTGAGATGGATAAACAACTTGGAGTGGTATTGCAACAGTTAGAAGATGATGGTTTGTTAGAAAATACAATTGTCTTTTTTTATGGAGATCATGGAGGTCCACTGCCTAGAGAAAAACGTTTGATCTATGATTCAGGATTAAATACGCCAATGATTATTAGATATCCAAATAAAGTTGGGGCTGGTAAAAAAGATGAGCAACTAATCAGTTTTACCGATTTTGCACCAACCTTACTTTCGTTAATAGGAGTTAAACCACCTAGTTATATGCAAGGACAAGCCTTTTTGGGTAAGTATTCTGAAAAAAAAGAACGAAATTATATTCATGCAGCCGCAGATCGCTTTGATGAAGTTACAGATGCAATTAGAGCGGTTAGAGATAATCAGTTTAAATATATCAGAAACTATAGGCCGGAACAAGGATATTATTTACCGCTTGCCTACAGAGAAAAAATTCCTACCATGCAAGAGTTGTTACGATTACGAGATGCAGGTATGTTAAATGATATTCAAATGCAGTGGTTCAGAAATACAAAACCCGTAGAGGAATTGTTTGATTGTAAAGCAGACCCTTTTGAGTTAAATAACATAGCTGATGACCCTGCTTATTCAGATAAATTACAGGAGTTAAGTGCAGAAATAGATAGTTGGTTAACAGAAATTAAGGACAAGCCAAAATTACCTGAAGATCAATTAATCAAAAAACTTTGGAATGGGAATGATCATCAGCCTGAAACAGCTTTACCAGAATTATCATATTCAAATGGAAAAATTATTATAAGTTGTAAAACAGAAGGTGCGTCAATAGGGTATAAAATAAAAACAAAAGAAGGAAAGTTTCCTGATGTATGGAGTGTTTACCAAAAGCCTTTTTCTGCAGAAGGAGATGCGTGTATATTGATAAATAGTCACCGTATTGGATTTAAATCAAGTAAATCTATAGAAATTAAAATATCAGAATTAAAATAATTACTGTTTGTTTAGAGTTGCAACTCTTTATAAATAATTATAAACCATATAAATAAACGAAACATGAGAAAATTAACTTTGTTATTGGCAGTTACTTTAATAATGTCATCTACCTTAATTTCACAAACTATTAACCCTCCTTTGGGTAGAATTGCAATTGTTGCAGATGGTAACTCACCAGATCCAGATGATTTAGGAGGAACAGCAGTTTCGCTTGCTTTGTTACGCTCAGCAGGTTTGGAAGATCGTTTAGTACACTATTCTCATAGTTGTGACTTAGTAGTGTTACATAGAATATCTGAAGCGGCGGAAAAAGAACGTCATGCGATGATGCAAACAACTTGTGATGGTACTGCTAGACGATGGGGAGGCTTTGATCACATCACTTTTTTGGATGCAAAATGGAAACTTGACGAAACGATAAAAGATTTGGTTAAAGCTATAAACGCATCTTCTGCAGAAGATCCTCTATGGATTGTAGAGGCTGGAGAGCCTGATGTTATTGGTTTTGCTTTAGAGGCAGCTTCAAAAGAAAAATATAAATATGTGAAAGTTATTACACATCATCCTGCCAATGATAATGCTGGTGATTTTTACAAATGGCAAGATATTTTAGATTTTGGAATTGAAGAAGTGCGTATTCCTGATCAAAATATAAAGCTTAAAGTAAAAGAATCTGAATGGGATTGGGCAATGAATCATTCTGATGTTCGTATTCAGTTTATTTGGTTAATGGGGAAAATGGCTGAAATTGATAATGTGGTGAAATTCCAAAAAGGAAAATGGGATTGTTCAGATGCAGGTATGGCTTTGTATTGGTTGACAGGTGCTAATGTAAACAATGGTTTGGAATTAGGTACTGTGGAAGACGTAAAGTCTTTGTTGTTAGGGTATTTAGCTAAAAAATAAAAATAGGAATTCTCTTTTTTGTTGAAAGTGGGATTAAATAGGTCTTAGTTTATAAAGTACTATCTAAACAGCTTATAAATATGCTATTGCTATGAAAGATAAAAGAGTTGTTTTGTTGGTGTTTAGTTTTGTGTTTAATTTTTTTGTGTTTGCACAAAATCCAATTATAGATACTAGTGGAATTTCAGATCCACATGTGAGAGTTTTTAATGATACTATTTATTTATATAGTGGTCATGATGATACTCCTAATGATAAATTGTGGGTAATGAAAGATTGGCGTGTCTTTTCAACTACGGATTTGTTAAATTGGAGACATAGAACAACAATTGGTCCTAAGCACAATTACATGGATGACAATAGTTTCGATTGTTGGGCGAGTGATGCGGGAAGTAGAAATGGGAAATATTATTTTTATTTTTCAGATAAAAAAAGAGGAGTGGGAGTAATGACTTCCAACTCTCCTGTTGGACCTTTTATAGATGAATTAGGAAAGCCACTTGTATCTCCGATGCATGACCCAACTATTTTTAGCGATGATGATAAAAATAAGATACCTTATATTTTGTATGGTGATAAAGAGGGAGGTGGTTTTCATCTTTCCAAGTTAAATAATGATATGATTTCCTTGTCTGAAGAACCTAGACCTATTAAAATATCGGGTAAAGAATGGGAGCAAGCTCCTAGATGGATGGATAAAAGTTACCTGTTTAAAAGAAATGAAACTTATTATTTGAGTTGGGGTAGAGATTATGCTACTTCTACAAATATTTATGGACCCTATAAAAGTATAGGAGCTTTGGGTAACGGTCATAATTTAAATGAACTAGCTCATGGTAGCTTTTTTAATTGGAAAGGTCAGTTTTATCATGTTTGGTGTTATTATATAAGACCTGGATATAAATATAGAGAAACTATTATTTCCTATTGTCATATAGATGAACATGGAAGGTTACATACTGATACGAACTTTTTAGATCATCATTTTAAAAATGGAGTAGGTCAATACAATGCATCATGGGATAAAATTGAAGCAGAATGGTTTTATGAAAAAATAGGCGAGTTAAAAAAAGAAAGTAGAAAAAAGAAAGAGTTTGTGATTAGCCATTTTAAAAATAAAACCGGTCTCCGATTTGCAAACATGACCTTTGATAAGGTCTATCATAAATTTGTTACAAATATTTCTTTTAAAGGCGAAAATGGAGTACTTGAAATTAGAAGTCATACGCCTAATGGAGAACTTTTAGGTCAATTGGAATTAAAGTGCTCTAATAATTCAGAAACTTTCCATAAGACGCAATGTGATATATCTGTTTCTAAAGGGGTGAAAGATATTTTTCTAATCTATAAAGGTTCAAAAAAAACGAATTTGAAATTGGATTGGTTTAAGTTTGAATAATTTATTGTAGACATATTCTAGTTGATTTTTCAATAGAATTAGCTATGAAAAATATCAATTCAGTTCTTCTGCATCACTTATTAGGTTATAGTAAAAGGAATCCTATTTCGGCTAAAGATAATGGAATGGTGTGTTTAAATTAAGACAAGATTTAGATGAAAGTATCGTTTGGTTTTCTCTTTGGTTGAGAGGTTTTAAATTTTTGGTTACCCTATTTCAGACTTTTGGTCTTACGTCCTAATGTATATTTGTTTTAAACTAAACTATTATGATAGACCAAATAAGATTAGATGTAAACTCTAGGGTGCCCAAATACATGCAGATCATTGATTCCATCATGCATAATATTTCTAACGGAAGTACACGTATTGGAGATAAAGTACCGTCCATAAATAAGCTAAGTGAAGAATATTATCTTTCTAGAGATACGGTAGAAAGAGCCTATAATGTTTTGAAAAAACGAAAAGTTATAGTTTCTATTCATGGTAAAGGAACATATGTTGCTAAAACACATACTGCTACTAAATTGAATGTTCTGTTTTTAATTAATAAATTTAGTACCTATAAAATGAAAATCTACAATTCATTTTTAAATGAATTGGGAGATAATGCACATATTGATTTACATAGTTACCATTGTGATGAAGCCTTGTTTTTAGAGCTAATAAATAAATACAAATCAGAATATGATTATTACGTAATCATGCCTCATTTTAGATCTGAAAATTTATCTCATTCAAATCTTACAGAAAAAGCAAGAATTGCTCTAAGTAAAATTCCTCAAGATAGCCTCGTTTTGTTAGATAATAATCAACACGCATTAGAAGGTGATTTTATAGAGGTGTATCAAGACTTCGAAAAGGATATTTTTTCTTCTTTAGAAAAAGCATTAAATAAAATATCGAAGTATAAAAAATTAATTTTGTTCTATCCAGAATCAACATTTTATCCATATCCCTCAGGTATTGCTAAAGGCTTTAAAAAATTTTGTGGATGTAATGGATTTGAATTTGAAGTTCGTAATGAAGTTTCAGGAGATATGAATCTTGAAGAGGGATGCCTTTATTTAACCATAGAGGAAGATGATTTAGTGAATCTTGTCAAACAGATTAGAGCATCAAGTTATCAAATGGGGCAAAATATTGGCGTCATTTCTTATAATGATACTTCTTTAAAACAATTATTGGGAATAACAGTTGTTTCTACAGATTTTGATGCTATAGGTGAAGAAGCAGCTAAAATGATTTTCAATAAAACTAAGAAAAAAATAAAAGCACCTTTTAACTTTATAGATAGAGAGTCGGTATAGTTAGTTGTGTTTATTCATTTTTCTTTTATTTGGCAGTACTGTTCAGGAGAGTTATTAAGGAATTAATAATTTACTTTGTTAAATGGTGTTGTTTCAATAAATTAATATGACTATCAATGAAGTATATTCAATTAGAATATTTTAAAGTAAGTAAGATCATGGTTACGGTCTTTGTATTCATGATGTTAATGAGTTGTGGTAAAGATTCAAAGCCTAAAGAAGGATTGTTAAAAAAACCTAATATAATTTTTATACTTACCGATGATCAACGTTCTGACGCACTTGGGTATACAGGAAACAAGTTAGCACATACGCCAGAAATGGATAAATTAGCTAGACAAGGTGTGTTTTTTGAAAATGCGATTTCTACGACACCTATTTGCTCCGCTAGTAGAGCAAGTATTTTTAGCGGTTTATATGAGAGAACTCATGGTTATAGTTTTAGTTCAAGCAGTATTAAGGACATTTTTATGGAAAACGCATTTCCTAAAATTTTAAAAGAATCTGGTTATTATACAGGAATGTATGGGAAATTTGGTGTGAAATATAAAGCACTAGATTCTTTATATCATAAATATGAAAATTATGATTTGCGATATAATCGTAAAGATATTACAAGTTATTTTTATAAAACCTTAGGTAAGGATACGGTACATTTAACTAGGTATACTGGAGAAAAGGGGTTAGAATTTATAAAACAAGCACCAACAGATAAACCATTTTGTTTGCAATTAAGTTTTAGTGCACCACATGCTAGTGATAATACTGAAGAACAATATTTTTGGCAAAAAGAAAATGATCATATTTTAGAGGATAAAGTGATTCCGGATGCTCATATTTCTAGTAATGAATATTATGATAAATTGCCTCAAATTGTCAAAAAAGGATTTAATCGTTTAAGATGGTTTTGGAGGTATGATACACCTGAAAAATATCAACATAGTGTAAAAGGATACTATAGAATGATCGCTGGTGTAGATAATGAAATTGGTAAAATTAGGAAGGAATTAGAAAAGAAAGGTATTGCAGATAATACCATCATCATTTTTATGGGTGATAATGGTTTTTTTCTTGGAGAAAGACAGATTTCAGGGAAATGGTTGATGTATGAGAATTCTATTAAGGTGCCACTCGTAATTTATGATCCAAGAAATAAAGAGCATAAGGATATAGATAAAATGGCTTTAAATATAGATATATCTGCAACAATATTAGATTATGCAGGTTTAAAACAGCCAAAATCATGGCATGGTAAAAGTTTAAAGTCGCTAATAGAGAGTAAGCAATCAAATAGTAAACTAAGAGATACTATTTTAATTGAACATATTTGGGATTTTGAAAACATTGCCGCTAGTGAAGGAGTTAGAACGGATGATTGGAAGTATTTTAGGTATGTTGAAGATAAAACGATTGAAGAATTATATCATTTGGAAAATGACCCGAATGAAGTTTATAACCTTGCCAATAATTCTGACTATCAAAGTGTTCTTAAAAAGTTTAGGAGAAAATGCAATAGTTTAATTGATCAGTATAAAGATCCAACCGCTTTAATTCCTGAAAATTTAGAGTTACAAACAAAAGAAGTTGCAGTTTTTAATTGGTATTATAATAACGAGGTAAATAAACAAACAGCTTATCAAATATTAGTTTCTTCATCAGTAGAAAATAGTCTTAATAATATTGGAGATGTTTGGGATAGTCAAAAAATACTAAGTAAAAGTTCTAATAGTATTGTTTATAATGGTAAGAAATTGATAGCTGATAATGAATATTTCTGGAGGTTACGTGTTTGGGATGATTTTAATAGGTCTGGGATGTACTCACTACCTGTAAAATTTAAATATTAGAGTACAATAAGTTATTGAAAGTTTTATTATTACATCATAGTTCAGGACTGTTATGAAGTAAATCAAAAATATATTTGTAATGGTGGTTTATAATTAGATTTTAGGTTTCTAGTTTTATGGTTAGTTTAGTTAAAAAAAAAGACTTTTTGTTTTGATACAAAAGGTCTTTTTGCATTTGTAATTATAAAAATAACAGCATGTATTTTTGCGATAAACCAATAAGAAGTTTAATTTTAGGATTCAAAAAAACAAAACCCTTTATGACTCGTAAATTAGTGATTTTCCTGTTTACAATTAAGTTTCTTCTTATATATGGTCAAGGTGACAATTTTCATTTTAGGTACTTGTCCACAGTGGATGGGTTGTCAAATAACTCCGTTATAGCAATTGAGCAAGATGCTGTAGGGAATATGTGGTTTGGTACAAGAAACGGACTTAATATGTACAATGGTAATGAGTTTGTTGTTTATAGGAACAATCCAAAGGACAAAACCAGTATTAGTAATTCGGATATTTTAGATATTCTAGAAGATAGGGATGGTAATATTTGGGTAGGAACCTATAAAGGATTAAATAAATTAGATCCCAAAAAAAATACTTTTCAACGATATTATCAAAAGTCGTCTGATAAACGTGCTATTAAAAATAGTGTGGTAATTTGTAGCAAAGAGATGCTAAACGGTGAATTGTGGTTTGGTACAGCTAATGGAATTTCTATTTATAATAAAAAACGGAATAACTTCAAGAATGTCTTTTATGGTAATATAAAAAAGGGGGCAGATACATATAAAAATATTCAAAGTATTTTTCTTGATCAAAAGAATCAAATATGGGTGGGAACAACTAAAGGCTTGGCTAAACTTGAATCTAGAAGCAAAGGAAAATTTGTTTTTAAAGAGTTTAATAGAAATGAACAGGAGGCTAAGTTGTTTATTCAAGATATTATCGAAATAGAGCCAGGAGTATTGGGTATTGCAACAAAATATAATGGTTTTTTTCTGTTTGATAGTGAAAAGCAAAAATTCAGTAGATCTTCTTTTTCAGAAATCCACAATAATGTTGATGTTCGAGTTTTACAAAAAGACAATGAAGGTAATTTGTGGATAGGAACTGCAAGTGGGGTGTTTGTTATAACCGCATCTAAAAAAGTTGTTCATATACAAGATAGCCATTCAGGAAAATCTGGGATTAGTCAAAATTTTATTAAATCAATTTTTAAAGACCAGAGTGGTTTAATATGGCTGGGAACTTACACAGGAGGTGTAAATGTTTGGAGCAAAACCAACGAGAATTTTATTCATATTGAAGATGATAAGGCTTTTAATAATGTTGTAAATTCCATTGTTTCTGATGATGAGTCTAAGGTTTACTATGGAACCGAAGGAGGTCTTGTAAGTGTTTTGGAAAATGATGGAAGTATTACTCATGTATTAAAAGTGCCAAGTTTTGATAGTAAGATACTATATCCTGTGCAGAGCATGTTGTTTACAAAACCAAATTTATTGTGGGTTGGAGTATTGAATCATGGAGTTTTTGTTTATGATTTAAAAACAAAAAAAGAGCGTAAAGATATAATTTCAAAAAAACTAAAAGAGTATCTTAAGAATACGGGTGTTTTTGCTATTAAAGAGGGGGACTATGGTGATATTTGGATTGGGACCTTTGGTAAAGGAATTGTTAAGTACAACATCAATACTAAAATTATAAAAACCATTAGTAGACCCAATATTGGTACCAATATTATTAAAAGCATATTTCTAGATGATGATGGGAGGATTTGGATTGGAGGTTTAGGTGGTATTTATGTATTCACACTTAATGAAGTTGGGGAATATGATGTTTCTAGGTATTTGGTTGGGAATTCATTTGTCTCATTCAATATTAAAACAATGTATAAAGATACTCAAGGAAGTATATGGGTAGGAACCAACACAAGAGGTTTTTATAAGTTTGATGGAAACGACTTTAAAAGAGTGATTATTGATTCTCAAAACCCTGTTTCAACGGTGAATACCATTCTAGAAGATGATGAAAACAATTTATGGTTAAGTACGGATAAGGGGATAATAAAATACAATCCGATAAATAAAAAGTATGTTGTTTACAAACAAAAAAGCATTGCTGGTAATAACGAATTTAGTTCTAATTCGGGATTACGACTAAATAACAATCAATTGTATTTTGGAGGACTTCAAGGTATTACAACGTTTAATACGAAAAAAATTATTAAAAATGAATACGCTCCAAAGGTCCTTTTATCGGATTTAAAACTAAAGAATGAATCTGTAAAAGTGGGAGATAATAAAGGAATTTTGTCAAAAAGTATTACTTATACAAATACAATAGAACTAGATTATAAAAGTGCTAATTTTTCAATTAGTTATTCCCTTCCAAGTTTTGTAAATCCAAATGGAAACACCTATGCTTATCGTTTAAAAGGACTAGATGATACTTGGATATACACAGAACAGAAAGAAGCATTTTTTACATTGCAAACAGCAGGAAATTATGTCTTTGAAGTAAAGGGAGCTAATAATGATGGCAAGTGGAATGATAATTCTACATCTTTAAAAATTATTGTAACTCCCGCTCCTTGGAAAACTTGGTGGGCATATATGGCATACTTAATTTTTATTTTCGGGGCATTATATGCTACATATTGGATGCTACAATCTCAGGCTAGGTTAAAACATAAATTAGCATTAGAATATGTAGAAAGTAAAAGAAATAAGGAGTTGAATAACGCCAAACTTCAATTTTTTACAAATATATCTCATGAGTTTAGAACACCATTAACGCTAATTTTAGGTCCACTTCAACAAATTTTAAATAATTATACAGGAACAAATACTATTTATAAAAAGCTGAAAATTATTGAAAGTAGTGCCGATCATTTATTAAGACTTATAAACAGATTGATGGACTTTAGGAAACTAGAAAGTGATCAGTTTGAGTTAGAAGCAGCGGAAGGTAACATAGTTAAATTTTTAAAAGAGATATTTTTATCTTTCTCAGAATATGCCAAATTAGGGGAGTATGACTATACGTTTACTACTACAGAAAGTGAAATTTTAGTGTATTATGATCGTTATAAATTAGAGCGGGTTTTTTATAATTTAATTTCTAATGCATTTAGATATACTGAAAAAGGAGGTAGTATTGCTATTTCAATTACTTCAGAAGAAAAAGAACTAGTTGTGAAGATTAAAGATTCAGGTGTTGGAATAGCAGATGAGTATTTAGATAAAATATTTGACCGTTTTTTTGAAGTTCCAATTCATAATAAACCTAAAGAAAATTATAATAAAGGGACTGGTATTGGACTTTCTATAGCAAGTAATATTGTTAAGTTGCATCATGGGACCATTGCTGTAGAAAATATAAAACCTCATGGGGTAGAGTTTACAGTAAGGCTTAAGTTGGGGAGTGAACATCTTTCTGAGGTTGAAATTTTAAAGGATTTTAAAATGAGTGATGATGTTTCTCAATATGTTTCCCAATTAAATGCTCCAAAAACTGAAATATCAAGTGATGTTGAAGATTTGCTTTTTGAAGAAAAGAAATATACGTTACTTATTGTTGAAGACAACCCTGTTTTACTCTCTTTTATTAAAGAAACCTTAAGGTCTCAATACAATATTCTTCAAGCTGAAAACGGAAAAGTGGCATTGCAACTAGCAATTAAACATTTGCCAGACTTAATAATTAGTGATGTTGTAATGCCTGAAATGGTTGGAACAGAACTTTGCTCTAAAATTAAAACAAATCTAAAAACAAGTCATATTCCTGTAATACTCCTAACATCTAGAACTTCTTTAGTATATAAGTTTGAGGGATTAGAAAGTGGTGCCGATGATTATATTAGTAAACCATTTAATTTAAAGGAGTTTAAATTGAAGATTAAAAATTTATTGGATTCAAAACAGCGTATTAAAGAAAAATTTTCTTCTGATGATCATTACGCTACATTTGATGTGTCTTTAACATCACTAGACGAAGAATTGCTAAAAAAAGCATATAAAGTAGTGGAAACTAATTTATCTAATGAAGATTTTGGTATTGATATCTTTTGCGAAGAATTAGGCGTAAGTCGCTCAATGTTGTTTACAAAAATAAAAGCCTGGACCAATCATACCCCCAAAGAATTTATACAGGAAATAAGATTAAAAAGAGCAGCTAAAATATTAGAGTTAGATAAATTAAGCGTGGCTGAAGTTGGTTACAAAGTTGGTTTTAAAAGACCTAAATATTTTAGTCAATGTTTTAGAAAAAAATACGGTTTATCTCCATCAGAGTTTGCAGATAAATTTATCAATAATAATTAAATCATTAAAAACTAGAAATGAATTTACTTAAGTTAAGCGTCTTATACGCAAGTGTTTTATTGTTTGGGAATTTTTTATCATGTAGTTCTATAAATAAAAAAAACAGTAAAGGAAATCATGAATTCGTAGAGATTTTTGATGGAAAAACTTTGAAAAATTGGAAAGGAGATCCTAAATATTGGTCTGTGCAAAATGGAAGTTTGGTTGGAACAGTTACTCCAGAAACCCTTTTGAAAAATAATACATTTATTATTTGGCAAGGTGGACAACCGGAAAATTTTGAACTTAAATTAGAATACCGGATTTCTGAACTAGGAAATAGTGGTGTTAATTATAGAAGCATGTTAATGGAAAATAAACTTTTTGCACTAAGAGGTTATCAATGCGATATAGATGGAAAACAAAAATATACAGGACAGAATTACGAAGAAAAAAAGAGAACTACATTAGCTTATAGAGGCGAAAAAGTTATTGTAGATACACAAGATAATCCTAGTAAATCAGGTGGTTTAAGAAGTAATATAAAAAAGAATTGTTGGCAAACAAGGAACGTTGTTAAGCAATTAGGGAATAAAGAGGATTTAAAAGCGAATATAAAAAAAGGGAGATGGAATAAAATACACTTAATTATTGATGGCAATAGTCTTAAGCATTATGTGAATGGGGTATTAATGAGTGAAGTGATAGATAATGATACTATTAATCGAAAAATGAATGGATTTATTGGGGTTCAAGTTCACACAGGTCCTCCAATGCAAGTGGAGTATCGTAAGATAAAAATTAAAAAAAATCTCTAACTTTAGATTCTGAATTTTTTTTGTTAAATAACGAAAATAGCAAGGATATAAAGTATTCTTCACTTTATAAAGAACACCTCATCTATTTATTATTGTCATTAAATTAAGTGTAATAAATGAAAAGTAAAGTAATAGTAGTTTTCTTGTGTTTAGCGCAATTTATAACAGCAATAAACGCTCAAAGTAATTGTAACTCTAAACCATGGTTAAATGCTGAACTGCCATTTAATAAGCGTGTTGAGTTATTGATTGATTGTTTAACATTTGATGAAAAAGTGTCGCAGTTGTTAAATGCTAGTGCTGAAATTGATCGTTTGGACATAAAATCTTACGATTGGTGGAACGAGGCTTTGCATGGAGTTGCTAGAGGTCCAAAAGCAACGGTTTTTCCTCAGGCAATAGGCATAGCGTCTACATTTGACTGTCATTTAATTCAGAAAGTAGGTAGTGCAATTTCTGATGAGGCACGTGCCGTAAATAATCATTTAGTTAAGAATAACGGAAAATCTATTCGTTATATGGGACTCTCTTTTTGGAGTCCAAATGTAAATATTTTTAGAGATCCACGTTGGGGTAGAGGACAAGAAACCTATGGTGAAGATCCTTTTCTTTCAGGTAAAATAGGGGCTTCTTTTATTAAGGGAATGCAGGGAAATCATCCTAAGTATTTAAAAACGGCTGCCTGTGCCAAGCATTATGCTGTTCATAGCGGACCAGAAGCAGATAGACATGGATTCAACGCTATTGTAAATCAACAAGATTTACAGGAGACCTATTTACCTGCTTTTAAAGCTTGTGTAGATGCAGGTGTTGAAGCTGTGATGTGTGCTTATAACCGAACAAATGACGAAGCTTGTTGCGGTAGTCCAACTCTATTGCAAACTATTTTAAGAGATAATTGGGGTTTTAAAGGGCATGTAGTCAGTGATTGTGGTGCAGTTCGTAATTTTCATAATAAACATGGTTTAACTACTTCTCCCGAAGAGTCTGCGGCATTAGCACTAAAAAGTGGCACAAATTTAAATTGTGGTGCAACGTATCAAAAATTAGGAGAGGCTTTTAAGTTAGGGTTAATTACCGAAGCGGATTTGGATAACAGTTTACGTCCACTGTTAAAAACAAGGTTTAAACTAGGTATGTTTGATACACCAGAATTAAATCCATATTCCAGTATTGGTTTAGATATTATTCATTCAGAAAAAAATATTGAACTAACAAAAGAAGTGGCTCAGAAGTCAATTGTACTCTTAAAGAATAATAACGTACTCCCTTTAAAAAAGGATATTAATCAATTGTATATAGGTGGTCCTTTGGCTGGAGATATTAGAACTTTAATAGGTAATTATCATGGTTTAAGTGGGAACTTGGTAACGCTTTTAGAAGGTGTTGTAAATAAGGTTTCGCCTATAACAAGAGTGAATTATAGAGCGGGAACGATGATAAATACTTCCAATAAAAATAAGGGTGATAATTATAGTAGAATGGCAGCAAGTGCTGATGCAACAATTATTGCACTAGGGTTAACAATTGCAATGGAAGGAGAAGAAAATGAGGCAATTGGTTCATCTCATAAAGGAGATAATATTACCATGAAACTTCCTGAAAATCAGTTGGAGTATTTAAGGAAAATGAGAGGAAAACATAACAAACCCTTAATTGTTGTGGTATTTGCAGGTTGCCCTTTAGACTTGACGGAAATTAGTGAGTTGGCAGATGCTGTAATTTACGCTTGGTACCCAGGGGAACAGGGTGGTAATGCAATCGCAAATGTTATTTTTGGAGATGTTTCTCCTTCAGGAAAACTACCAATAACTTTTCCTGAAAACAAGGAGCAATTACCTGCTTATAAAGATTATAGTATGAAAGGAAGAACCTATAAATACATGACCAAAGAGCCTTTGTATCCTTTCGGTTTTGGACTTACTTATGCTAAATTAAGTATTTCAGATATAACCATAGATTCAAAAAAAATCAGAAATAATAAATCCTATAAAGTGGAAGTAATTGTTAAAAATGAAGGAGAATATACTATGGAAGAAGTGTTGCAGTTATATGTTTCTTTAAAGGGAAATAAGGAAGGAGTTCCTTTAGCATCACTTAAAAACTTCAAAAGAATAAAATTAGCGCCTAATGAAATGAAAAAAGTTTCTTTTGAAATAAATGCGAATGATTTTAATTATATAAATTTATATGGTCTTGAGAAAAGACACAAAGGAAATGCGGAAATAATTATAGGAAACGCATCTCCTGGAAAAAGAAGTGACGTTTTAGGGGCGTCATTCGGTTTAATTAATGTTAACATAAAATAAAAATACCATGCAAAGACTTGCTTTTAAAATGAAACTAAATAACGGACAAAAAGAAGCCTACACGAAACGCCATAATGAACTTTGGCCAGAGCTTGAAAAATTATTGAAGGAGAATGGCGTAAGTGAGTATTCCATATTTTTTGATGAAGAAACGAGTATTCTTTTTGCTTTTCAAAAAGTATCTGGTGAGGGAGGTTCTCAAGATTTAGCAAATAATGAAATCGTAAAAAAATGGTGGGATTTTATGGCTGATATAATGGAAGTAAATCCAGATAATTCGCCAGTATCTATTCCTTTGGAAGAATTGTTCTATATGGAGTAGTTTTTTATCCATAATAGTACAGGATACTTTATAGAAAAGTACTTCTTAATTTTGATTGGATTGAAGAATATTATAAAAAGATAAGATGAAAAAAGCATATTTGTATTTAGGATTAGTTTTAGGGATGATTGTTTCTTGTGGAGGAGGCGGTGATGAGATGGATGAGAAACCAGTAGAAGAAAATACAGCACCAACAGCACCAAGTCAAGTATATCCGGTAGATAATACTCTTTGTTTAGATGCTAGCATTAATTTTGAATGGAATACATCTACAGATAAGGAAGGAAATAGAATTACCTATAAAATTGAAATTTCAGAGGACAATTCTTTTTCAGTTTTAGCAAAAAATGAGAGTAGTTTTTCTTCATCAAAATTCATCACATTAAGTAAAGGTAAGGCTTATTATTGGAGAATAAAGGCAGTTGATAGCAAAGGTGCTGAAAGTGCTTATACTTCAGTGAGTCAGTTTTTAACAGAAGGAGAAGGAACTTCAAATCATTTACCTTTTGCTCCAACATTATTGGCACCATCAATGGATTCCGAGGTTGACGGAACCAGTACTACTTTAAGTTGGTCAGCTTCTGATGTTGATAATGATGCTTTATTATTTGATGTTTATTTAGATACCAATGCGGATCCAACCACAAAAGTAGTAACGGATCAGTCAGCAACTACTTATAATGCAACTGGATTAACAGCAGCAACTACTTATTACTTTAAAGTTGTTGTAAAAGACGGTAACGGAGGAGTAAGTATTGGTCAAATTTGGAGTTTTGTTACCAAGTAAAATGTTTATAATACAGTAATTTACAAGCTGTTATGGTCAATTTGATTGTAACAGTTTTTTTTGAGGGGTTAAATAGTAATCTTAATCGGCTAACATATGTATAATAGCCAAGATATCTTATGAACGAAACGTTACATTTGAATCCGGATAATGAGAAATTCAAAAATAGGAGATCTG
>JBHOTE010000033.1:0-20332 GCA_042584125.1 Bacteroidota bacterium
CTTTCAGAGATAAAAAAAGAACTTTTTAGTCAAAAAACAGCTTATCAAAGAAAGGCTAAAACAGAAAAAGAATCAGAGATTACACCAGAAGACTTTTATGAACGAGCAGGAATATGGGCTGAATTTGGAAAAATAGTGTGTATTTCCGTTGGGTATTTTGTCAACTCTAAAGTGGAGGTCTCCTTTAGAGTAAAATCTTTTTATGGTGATGATGAAGCGAAGCTACTGAGTGAATTCAAAGAGCTTTTAGACAATCATTTTAGCAGACCGCAGCATTTGCTTTGTGGGCACAACGGAAAGGAATTCGATTTTCCGTTTATTGCTAGAAGAATGATTGTAAATAGAATTAATTTACCCCAAAAGTTGAATTTGTTTGGGAAGAAACCTTGGGAAGTCCCTCATTTAGATACTCTTGAACTATGGAAGTTTGGGGACTATAAACATTATACATCCTTAAAATTGTTAACTAATTTATTAGAAATTCCTTCTCCAAAAGAAGATATTGATGGGAGTCAAGTGGCTGAGGTGTACTATAAAAATAAGGATTTGAAAAGGATAGCTAATTACTGTGAAAAAGATACCATTGCGGTAGCTCAGTTGTTTTTAAGGTTTAATAATGAAGATTTATTGACCGATGAAGATCTTGTAATAGCAGAATAATTTTTTAGGTGAAAATTTGAATGTCAGAAATAAATTGTAATTATTTGTAGAATAATTCTTATTATCTGAACTTACAAACTACCAAATTGAAAATAGAACTGAATTTTTTTGAAAGGTGTTATGAAGTAGCTAAACAAATACCCTATGGTAAGGTTACTAGTTATGGTGCTATTGCAAAATACTTAGGAGTTGCAAAGTCGGCTAGGATGGTAGGATGGGCTATGAACGCTTCTCATGGTGATTTATCCATACCGGCTCATAGAGTTGTCAATAGAAAAGGTTTGTTAACAGGGAAGCATCATTTTGAAGGTAAAAACCTTATGCAGCAATTATTAGAGAGTGAGGGGATAAAGATTGTTGAAAATCAAATTCAAGATTTTTCTACTGTTTATTGGGATCCTAATGCAGAATTGTAAATTTTTTTTAGCAACTACAACCTTATCGAGAATAAATATAGATAGGTCTATTTTTCTAAAGTTTTCCTAGTATATTTGTGCTCATAAATTATTGAAAATATGAGCATCCAAAAAGAAGCTGTTAATAAGGCTTTAGATACAATTACAGCGCCAGGAGAGGGAAAGAGTTTGATAGAAAATAACAACGTGAAGAACATCGTTATTTTTGGAAATGAAGTCGTAGTTGATGTTGCTATAGGCAATCCTACTTTACAGGCTAAGAAAAAGATAGAATCAGAAATTACAAAAGTAATTTTAGAAAAAGTTTCAGCAGAAGCAACTGTTAAAGTAAATGTTGCTACAAAGCCAATTGAAAAGAAAAAAAATCCAAATGAAATAAAGGGAGATAAACTTCCAGGAATTCAAAACATCATTGCCATTGCTTCTGGTAAAGGAGGTGTTGGTAAATCTACAATTACAGCGAATACAGCAGTAACACTTCAAAAAATGGGCTTTAAAGTCGGTGTTTTAGATGCCGATGTATATGGGCCATCAATGCATTTAATGTTTGATGTAGCCAAAGAAAAGCCAATTTCTGTTGAGGTTGATGGGCGTTCTAAAATGAAACCTGTAGAAAATTATGGGATTAAATTGTTGTCACTAGGTTTTTTTACGAATCCTAATGAGGCTGTTATTTGGAGAGGACCAATGGCTTCAAAAGCATTGAACCAAATGATTTTTGATGCAGATTGGGGAGAATTAGATTTCTTGTTAATTGACTTGCCTCCCGGAACAGGTGATATTCATTTGTCAATTGTTCAGGCATTGCCAATTACAGGAGCAGTTGTAGTTAGTACACCTCAAAATATTGCTTTAGCAGATGCAAAGAAAGGAGTTGCTATGTTTCAACAAAAAAATATTAACGTTCCTGTTTTAGGGATTGTTGAAAACATGAGTTATTTTACTCCTGCTGAATTACCAGAGAATAAATACTATATCTTTGGTCAGGATGGTGCGAAGAACTTAGCAGAAGATATTGATACATCATTTTTAGGAGAAGTTCCGTTGGTGCAAAGCATTAGAGAGGCTGGAGATGTAGGTCACCCTGTTGCTTTACAACAAAACACTCCATTGGAAAATGCTTTTAGTGATATTACTAAAAATATGCTAACACAATTGGTTAAAAGAAACGAAGATTTACCAGAAACAGAAGTAGTTAAGATTACTACAATGAGTGGTTGTTCTACTAAATAATATATGTTGCAATGGAAAAACAAGAATTGATAAGTGTTGTTGAAAAAGCGTTGGAAGAAATTCGTCCGTTTTTAATTTCAGACGGAGGAAATATTTCATTGGTTTCTATTGAAGACGATATTGTAAAAGTAAAATTGGAAGGAGCTTGTGTGGGTTGTTCTATCAATCAAATGACTTTACGAAATGGGGTAGAAGCTTCTGTAAAAAAGCATGCTCCACAAATAAAAAAAGTAATAGATATCAGCAGTCTTATTTAATGCTGGTAAAAAACATTTTCACAAAAGCTTAACGTAAATATCGTTAAGCTTTTTTATTTTTGGCACTGTAGTTGTTTTTTCGAAAACCTAATCAATTACAATCATGAAAAAAATCGCTTACATTTTTATCTTTTTATTCTCTGGAATTCTTTTTGCTCAAAAAAAAGATTTTGCCTTTGATAAAGGAGAATGGTTAAAATATAGAATTCACTATGGAATTATTAATGCGGGGTATGCAAGTTTGACTGTAGATGAAGTTGAGGATCAAGAAAAAGATTTATTTTACTTTAAAGGAAAAGGTTGGACTACCGGCATGGCCAATTGGTTTTTTAAAGTACGAGACACCTATGAATCTAAAGTAGATAAAAAGTCACAATTACCAGTTCATTTTATTAGAAGAGTGGACGAAGGTGGTTATACGATTAATAGAGATACTTATTTTGATCATAAAAATAGGATTGCACGTATAGTAGATCATAAGAATAAAACAAAAAATGAAGTTGCTGTATCTAATGTTCAGGATATGATTTCTGCTTTTTATAGCTTGCGTAATGAACAGATAGATTCTCTAAAAATTGGAGAAAGTATTGGTTTGGATATGTTCTTCGATGCAGAAAAATTTCCTTTCAAATTAAAATACTTAGGTAAAGAAACATTGAGTACTAAATTCGGAAAAGTTAATTGTTATAAATTGCGTCCCTTAGTGCAGTCTGGAAGAGTCTTTAAAGCCGAAGAAAGTTTAACCTTATGGGTTTCATCAGATGCAAATAAAATTCCAATTCGTATTAAAGCATCTTTGGCTGTTGGATCCATAAAAGTAGATTTACATGAGTACAAAGGATTGTCTCATCCGTTTCACATTATTTTGTAAGAAAAATCGTAAATTCGCAGCTAGAAAAATTACAAAATTCCAATCTTTTGAAATATCTTTTTATACTATTTAGCTTTGTGTTTATCCTATATTCTTGTGGAAACGACAAGCCTGATGAGAAAAAGCAAGAAGAAAAGATAGTTGTGCCAAAGCCTATCTACAAATTCGGTTATAAACTAAAAGATTTTAAGGTTGTAAAAGATACTGTTGAACATGGAGAAAGTTTCGGTGAGATTTTAGATAGACACCATATTTGGTATCCAAAAATATTAGAAATTTCTAAAAAAGTAAAAGGAATCTTCGACGTTAGAAGATTACGAGCAGGGAAACCTTATATGGTTTTAGCAAAAAAAGACTCTACAGAAAAAGCACAAGTTTTTATTTATCAGCACGACTTAATCAATTATACGGTTATTGATTTTAAAGATTCTGTTGTTGTAGCAGAAAGAATTCAAAAGCCAATTAAAATTGTTGAAAAGAGCGCTTCAGGTATCATTACTAGTTCGCTATCAGAGTCTATTGATAAACAAGGTGTAAATGCTGTATTAGCAAATGATTTATCAGAAATATACGCTTGGACAATTGATTTTTTTAGACTGCAAAAGAATGACAAGTTTAAAGTTATTTATGAGCAAAAATATATTGATGATACTATTTCTGCAGGGATAGGAAGAGTAAAAGCTGCCTATTTTGAACATGTAGGAAAACCTTTTTACGCATTCAAATATGTATCAGATTCTATCACTGGAATAGAAGAATATTATGATGAAAATGCCAAACATTTAAGAAGAGCATTTTTAAAAGCGCCATTAAAATTTAGTAGAATTTCATCACGCTACAATCTTAAAAGAAAAATCGCCCACTATGGTCGTGTAAAGGCACATAAAGGAACTGATTTTGCTGCTCCTATTGGAAGTCCAATTATGAGTACAGCCAATGGTAGAGTCATAGAATCTAGGTACAAGGGAGCCAATGGAAATTATGTGAAAGTTCGTCATAATTCAACCTATTCAACCCAATATTTACATATGAAAAGCCGAAAAGTGAAGGTGGGTCAGTATGTAAAGCAAGGTGATGTTATTGGATATGTAGGAATGACAGGAAGTACATCCGGACCTCACGTTTGTTATAGGTTTTGGAAAAATGGAGTTCAAGTTGATCCATTAAAACAAAAGTTACCTGCTGCTGAAGCAATGAAAAAATCAATAAAACCACATTATTTAGAACATATAGAATCCATCAAAGAATCTTTGGATAAGATTGGTTTTGAAAATGTGGAAACTAAAAATTAAAACGATAGTAAGATGGCATTAAAAAATGTAAATCCAACCACAACAGAAGCTTGGGCTAAATTAGAAGCTCATTTTTCAGAAATTAAAGACACGCATTTAAGAAGTTTATTTGCAGATAATGAGAACAGAAAAGAAGAATTTGGCATTCAGTTTAACGACTTTGATGTAGATTTTTCTAAGAATAGAATAGACAGCAAGACTTTACAATTATTAGTTGAGTTGGCTGATGAGTCAGGGTTGAAAGATGCAATTTCAAAATATTTTGGAGGAGCAAAAATTAATGCAACAGAAGGAAGAGAAGTGCTTCATACAGCTTTGCGTACTTCTAAAGAAGTATGGGTTGAAGGAGAAAATGTTGTAGATGATGTGCAAGCAACTTTAGCTAAAATAGAAGGCTTTACAAATAAAGTAGTTTCTGGTGATTGGAAAGGGTATACTGGAAAAGCTATTACAGATGTTGTCAATATAGGTATTGGTGGGTCTGACTTAGGACCACGTATGGTGGTTGATGCTTTGCAATATTACAAAACACCACTTACGACACACTTTGTGTCAAATGTTGATGGAGATCACGTTTCTGAGATTATCAAGAATTTAAATCCAGAAACAACCTTGTTTTTAATTGTTTCTAAAACCTTTACAACTCAGGAGACAATTACAAATGCTTTAACCATTAAAGAATGGTTCTTACAATCTGCTACCGAAGCTGATGTGGCGAAGCATTTTGCTGCGGTTTCTACCAATGCAGAGGCTGTTGCAGACTTTGGAATAGACGCTGACAATGTTTTCACAATGTGGAACTGGGTTGGTGGTCGTTTTTCTTTATGGAGTGCCGTAGGAGTATCAATTAGTTTGGCTGTTGGTTTTGATAATTTTAAAGCATTGCTAAATGGAGCTTCAGATATGGATAACCATTTTGAGACAGCTTCATTTGAAAAAAACATTCCAGTAGTTTTAGCTTTGTTAAGTATTTGGTATAACAATTTCTTTGGTGCTGAAACGGAAGCAATTTTACCTTACTCACAATATTTAGAAAAATTGACTCCTTATTTGCAACAAGCTATTATGGAAAGTAATGGTAAGAGTGTTGATAGAAATGGAGATGCTATAAATTACCAAACAGGAACAATTGTTTGGGGAAGTACAGGTACAAATATGCAGCATGCTTTTATGCAGTTGGTACACCAAGGAACCAAATTAATTCCTTGTGATTTTATTGGCTATGAAGAATCTTTATACGGAAAAGAAGAGCATCATAATAAATTAATGTCTAATTATTACGGACAACAAGAGGCTTTATCTAATGGAAAAACAAAAGAAGAAGTTATTGCTGAAGGAAAAACAAGTGAGTCTGTAGTTCCGTTTAAAGTGTTTGAGGGTAATAAACCTAGTAATTCAATTTTAATTAAAAAACTAACACCTACATCTTTAGGAAGTTTAATTTCTATGTACGAGCACAAAATTTTTGTACAAGGAATTATTTGGAATATTTATAGTTATGACCAATGGGGAGTAGAACTAGGAAAAGTATTGGCAAATAAAATTTATGCTGAGAAATATACTTCGTAAGCCTTAAAATACGAGATGAGGGCTTTCATTAATGAAAGCCCTTTTTTTTGTTTTAAATCGAAGTAAAAAATATAGCAGAAGATGTATTGTTTAAAGAAGGAGAATACATTGGGGTTATTCGTTAGCTTTGTCAAAAAATCTTTTTAGTACATTTGCAATCTAAAATTATCATAAATTATGAAAGAAGTACATTCGTATTGGGCATACCTAGTATTAGCAGTTTTGATTATAACAGTTGTTAACGCGGTGATTGGATTAACATCTAAAAAAGAATTTCAAGCAAAAGATTTAAAATTAGGGTTGTTTACTTTAATTTTTTCTCATATTCAATTGTTAATAGGTTTAGGGTGGTATTTTATGTCTCCCTTATACAAGACTTCAAAAGTACTTGGTTTTGGAAATGTAATGAAAGTCTCTCAAAGCAGATTGCTATTAGTGGAACATCCATTAATGATGATTTTAGCGATTGCTTTAATTACTGTGGGATGGTCTAAGCATAAAAAACAAACTACAGATGCTGCAAAATTTAAAGCATTTGTGCTTTTTTACGGAGTTGCTTTGGTGCTTATATTAGCACGTATTCCTTGGAATCAATGGATGTAAAATAAATTTTTGAAATGTATATTTTTAAAAAGATTCTTTCTTATCCACTGTCGGTATTACATTATCTGATTTTTGGTTTCTTTATCTGTCTATTTCATCCTATTCAGTGGTTTGCGCTGAAGGTTTTTGGGTACTCGGCGCATAAAAAATCTGTAGATTTGTTAAACTATTTTTTGTTGTGGAGTTTATACGTTTTAGGAACAAGAATTGAATTTATAAATAATCAAAAAATTCCTAAAGATGTCCCTTTGATTATTGTTTCTAACCATCAAAATGCAAATGAAATTTCACCGATTTCATGGTACTTAAGAGGCACACATCCTAAGTTTGTGTCGAAAAAAGAATTAGGAAAAGGAATTCCTAGTGTTTCCTTTAATTTAAAATACGGAGGTTCTGTATTAATTGATCGTAAGGACCCAAGACAATCGCTTAGTGCGTTGGCAAAATTTGCTAAGAGTTTAGAAAAAAATAATTGGGCTGGAGTAATTTTTCCTGAAGGAACAAGAAGTAAAACAGGAGTTCCAAAGCGATTTTCAGAAAGTGGATTAAAGCTTTTAGTTAAATATGCACCTTCAGCATACATACTTCCATTAACAATAAACAACTCTTGGAAGCTAGGTGTAAACGGTAGTTTTCCTTTAGGTTTAGGGGTGAAAATGAAGATTGAAGTTCACGAACCAGTGGCTGTAAATTCTATGAGCTTTGAGGATTTATTTCAAAAAGTGGAGAAAACCATTAAAAACTCTGTAACTTTGTAAGCTACAGCTAATTTAAAAATACTATTCGATGTCTATAAATAATGTAAGAAAAGAAGTGATGCTATCACTTGAAAAAGATATAGAAACAACTTTTGGGAAATTTTTAATTTCACCAGAAGAAATTTGGCAGCCTACAGATTTTTTACCGAATCCTCAATCAGATAGTTTTATTGATGAGGTTAAAGAAATTAGAGAATTATCTAAAGAATTAGATAACGATTTTTGGATTTCACTAGTTGGAGATATGATTACTGAGGAAGCTTTGCCGACTTATGAGTCTTGGTTGCTTGATTTGGACGGGATAGATCAACACGGTGAAGAAAAAGGATGGTCTAGTTGGATACGTCGATGGACAGCTGAGGAAAATAGACATGGTGATGTGCTAAATAAATATATTTATTTATCAGGTCGTGTTAATATGCGTGAAGTAGAAATTACAACGCAACACTTAGTAGCTGATGGATTTGATATTGGTACTGCTAAAGATCCTTATAAAACTTTTGTTTACACAAGTTTTCAAGAATTAGCAACCTATGTTTCTCATAACAATGTAGCTAAATTGGCACGTAAAGCAGGAATGAAAGGGTTGGCTAAAATGTCAAAAATTATTGCTGGTGATGAAATGAGACACCATTTGGCATATGTAGAATTTATTCGTCAAATATTTGCAGTAGACCCTAGTGAAATGATGATTGCATTTTGTGATATGATGAAACATAAAATTGAAATGCCTGCAATGTACTTAAGAGAGTCTTTTGAAAAGAAGGCAAGCTTATTTGATCGTTTTTCTGATGTTGCACAAAGAGCAGGGGTTTATACAGCGTATGACTATATAGACATATTAGAAAAATTAAACAAAGCTTGGGAAATAGATAAGTTTACTGGATTAACACCAGAGGCTGATAAAGCAAGAACTTATTTAATGAGATTGCCAGATAGAATGAGAAGAATTGCAGAAAGAATTGTAGTTCCTAATACAGATTATCAATTTAAATGGATGAATCCATTGGTGGTAAAATAAATAAAAAAAAGCGCTAAATTTCTTTAGCGCTTTTTTTATGCATGTACTTCTATAGTATATGAAGCTGTAAAGGTTTTATTTTCTTCTAATGAAATAATTCCTTCTTTGTCCTCAATTTTCTGAGTGCTGTTTACACTGTCAGCAATTCCTAACCAAGGTTCTATGCAAACAAACGGTGCTTTAGGTTTGGACCAAATTCCTAGCAGAGGAAAATCTTCATATTTTAGCGTAACTAGTTTTCCTTCCTTTTTATTTATTAGAGAAACTTTTTTAGAAGCCATTTTTTTTATGACCATAGCATCTTTTTCGAAACTAGAAGCCTGTAGGTTTAGGATATTGGTGTTGTTTAATAAGGGTTCTGTTGAATTAGAAATAAGGCCATTATCTATAAGGTGGATTTCTGTATTTTCAGGTTTTTCAAATTCCAAATAGCAGTTGTCGTAGCTTTCATTTGGGTTTTGCAATGAACACTTAAAAGCAGGGTGTTCTCCTATTGAAAAATACATTGTTTCATTCCCTGTGTTTTTTATTTCATGATGGATGGTAATGATATTTTTTTCTATAGAGTACGTATTTATTATTTCGAAATGAAAAGGGTAAACTTTTAGACTTTCTATAGAGTTTTTAAGAGTATAAGATAAGCTGTTCGTTGTTTTATTGCTTAATTGTATTTCATTGTTTTTTCTGTAGAAGCCATGTTGGGGCAGTGAATATGTTTTTTCGTTATAAACATATTTATCGTTTTTTAAACGGCCAACAAAGGGAAATAATATAGGTGCTTGGCCTCCCCAAAACTCAGGATTTCCTTCCCATAAATATTGTTTTCCATTTGCAATAATACTTGACAATTCAGATCCAGTATCTTTTATTTTTATTTCTAGGAATTCGTTTTTTAAAGTATTCATTTTTTTATTTTTAGGATAACTCAAACTCATCTCTGTCGTTTAAGAATTGAAATTTTTGTCTTGTATCTAGTAAATTGTTTTTTTCAAGGCTAATAGTTAGTGTAGCTGTTTTGTTTTTGGGGATGGTACCTAATTCTTCACCAAGAGGTCCAAAAGCTTGTGAATGCCCTGAATATTCATAATTATTACCATCTATTCCTATTCTGTTAACTCCTACCACATAACTTAAATTTTCAATTGCCCTTGCTTTTAATAAAGTATCCCAAGCAGTAATTCTTGGTTTTGGCCAATTGGCAGAATAAATAGCTACATCATAAAGTTCAGTATTTCTAGACCAAACCGGGAAACGAAGGTCGTAACAAATAAAAGGAGCTATTTTCCAACCTTTGTATTCAAAAATCAATCTATTTTCTCCTGCGGTATAAATGGCGTCTTCCCCGGCAAAACTAAACAGATGTTTTTTGTCATAATGTACCATTGCACCAGATGGATGAACAAATACAAAACGATTGTAAAATTGTTCGTTTTCAACAATTATTAAACTTCCGGCAATCGCTGTAATTTTTTCTTTTGCAGTTGCTTGCATCCATTTTATAGCGGAACCTTCCATTGTTTCTGCAGCTATTTTTGGCTCCATGTCAAAGCCAGTAGAAAACATTTCAGGGAGCACTATCAAATCCGTTTTTTCACTTAATGAATTGATCAAAAGAGTAAGAGATCTTAAGTTTTTTGGAATATCTCTCCAAAAAGTATCGTGTTGTATCAGCGTTATTTTTAGTTGATCTTGCATAATATTTCAGCAGCTTTTTTTATAGTTTCATCTTTTTTCGCAAAACAAAATCGCAAGGTTTTGGGGTCTATTGAATTTGTGTTAAAGGGTGATATAGGAATAGAAGCAATTTTATTTTCTTTCACCAATCGTAACGCATAATCTACATCATTTTCTTGGGTTATTTTTGTATAATCTAATAACTGAAAATAAGTTCCTTTTGTGGGTGTAAACTTGAATTTAGAACCTTTTAGATTTGATAAAAATAAATCGCGTTTGTTCTGATAAAAATTATTTAATTCAAGATAATGTTGTGGCTCTTTTAAGTAGTTTGCCAGTGCTTTTTGAAAAGGATGACTTACACAAAAAACAGTGAATTGATGAGCTTTTCTTATTTCGTGCATTAATTCTTTAGGAGCTAAGCAATAACCAACTTTCCAACCAGTAATATGAAAAGTTTTTCCAAAAGAAGAAGCGATTATCGCTCGCTCTTTTAGTTGGGGATATAGACAAGCGCTTTGATGATTTTCTTCATCAAAAATTATGTGTTCATAAACGTCATCACAAAGTAATAGGATGTTTGTTCCCTTTAATAATTCTTGCAAAGCAAGAAGGTCTTTTTTGTTTAATAGAGTTCCTGTTGGGTTGTTGGGTGTGTTAATGATGACCATTTTTGTTTTGGTCGAAATTTTCTTTTTAAAGTCCTCCCATTTTATTTCGTAATTAGGTGCTTCTAATTGAAGAGGTACGGAAATCCCTCCGTTAATTTCAATAGCTGGTTCATAACAATCAAAACAGGGTTTTAGTAATATTACTTCATCACCAGGATATACAAATGTAGAAATAGCCGTATATATTGCTTGAGTAGCCCCTGAGGTAATTGTAATTTCATTTTCAGGACAATAATAGCTGTTGTAAAGTTGAGAGAATTTTTCTGAAATTATTTCACGAAGTTCAAGAATTCCCTCCATAGGTGCATATTGGTTGTACCCTGTTTGCATTGCCTTTTGGACTTCGTTTAGTAAATTTTTTGGGCTATCAAAATCGGGAAAACCTTGAGATAAATTGATAGCATCATGCTCTTTTGCTAGCTTACTCATTGTAGTAAAAATGGTGGTTTTTACTTTTGGTAGTTTGGAGTTGAAAGAATTCAGGGTAAACGACATCTAAAAGGTTTTTAACAAAGATATCAAAAACGAAGGAGGTCTTCTATAAAAGAAAAAAGGTTGTTCTGAATTTCAGAACAACCTTTAAAAATAATCAGGGGTAAGTATGTTAAGCGTCAATTTTATCTCTACCCATTAAATTACCATATCTATGGTAGTTTATAGAGCGACTTTGTTCTGTTAAGTAGTTTAGTAATTCGTATCTACCGTAATTACTAGGAGTATCTCCATAAATATGTATTGCTTTTTTATGACAGAATTTTAAGAAGTCTTCACTTATTGTATGGTAGTTTAAAGCTCTTATAACGGTGTCATGATCTACTTTTAAATTAAGATCTGTCCACTTGTTTAGAATTGTTAGATTCTCTAATCCTTCCAAAGCTTCTGTGGCACAAAAGTTTATAGTTACATTTAATATTTCAGCAACAAATTTAACTTTTTCAATTGCATCTTTGCTCACCTCACTGTCAATACAAGCTATTATTTGTTTTGGCTTTAAGTATACATTTATGTTGTGTTGTCCTCTTAACTTTGCGTAATCTATGCTTTTTGAGAAGTGAGAATCGTAAGCATTTTGATAGGATGTTTTAACAGCCTCTAATGAGTTTTCTTTCTCTACTTTGTTTAAAAATTGAGCAACATAGTTTGGTCCACCTGCTTTCATTCCAAAACCAAAACAAGAAGCTTTCATACCTCCAAAAGGTTGTCTTTGTACAATAGCACCAGTAGTTGAACGGTTTGCATACAAGTTACCTGCTTTTATGTTGTTTAACCAATAGTCAACTTCAGTAGGATCTAAACTTTCAATACCACTAGTTAATCCATAGTCAATATCATTCACCATTTGTACTGCCTCTTTTAAATTGTTGGCTTTCATTACAGAAAGGATGGGACCAAAGAGCTCTTCTTTATAAATAGTATCATTTGTTGTAACGCCCCATCTAATTCCTGGTGATAATAAGAAATCTCCTTTTAATGTAGGTTTTACCAGCCATTGCTCATCAGTTGTTTCTTTTAATACGCGTTTTAGTTTTTCTGAAATTTTTACAGCTAAAGGACCAAAGTCAGTATCGAATTCCCAAGGGTTTCCATATTTTTTACTCAACAAACAATCTTTTAATAAGATTTTAAAATGTTTATCGTTGTAGACTTCTTTTTCTAAAATTAAAACTGAAGTTGCAGAGCATTTTTGTCCAGAGTTTCCGAAAGCAGATTGAACAACATTGTTAATAGCTTGCTCTCGGTCAGACAATGAAGAAACAATTGTTGCGTTTTTACCACCAGTTTCTGCATATAATTTTAATTTTGGAGTTCTTTCAAGCAAGAAGTTTGCTGTATCTGTACCACCTGTTAAAATAACAGCGTCAAATACCTCAGGATTTGTTAAGAAAGAATCTAGGTTGCTTTCTTCTGTAGGCATAAATGCAAATGCACTTTTAGGAATACCAGCATCCCATAGGGTTTTTGCTACTAGATATCCTGATGCAGCAGCATTTTGAGAAGGTTTTAAGATAACTCTTTTACCTGCGGCTAACGAAGCTAAAACACCACCAATTGGAATTGCAATTGGAAAATTCCATGGAGACAATACAAGGTTAATTCCTTCAGAAGTACTTTCAATACCTTCTTTGTTTACTAAGTCTAATGCACTTTGAGCATAGTAGTTTGCAAAGTCAATTGCTTCTGAAACTTCTACATCAACTTCAGCCGCAGTTTTTCCTAATTCAGCAATAGCAACACCAATTAAATCTGCTCTGTTGTTTTCCATTTCTACAGCAGCAGCTCTTAATAAGTCGGCTCTTTTTTCTTTAGAAAAATCATACCATTCAGAACCTGATTCAATTACATCCGTATAATCTTGTAGGTCTGCAATTTCATATTTCCATGGATGTGTTCCGTTCCAAGCTTCTACTTCTATAGTTTCTCTCTCTTTAGCAGGGAAGCTATTGATAACTGGAATTTTTTCGCCTAAAATAGTTAAAGGCGATTCCCAGCGTTTTTTCATTTCATTGATCCAAGCTCTATTGTGAGCAAGTACCCAATCAGTATCTGCAACATTTGCAAAAGTCTCTTGTTTAGTAGGAGTGTAAGTAGTTCTGTTTTGAATTCTATTAGAATGTTCTTGAACAGTTTTAATTCTTTCAACAGAATCTGTAAATTGTTTTTTGATAGTATTCCATTGTCCTGAGTTGGTTTTTAATCCAAATCCTTCTTTTAAGAAGTTTCCTTCTTGTGTACCTTCGTCCAATCGTCTTACCAAATAAGCAATGGCACTATTGTAGTTCTCAGGTTTTACAATTGGCGTATATAGTAGCAAGTTTACTTTTTGTTGTAACAATTCGTAAACAGTTTCATTAGCCATTCCTTCCAACATTTCAAAGTCTACATGTTTTTCAATTTGCTGTTCTTTTACTAGGTTTAAAGCAAATGCTAAATCAAAAACATTGTGAGATGCAACACCTACATTTAAGTATGGGGCAGAATCTTTACACAGCATTTCTAATAAAATCTTTTTATAGTTTGCATCGGTATCTAGTTTAGATCCGTAAGGAGCAACTGGCCAGTCATGGAATGAAGATTCTGTTTTTTCCATCTCTAAATTGGCACCTTTTACTAAACGAACCTTTATTGGAGCACCACCGTTGATCACTCTTTCTTTAGCCCATTTTTGCAAGCGTAACATTGCATTATACGAGTCTGGTAAATAGGCTTGTAATACAATACCAGCTCTTAGGTTTTTATATTTGGGAAGGTCTAGCGTTCTCATAAACAAGGCTAGAGTAATTTCTAAATCACGATATTCTTCCATATCAAGATTTACAAATTTTAGCTCGCCAGTTTCTTGTTCAATTTTTAAAATCTCATCGTACAGGATAGATAGTTTAGTAATTAAAGAACTTGTTGTTTCTTCAAAGGCTAAAGGTTTAATTTGTGAAGAAATAGTAGAAATTTTGATAGAAATATAATCTACATCTGATTGTTGAAGTAAACCTTTGTAGCTTTCAATTCTTTGAGCAGCTTCATCTTCACCAATCAATGCTTCACCAATTAAGTTTACATTTAATTGTACACCTTCTACTTTTCTTGATTTAGCATGTTTGTTAAATTTTGTATCACCCACAAAAAACAAGATAGGTCCTGTAACCTGTTTTACTTGTTTTAGCATTAAAGGAATACTAATTGAAGGAAGTTTATGTCCAATAAATTTGAACAATTTTATCAGTACTTTTTCTGTACTACTAAACACTTTTTGATAAGTTGCATTGATTTTAATCAGCTGCATTACATAATCAGCAGTTCTTTTATGGTTCGAAGACCTAAAAGAAGTGTCCATCATACTAATTAAAAAAGTTTTTGCACTTGGCGTATCAATGATGGGCCCCATTCTTTTTGAGAAAAGATTTGGTTTGGCATTTTCTTGAGGCTTTTGAAGTCTTTCGGCAAGCTCAATACTTTTGTCTATTTGCTTTTGGGTTACTTGGTTTTTCATGGTTAATTAGTTATTCAAAATAAAAGAATGCAAATGAACTGTTTTTTTTTCACATATGAGTTATATAAAACACTAATATATAGGTTTTTGTTAAGTTAATTATGGTTTTTATTCGAAAATAGTGTTTTTATCCGTATAAAAAACGAAAATCGAGTTGATGAAAAATAATTTAATGAATAAAATTTTTGTAATTTACAGGGAATTAAAACACCTCTACTTATGAAGTCAAAACCAGCCAAAGAATCATTATCCATAGCTACCGATTTAGTTTTACCTAGTGACACGAATGCTTTAGACAGTTTGTTTGGAGGTGAATTATTGTCGAGAATGGATAGAATATGTTGTATTGCTGCTCAAAGGCATTCAAATGCTATTTGTGTGACCATATCGGTAAATCATGTTGCTTTTAGTAAGCCCGTACCTTTAGGAACTACAGTTACGATAGAGGCAAAAGTTTCTAGAGCTTTTTCTACTTCTATGGAAGTGTATGCCGATGTTTGGATTGAAGACAGGAAATCAAGAAAAAAAACTAAGGTAAATGAAGGTATTTATACTTTTGTTGCTGTTGATGCGCACAGAAATCCTTTGCGTATTCCAGAAATATTGCCAGAAACAGATTTAGAAAAACAACGCTTTGATGCTGCTTTAAGAAGGAGGCAATTAAGTTTGGTGCTTTCAGGGAAATTGAACCCTGAAGATGCCACTGAATTGAAATCTTTGTTTGCGTAATTTTACAGACGTAATAACCAGTATTTAGGGTTTTCTTTGGTCATATTATCTTTCCATATTTGGAATTTTAAAATGGTTTTACCAGTTACTTTGTCGGTATGTATTTTCCCTAATGTTTGTTTTACAGATACGTTGTCTCCTTTTTGTATGGTAACAGTATCTAATCCTTTGTATACTGAAATATAGTTACCATGTTGAATCATTACCGTTTTCAGCCCACTTGAATCCATTTGAATAGCCAAAACTCTTCCTTCAAATATTGCTTTTGCTTCTGCACCATTATTGGTAGCAATATGTATTCCGTTACTTCGTATGGTGATTCCGCTTAAAGTTTCATGAGGGATTTTACCAAAATTTCTAATGACCAATGCGTTGATTACAGGCCAAGGAAGTTTTCCTTTATTTAGGGTAAATTTTGATGCTAAAGCTTTAGCTTCAGGAGTTAGTAGGAACCCTTTTGTTTTAGAGCCACTTTTTTTCTTTGAAGCTGCAATAGCTTCGCGAATTAGCTTTTCAATTTGCGCATCTATTTTACGTTCTTCTTTTTGCTTTTGCTTTATTTCGGCTACGTATTTATTTCTTTTAGATTTTACTTTTTTTACTAAAGTCTCTTGTTCTTTTTTGTCTTTTTCAATAATAGCCTGTTCTTCTTTATGTTCTGAAATTAATTTTTCTTTTTCTGCTTTTTGAACTTTTAAAGAGTCGTTAAGGATTTTTATTTGTTCCGTTTTTGCAGCAATGGCTTCTCCTTGTTTTTTTCTATAATCGGTATATTGCCCCATGTATTTAATACGCTTGTAGGCCTGTAAAAAACTATCTGATGAAAGTAAAAACATCATTCTACTTTGTAACGATTTACTTTTATAGGATTTGTAAATCATGTCGGCATAGTCTTCTTTTAAAATTTTAAGTTCTTTGTTAAGACCAATTATTTTTTTAGAGTTACTGCTTATTTGGGAGTTCAGGTTATTTGCTTGTTTGTTAATGGTTGTAATTAGTTTTGAACGAACACTAATTTTTTGTTTTAAATCACCTACATGATTTAAAAGATTTTTTTCTTCTTTTTTAGTATTAAATAAAAGCGAATTTATCTTTTTTATTTCCTTTTGTAATTCCATTCTCTTTGCTTCAAGTTTTTTTTGACTTGTAGTTTGAGAATAGCTAGTGTTTGCAATAAAGATGAATACAAAAACAAGTATATGTGTTACAATATTTGTTTTTCTAGTTAGCAATAAAAGGAATGAATTTGTCTGCATTATTTTTTTACTCTTTTGTATCCTTTAGGTATTTTATATGGAAAAGAAAGTTTTTTATTTAGTTCAATAGAGTTGTAGTCAACGCGAATAGTAGCATTGTTTTTATCGTCTTTTGCCTGAACAATCATGGTTCCCGGAAGAGAAGTTTCGTCTATTGTTTTGAAGTCTTTGTAGCTAATAGAAAGGAAGCTGTTTTTTGAGTCACTTTTTACTTCCTGTTTTTCAATTTTATAATTTAACGGATGAATCCAAAAAAGAATTTTTGCTAATTCATTAGCTTCTTTTGGACTTAACAAATGAGATAAATTGTCTAAACTAGAATCATAATCTGAAGCCTTCAATTTTATAATGGCATCGCCTAAAAGAAGGTTTTGAACCATTTCATAATCCACATCAGTTCCTAATAATTTACTAATAGCTGTAAAGTCGCCATCATAATAGGTTTTAGAAGGTTTTATATAATAACTCACCCGTTCAGGAGTTATTAGTGCTTTTAAAATAGGGAACCCAAAGAAAGAACCTGTCAATAAGATAGTTTCGTCTTTTTGTAATTTTAATGCCACAGATAAACTTTTTGAACTACCACTTTTCTTGAAATTTATTTTTAAATCTGCACTTAAGGTTTCTTGGTTGAAAGCATTTTTGTAGTGGTTTTTTATAACTCTTTTTGAAGATTCTTCAACCACGTTATTTCTGTCTTTTAGGTTTCGATTAGAACCACAAGAAAAAAGTACAAATGCAGTGAGGATATAGATTATTTTAATTTTCACGGTAAAAAAATTTATCAATGTTTTTTGAAATTAACAGTGTTTTGTGCGAAAAAATCGAGTTGTTAATTTGTGTTGCAAGATACGTTTTTTGAATTATCATTTTAGAAGTACAGACTGTTAAATTCTTTGAAATAATGTTACTAGTATCTTTGTTGTTGATCTCTATAGCTAGAAGTAATTAATTTATGGTAACCAAATAAATGGGTAGTGCAAAATATCCACATAAATGGGTATTGTGGTTTGTGTAGGTAAGTGGTACTTTTAATATGTAGCAAAATTTAAAATTATACCTATGAGAACTATAAAATTTAATTTCGTGTTTATAATAGTGTTGTTGTTGGTGTTTTCATCATGTGATTATCAAGATTTAAAGCAAGAGTTGCAATACGAGTTACCTGCAATTACGGAGACTGGAGAAAATACTTTTGGCTGTGTTGTTGATAGTGAAGTCTTAATTCCTAGAAAAGGTGTAGTCGGAAATCATACGTTTTCAAGAACTCCTGTAGAGATGCCTCTTTCTTATACATTAAGTTCTTCAGGAATTTTACTTATTGAAGCAGGGAATTATGAAGCGGGTAATAATGATGGAATTAGTTTAACCATTAAAGGATTAGAAGGACTTGCAAATAATCATTATGTTTTAGGACAAATTAGGGAGTATAAATATTTGGAAGACTTAGGTTATTCATATGCTGCGATTAGTAAAAATAATAATATTTATTTTTCAACTGAAAAATCAGGTAGCATTCGTGTAACCAGATTTGATGAGGAGGTATTATCAGGTACTTTTCAGTTTGTTGCAGTAAATAAAGATGATGAAACGGATATAATAGAAGTTTATAATGGTAGGTTTGATATCAACTTGAAAACATTACTTCTTAAATAATAATTGTGTGTAAAAGTTATAAGAAATTGAGTTTTATTTCCCTTTAGGAATTGAGTCGATTAATTTTTTTGTGTATGCTGAAGTAGGGTGTTCATAAATAATATCTGCATCTCCAATTTCTTCAATTTTTCCTTGGTTCATTACCACTAATTGATCTGACATGTATTTTACGACTGCCAAATCATGAGAAATAAAAATATAAGTAAACCCAAAATCTGCTTTTAATTCATTTAATAAGTTTAATACCTGTGCTTGTACAGAAACATCTAAGGCCGACACCGATTCATCACAAATAATCAATTTCGGTTGTAGGCCAATAGTCCTTGCTATTCCTATACGTTGGCGTTGTCCGCCAGAAAATTCATGCGGATAACGGTAATAATGTTCTTTATTGAGTCCTACTTTTTCTAAAATTTCAAAAACTTTTTCCTTTCTTTCTTGGTCGTTATTGTAAAGCTTGTGCACTTTCATCGGTTCTAAAATAGCTTCACCTACAACAATTCTAGGGTTAAGAGAAGAAAAAGGATCTTGGAAAATAATTTGAATGTCTTTTCTTAGGGTTTTTATTTCTGCACTAGAAAGTTTTGTCAAGTCCTTTCCTTGATAAAATATAGTACCTGAGGTTGCTTTTTCTAAGTGAACAATTGTTCTACCTAATGTAGATTTTCCGCAACCAGATTCACCTACTAAACCTAAGGTTTCACCCTCATATAATTTAAATGAAATAGCATCAACCGCTTTTACGGGTGTGTTTTTTTGAAACCACCAGGCTTTGTTTCCAAAATAATATTTTTTAAGTTGGTCAATTTCTAATAACGGTTGTTTGTTATAGATTTTCTTATGGAATAAGGCTCTTTCTTTTTTTGTGTAAATTTCGCTTTCAAAAGTATTTTCAATAAAATCTTTTACTGAAGGTAGTTTTTTTAAACGTTCAGTTTGGCTAGGCTTAGATTTGATTAAGGCTTTGGTGTAGTTTTCTTTAGGGTTGTGAAAAAGCTCTATAGCATCTCCTTGTTCTATAATATTACCTTTATACATGACGACCACTCGGTTGCATATTTCAGAAACTAAAGAAAGATCATGTGAAATAAATAAAATACTCATTCCTGTTTCTTGTTGTAATTCTTTTAACAGTTTTATAATTTCTTTTTGAACTGTAACATCAAGTGCTGTGGTGGGTTCATCTGCAATTAAAATTTTTGGTTTGCAGGCAATTGCCATGGCAATCATTACTCTTTGCTTTTGTCCACCAGAAATTTGATGTGGATATTGGGCATACATTTCGGTTGCTCGCGGTAATTTTACTTTTTCAAAAAGGTGAATAACTTCAATTTGTGCTTCCTTTTTTGAGATTTTTTTGTGTTGTAATAGTATTTCTAATACTTGTTTACCACAGGTCATACTAGGGTTTAAAGAACTCATTGGTTCTTGAAAAATCATGGAGATTTCATTTCCTCGTATTTTTCGAAACTCTTTTTTTGATAGATTATTCAGCGACTTTCCTACAAATGAAATTTCACCTGTTATTTTGGTTGTTCTGGGAAGCAAACCCAAAACTGCCAAAGACGAGACTGATTTTCCGCTTCCTGATTCGCCAACAATACCCAAAATTTCATTTTTTTTAAGCTCAAAAGAAATATTGTTAATTACAGTGTTTTCATTTCCTTCTGAGGGAAATGAA